>NZ_BAAJNP010000005.1:0-482906 GCF_054558395.1 Pseudomonas sp. No.117
TCGTGTCGTCAACCGAGGCGCGCATTCTACGCTGTCCTCACATCCTGTCAAGCGTTGATTTGAACTTTTTCGTTTCAACTCAACCACTTGCGCTTGCCTGACCGGTTCAACCGATCGCGGCAGCGGGAGGCGAATCCTACAGCATCCTGGGACGCTGTCAACCCCTCCGCTTCATTTCGTTATCACCCGAAGGTGAAGACCAAATGGCGAGGACTCCGTGGACCCCTCGCCCGGCTCAGACCTAAGTGCTTGATTTTCAAGCCCTTCAGCGTCTGCACCGGAAGTGGGGCGCATTATAGGGGAGTTTCAGAGGGCGTCAACAGGTTATTTCAAGATTCTTTCAACGGCCGCCAAAAAGGGTGCTCTGGGTCGAGCTGTCATTCATGCAGGGTAAGATGCCGGCAGATGATGTTTCGAGGATCCTATGACTTCTATTCTGGCCCGCTACCGACGACAGCTGGTGACCACCCTTGGCGACTGGTTTCCGCGCACTACGCTCTTCCTCAAGGGAGAACCGGCACCCGGGAGCCAGAAGAAAGGGCCGCCGGCCAGGCCGCGCAAGGCACAGGGTACGCCCAAGCCCGCGCGGAAAGTCGCGGCTGGCGATGGGCCACCCCCTGATTCCGCTCCCCCTGCCCCCTCCCCCACCGGCATCTATGGCTCTGCCCTGGCAATAAAGCGCTCGCAGGAGCAGCGGATGAAAGCCCGGGTCGAGCAGGCGGTGGCCCAGGGCATCATCCAGGCACCCTCCGCGGAGCAATGGAAGATGATCCTGGCGCGCGCCCCCGCCACCCGCATCTTCGCTGGAGCCGGCTCGGGCAAGACCACGACGCTGGTGCTGCGGGTGGTGTTCATGCTCTGCCATCTGGAGCTGCCCCGAGAGCAGTTGACGGTCATCTCCTTTACCAAGGCCTCCTGCGATGAACTGAGGGCGCAACTCAAACGCGTGCTGGCCTTCTGGGATGCCCCGCTGGACGACGACGGCGCCAGGGAACTGGTACGGACCTTCCACTCCGCCCTGGCACAACTGGCCCGCGCCGAATTGCGGGTGACGCAGTGGTTCGAGCAGCTGTCGCCACACGCCAGGGCGGACGAAGAACCGGACAACGCCCTGCTCGCCGGTGCCACCCTGAACGACAGCCAGCGGCAGTGGCTGCTACAGGCCTATGAGCACTGCTATAAAGAAGATGCCGGCTTTCGTCGGCGCATTCATCTATTGTTGGAGCTGGCCGCCCCTAACGAAGAGGCACCGCCCGCGGCTGCGCCCCTGCAACCCTTCGTACTCAATGGCGAACGCCAACCCCAGGCGCTGCCTGACCTCTTCTATGGCCAGGCGTCTTTCGCCGAGACCCTGGGCCTACGCGTCGGCTCGATCAAGAGCAGCCAGCTGGAATGCTCCACCCGTGACCGGATCTTCCTGGAAGCCATGCAGCAATTCTGGCGACAGTTCAACCGGCTATTGAAGGAGCAGCGACTGATCACCTTCAATACGGCCTTCGCCGTGCTGACGGATCGCCTGGAGAAGAAGCCGAGCCGCGCCTTGATCGCCCGCCTGCAACCCTTCACCCACCTGTTGATCGACGAATTCCAGGACATCTCGCCCCAGATCGCGCTCTGGCTCCAGCAGGTGCAGAGAAGACTTGCCGAGGAGAAGGTTGCGCCCTCACTGATGGCCATCGGCGACGACTGGCAGTCCATCTATGGCTGGCGCGGCAGCTCGCCGGAACTGTTCATCCACTTCGATCGCTGGTTTCCCGGCCAGACGCCGAGCCAGACGCTGATGCTGGGTACCAACTATCGGTCTTCGCCGCAGATCGTGGCTGACGGTGAGCGGATCCTGACGCAGGTGAAGCACAAGCAGGCCAAGCGTACCCAGGCATCCAGAGCGGCGGATGAGCAGGGAAACGGCGTGAAGGTCGTCGGGCAATTCGACATTGGCCGCCAACTCCCATTGCTATTGAGCGAGATCGAGGACCAGCGCCGCTACGCCGCCGAGCGAGAGCGGCCGGAGCGCTGGGCAGTCATGGTGATGAGCCGAGTGAATGCACCCCTGAAGACCCTCAATGAGCAACTGGGCCGCCAGGAGGGCGTGCGGACCTGCACCATCCACCGCGCCAAGGGTCTGCAGGCGGAAGTGGCGATCGTGCTCGATGATGGCCAACCCCAGCAGCCGCATCCCTTGCGCAATGCACTCTATGCCGCCAGCGGCCATTTCCAGCAAAGCTACGACGAAGCCATGGCCGACGAGGCCTTGCGCCTGAGTTATGTAGCGGTGACCCGCGGCGTCAGCCGGGTGCTGTGGTACACCCGGCAGCCGCGGGGCGCGGCGGCGATCCTGGTCGGCTGAATCAGGTATCGCGGCGGGTGGCGTCGTCCAGCGCCAGGATGGTGTGGGCGTTGGTGACGGTGGTGGCGAGGGTATTGATGACGCCGGAGCGCAGGGCGCCGAGGATGGCGGCGGCCTTGGTGCTTTCGCTGGCGACGGCGATAACGTCGGGGATGCGGGTCAATTCCTGGACCGTGAGCCCTATCACCCGCCCCTGCAGCACATTGACCGCCGGCCGCCCATGAATGTCGATGAAGTCGTACCCCATCATGTCGCCCACGGTGCCGGACAGACGGGCCGCCGCGATCTCCTGCGGCGAGAACCAGCCCATGCGCACCATGTTACTGCTCTCGCTCATGTCACCGATGCCGATCAGCGCGAGATCGGCGCGGCGGGCGCGATCCAGGGTGGCACGCACGGTGTCGTTGGCGATCAGGGTCGCGCGCAGCTCGGGGTTGGCCACCATGGCCGGGGCATAGAGGGTTTCGCTCTCGCCACCGAAGCGCGCCGCCAGGCGCCGGCAGATATGGTCGGGATTCATGTATTCCCCCGCGCGCAGGGAGCCACCGATGGCGCAGACGAAGGTGCAGTTGCGGCCATTGGGCAGGAAGACGTTGTCGGCCACCGCACCGACGTTACGCCCCATCCCCACCGCGACGATCATGCCGTCGGCCAGCACCCGGTTGAGGTAGTTGGCGACCAGGCTGGCGACCGCCGAGCGCTGGGTGTCCGGATCCGCGTGGTCCACGGCGATGAGGGCGCGATCCAGGCGGAAACGTTCCAGCAGCTTCTGCTCCACCTCGTTGTTCATGGTGGGATGCTGCAGCACCCGCACCTCGACGATGCCTTCGTCGCGGGCACGCTTGAGCAGGCGGCTGACCTTGGCTCGCGACAGCGACAGGCGCTGGGCGATGGCCTCCTGGTTGACGTTGTCCAGGTAGTAGAGCATCGCGATGTCGGTCATCAGCTCGAAGTCGCTGGCCCCACGACTGGCATTGTCATTCATGCAGGATCGACTCCGGTTGCCTGGCAAAGCCGCCATTGTCCCCAGTCCGGGCGGACGGCGTCCAGCGCCTAGCAATCACGGCGCTGCTCGAGGGCCGTGATGCGCTCGACCTTGGGCCCGGAGCGCCCGGCCTCGAAATCCGAACTGAGAAAGGCCTTGACCAGACTCTTGGCCAGCTCGGGCCCGACCACTCGCGCCCCGATCGAGAGGATCTGGGCGTCGTTGCTCTTGCGGGCGCGCTCCGCCGAATAGGTGTCGTGGGCCTGCGCGGCACGAATGCCCTGGACCTTGTTGGCCGAGATGGCCATGCCGATGCCGGTCCCGCAAACCAGCACGCCGAGGCGATTTCGCCCCTCGCGAATGGCGCTGGCGACCGCGTAGGCGATATCCGGGTAGAGCACCGGCTCGGTGGAATGGGAGCCGAAATCCTCCACCTCGAGACCGAGGGAAAGGATGAAGGCCTTGAGCTGCTCCTTGAGTTCGTAGCCGGCTTCGTCACAGCCGATGGCGATGGATTGGGTGGCGTTCATGCACCTGGCGCTCCTATGAGAGACCAACGCGGTCTCGATCATATGATCATCATGTGAAATTCCGATCAAGCAATTTTGTTTACATCTATACGGCGCCGTATAGCCTGATCTGAATAGATATTCCGTGGACAAGGCGATCCTGACCGCGCCGAACCCGCATCCTCGACTCGCGCAGAAAATTTATGGCCGCCAGTTGACTGATCAGATTTTCATGGTTTAAACATATGCTCACTACGAGCTCCATCGCTGCGACAAGAAAACAACACCAGCTGAGAGGACGTACCATGGCTTCGCCCTTGCTGCTTCATGCTGAAAAGGTCGCCAAGGCCTATGCCGGGATACCCGCCCTGCGCGACGGCCACCTGAGTCTCGAGGCGGGCTCGGTGCACGCGCTGTGCGGCGGCAACGGTGCCGGCAAATCCACCTTCCTCAGCATCCTCATGGGCATCACCCAGAGGGATGCGGGCAGCATTCGCCTGGAAGGTCGCGAGGTGGTCTTCCAGCGCCCCAGCGAAGCCCTCGCCGCTGGCGTCGCCATGATCACCCAGGAACTGGAACCCATCCCCGACCTGACCGTGGCCGAGAACATCTGGCTGGGTCGGGAGCCACGCCGGCTGGGCTGCCTGCTGGACAACCGCGAGCTGAATCGGCGGACCCGCGTCCTGCTGGAGGATCTCGGCTTCGAGGTCGAGGCCGGCATGCCCATGCGCCGCCTGAGCATCGCCCAGACGCAGCTGGTGGAGATCGCCAAGGCCTTCAGCCATGACTGCCGGGTGATGATCATGGACGAGCCGACCTCGGCGATCGGCGAGCGGGAGACGGAAACGCTGTTCGCCGCGATCCGGCGCCTGACCGCGCGGGGCGCCGGCATCATCTATGTCTCCCATCGCCTGACCGAACTGGCGCAGATCGCCGACCGCTACACCATCTTCCGCGATGGCGCCTTCGTCGAGACAGGGGCGATGGCCAACGTCGACCGGGCGCATCTGGTACGCGGCATCGTCGGCCGGGAGCTGGCGGCCATCGACCACAAGCAGGGTCGCGTGTCGAGCGCCGAACCCTGCCTCACGGTGGCCGGCCTGTGTCGCAAGAACGAATTCCAGGACGTCAGCCTGCAGGTGCGCCCGGGCGAGATCCTCGGCATCTATGGGCTGATGGGTTCGGGGCGCAGCGAATTCCTCAACTGCGTCTATGGTCTGACCACGCCGGACGCCGGCCAGGTGGCGCTCAAGGGTGCCCCGGTGCCAGTGGGTGATCCGGCCGCCACCATCCGCGCCGGGATCTCGCTGGTCACCGAGGACCGCAAGGACACCGGCCTGGTGCTCACCGGCAGCGTCCGCGAGAACGTCGCCCTGGCCGCCTACGACCGCCTCTCCAGCCTGGGCGTGATCAGCGGGCGCAAGGAACGCGCGCTGGCGGAAGAGATGGTGCGCCGACTGAAGGTCAAGACCGCGTCCCTCGAGCTGCCGGTGGCGGCCATGAGCGGTGGCAACCAGCAGAAGGTGGTGCTCGCCAAGTGCCTGTCCACCGAACCGGTGTGCCTGCTCTGCGACGAACCCACCCGCGGTATCGACGAGGGTGCCAAGCAGGAGATCTACCGCCTGCTCGACGAGTTCGTCCGCGCCGGTGGCGCCGCCATCGTCGTGTCCTCCGAAGCCCCGGAACTGCTCCATCTGAGCGATCGCATCGCGGTGTTCAAGGCCGGCCGCCTGGTCACCGTGAGCGAGGACCGGTCCCTGTCCCAGGAAGCCTTGCTGAGTCTTGCCTCATGACCATCCAGACCCTCACTTCCAGTATCACCCCCGCGCCGTCGCGCAGCCGGCTGCGCTTCGCCCTCGACCGCTTCGGCCTGCCGCTGGTGTTCGTGCTGTTGTGCGTCGCCCTGGGCTTCAGCAGCGAGTACTTCATGACCTGGCGCAACTGGATGGACATCCTGCGCCAGACCTCCATCAACGGCATCCTCGCGGTAGGCATGACCTACGTCATTCTGACCCGCGGCATCGATCTCTCGGTGGGCTCGATCCTGGCCTTCTCGGGGTTGTGCAGCGCCCTGGTCGCGGTGCAGGGCTATGGCCTGCTGGCCGCGCTGAGCGCCGGGATGTTCGCCGGGGCGGTGATGGGGGCGCTGAATGGGTTCATGGTCGCCAACCTGTCGATCCCGCCCTTCGTGGCCACCCTGGGCATGCTCAGCGTCGGGCGCGGCCTGACCTTCATCCTCAACGACGGCAGCCCCGTTACCGACCTGCCGGAAGCCTACCTGGCCCTGGGCACCGGCAAGCTCGGACCGATCGGCATGCCCATCGTGATCTTCGCCATCGTCGCGCTGTTCTTCTGGCTGGTGCTGAAGTACACCACCTATGGCCGCTACGTCTACGCGGTGGGCGGCAACGAGAAGAGCGCCCGCACCTCCGGCATCGGCGTGCGCAAGGTGACCTTTTCGGTGTACGTGATCTCCGGGCTGCTGGCTGGCCTGGCCGGCATCGTGCTCTCGGCGCGGACCACCTCCGCCCTGCCCCAGGCCGGCGTCTCCTACGAGCTGGACGCCATCGCCGCGGTGGTGATCGGCGGCACCAGTCTCTCCGGGGGCACCGGCAGCATCGTCGGCACCCTGTTCGGCGCCCTGCTCATCGGCGTCATCAACAACGGCCTGAACCTGCTGGGGGTGTCGTCCTACTACCAGCAGGTGGCCAAGGGTTTGATCATCGTCTTCGCCGTCCTGATCGACGTCTGGCGCAAGCGCCGGGCCTGATCGCGAACCTCTCCGCACGACAACAAGAAAAGGAGTCACCCATGCACGCTCGCAAATTGCTCTGCGTTCTCGCCACGTCCCTGCTCGCCAGCAGCCTGGCCCAGGCGGCGCCCTACAAGGTCGGGGCCGCCGTCTACGGCCTCAAGGGCCAGTTCATGCAGGCCTGGGTCCGCGATCTCAAGCAGCACCCGGCGGTCAAGGACGGCTCGGTACAGATCACGGTGTTCGACGGCAACTACGACGCCCTGACGCAGAACAACCAGATCGAGACGATGGTCACCCAGCACTACGACGCCATCATCTTCGTGCCCATCGATACCAAGGCCAGCGTCGGCGCCGTGGCCCGCGCCATGGAGAGCGAGGTGCCGGTGGTGGCCTCCAATACCAAGGTCGCCAGCGCCAGCGTGCCCTACGTGGGCAACGACGACGTGGAGGGTGGCCGCCTGCAGACCCAGGCGCTGGCGGAAAAGCTCGGCGGCAAGGGCAACGTGGTGATCATCCAGGGACCCATCGGCCAGTCCGCGCAGATCGATCGCGAGAAGGGCGAAATGGAGGTGCTGCAGAAGCACCCCGAGATGAAGGTGATCGAGAAGAAGACCGCCAACTGGTCGCGGGCCGAGTCCCTGACCCTCACGGAAGACTGGCTCAACGCCCATCCCAAGGGTATCGCCGGCATCATCGCGCAGAATGACGACATGGCCCTCGGCGCGCTGCAGGCGGTGAAGAACCGCGGGCTGTCGGCCAAGGACATCCCGGTCACCTCCATCGACGGCATGCCCGACGCCATCCAGGCGGCGAAGAAGGGCGAGCTGATCACCTATTTCCAGGATGCCCAGGCGCAGTCCCAGGGTGCCCTGGACGTGGTGCTACGCAAGCTGGAGGGCAGTGCCTACCAGCCGCGCTCGGAGATCTGGAAGCGCTACCCCGCCCTGCAGTGGGGTGACGGCACCGCGAAGAACTACATCATCCCCTGGGTGGCGGTGACGCCGGAAAACGCCGACGCCCTCTACCAGCAGGTCAGCGGCAAGTAAGCCGCCTCGACGAGGACGGGCGCCCTGCCCGTCCGGGAGATCTCTCTATGTCCGACTTCTGGAATCAGGCGTTCGACCTCAGCGGTCGGTGCGCCCTGGTCACCGGCGGCGCGGCGGGTATCGGCCACGCCTGCGCCACCCTGCTGGCCAGCCGCGGCGCCCGGGTGGCGCTGCTGGACCGCAACCCCGAGGTGGCGCAGATCGCCGCGCAACTGGGCGACGGCCACCTGGGCATCGCCCTCGACGTGCGCGACAAGGCAGCCATCGAGGCGGCCGTGGACCAGGCCGCCAAGGCCTTCGGCCGGCTCGACCTGCTGGTCAACAGCGCCGGGATCGCCCTGCTGGACAAGGCCCTGGACGTCAGCGAAGAGGCCTGGGACAGCACCCTCGACATCAACCTCAAGGCCAGCTTCTTCGTCGCCCAGGCGGTGGCTCGCCACCTGCGCGCCAGCGGCGGCGGACGCATCGTCAACCTGGCCTCCCAGGCGGCGGTGATCGGCCTGGATCGGCACGTCGCCTACTGCGCCAGCAAGGCCGCGGTGGTGGGCATGACCCGGGTCCTGGCCATGGAGTGGGCCGAATTCGGCATCACCGTGAATGCCGTCTCGCCGACCATCGTCGAGACCGAACTGGGCAAGAAGGCCTGGGCCGGCGAGGTGGGCGAGCGGGCCAAGCGGCTCATCCCGGTGGGCCGTTTCGCCCGCCCCGAGGAGATCGCCGCCGCGGTGCTCTACCTGCTCAGCGACGCCGCCGCCATGATCACCGGGGAGAACCTGGTGATCGACGGCGGCTACAGCATCCAGTGATGCCCACGAACCCGAGGTAACCTCATGTCCAGCGCTTTCGAGAACGCTCTGCCCAGGACCATGAATGCGGTGGTCTGCCATGGCCCCGAGGACTATCGCCTGGAACAGGTACCGGTGCCGGTACCCGGCCCGGACGAGATCCTCACCCGCGTCGAGCTGTGCGGCATCTGCATGGGCGATATCAAGACCTACCGCGGCGCGCCCTCCTTCTGGGGCGACGCCGAGCAACCGCGCTACGTGAAGCCGCCGATGATTCCCGGCCACGAATTCGTCTGCCGGGTGGTGGCGCTCGGGCCCGGTGCCGAAAAGCGCGGCGTGCAGGTCGGCGACCGGGTGATCTCCGAGCAGATCGTGCCCTGCTGGGGCTGTCGCTTCTGCAACCATGGCCAGTACTGGATGTGCCAGAAGCACGATCTCTATGGCTTCCAGAACAACGTCCAGGGCGCCATGGCCGAGTACATGATCTTCACCCGCGAGGCCATCGTGCACCCGGTGCCCGATGACATCCCGCCCGAGGAAGCCATCCTCATCGAGCCGCTGTCCTGTTCGCTGCACGCGGCGGATCGCGCCGATGTCGGCCTGGACGACGTGGTGGTGGTGGCCGGCGCCGGTACCCTCGGCCTCGGCATCATCGGCGCGGTGCGGCTGCGCAACCCGAAGAAGCTGATCGTGCTGGACATGAAGCCGGAGCGCTTCGAACTGGCGCTGCGGCTGGGCGCCGACGAGGTGTGGAATCCCTTCTACGAGAACGTGGTGGAGAAGATCCGCGCCATCACCGACGGCTACGGCTGCGACATCTACATCGAAGCCACCGGTCACCACCGGGCGGTGAACCAGGGCCTGGCCATGCTGCGCAAGCTGGGGCGCTTCGTCGAGTTCAGCGTGTTCAACGACGAGGCCACGGTGGACTGGTCGATCATCGGTGATCGCAAGGAGCTGGATGTGCTCGGCTCGCACCTGGGGCCCTACATGTACCCGCGGGCCATCGACTTCATCGGCCAACGCAAGATCGATGTACGCGGCATCGTCACCCATACCTTCCCGCTGGCCGACTTCAAGGAAGCCTTCGCGACCATGGAGCGCGGCGACCAGTCCCTCAAGGTGGTGCTCAAGCCCTGACCGGGCGGGGTGCCGAGAACAAGGAGACGCTATGAATCGAGTGATCAACGATCCGGACCTGGTGGTGGAGGACATGCTGGAGGGCATCCTCCTCGCCCATCCGGAGCTGGCCCAGGCCGGCGACAATCCGCGGGTTATCCGCAGCGTGCAGGTGGCGCCGGAAGGTCGCGTCGGCGTCGTGACCGGGGGTGGGTCCGGCCATGAGCCGGCCTTTCTCGGCTATGTCGGCCCGGGCCTGGTGGACGCCGTGGCGGTCGGCGAGATCTTTTCCTCGCCCACCGCCAAGAGCTTCCTCGACGCCTTCCACGCCGCCGACCGCGGCGCCGGGGTAGCCTGCCTGTACGGCAACTATGCCGGCGACAACATGAACGTGAAGCTGGCGATGAAGATGGCCGCCAGCCGCGGCCTGCAGATCAGGACGGTGGTGGCCAACGACGACGTCGCCTCGGCGCCCAGGGAGGAGATCGCCAAGCGCCGCGGCGTGGCCGGCGAGATCTTCATGTGGAAGGTCGGCGGCGCTGCCGCGGCCGCGGGCTACGACCTGGACGGCGTCATCCGCGTGGCGCAGAAGGCCGTCGCCAACTGCCGCTCCATCGGCGTCGGCCTGACCCCCTGCACCATCGCCGCGGTGGGCAAGCCGAACTTCCAGATCGCCGACGGCCAGATGGAACTGGGCATCGGCCACCACGGCGAGCCAGGCATCGCCGTGGTACCCATAGCGCCGGCGCGGCAGATGGCGGCGCGCATGCTGGAACCCATCCTGGCCGATCGCGACTTCGGCCAGGACCAGGGGGTGGTGGTTTTGGTCTCCGGCCTGGGCGCCACGCCGGTGATGGAGCTGTACATCTTCTACGCCGAGGTGGCGCGGTTGCTCGAGGCCCGCGGGCTGCGCGTGCATCGTCGCTACGTCGGCAACTACTTCACGTCCCTGGAAATGATGGGCGTGACCCTGAGCGTGCTGGGCGTGGACGAGGAACTGGCCCGGCTGATCGATCAACCCTGCCGTTCCATCGGCCTGACCCAGACGGAGTGAACGCCATGCAGCAGTCTTTCTCCGGTGCCGAGGGCACCCCCATCGTCAGTGACCTGGTGGACGTCATCGTCGCCAATCGCGAATACCTCAGCGAGGTGGACGGCGCCATCGGCGATGGCGACCACGGCATCAACATGGCCAAGGGCTTCTCCCGCTGCGGCAAGGCCATGGCCGGCCGCCAGCTGACCCTGGCGGAGGCCCTGGACGAACTGACCCTGGCGCTGATGGAAGGCATCGGCGGCTCCATGGGGCCGCTCTACGGCAGCCTGTTCATCGGCATGGCCGACCAGGTGCGCGGCAAGGCCGAGATCGATGCCGATACCTTCGCCCGGCTGCTGCGCGGTGGCCTGGCCTCGATCCAGGACATCAGCGAGGCCGGCGTCGGCGACAAGTGCCTGATGGATGCCCTGATCCCGGCGGTGGAAACCTTCGAGGACGCCGTGGCCCGGGGCGCCAGCTTCCACGACGCCCTCGAAGCCATGAAGCGCGCCGCCTCCCAGGGCCGTGACTCGACCCGCGACCTGGTGGCCCGCATCGGCCGCGCCAGCCGCCTGGGCGAAAGATCCCTCGGCGTACTGGATGCGGGCGCCGTGTCCTGCTGCCTCATCCTCACCCGCTTGGCCGACTCGGTGGAGGCCAGGTTGCACTGAATCCGCCGCTGCTGGCGGCAACCCTTTGTTCGCACTTGCCACCCTTCGGGGTGGCTTTTTTATCTAGGCGCGCAGCGCGTCGGCCAGTGCGCCGCCCAAGGACTGCAGGCGTCGCGCCTGGACGGAGTCCTCCTCGGCATCGGGCTGCAAGAGCAGAAAGCGCGCCGAAGGCAACGCCGGCAAGGCATCTTCGTCGAGCAGGCGCAGCCCCTGCCCGGCAACGGCAGACGCATTCAGACAGGCGACGCCCAGTCCTGCCGTCAATGCTGCCTGCAGACCCGCCACGCCCGAGGCGATATGGCTGACCACATAGGCCATGCCTGCGGCTTCCAGGCGGCTGCACGCCAGGCGGTGCAAAGAGCAGCCCTCCGGCAACAGGGCCAGGGGTACGGGTCGCCCTGGCTGTATGGATTCCACGCCTACCGCGCCTACCCAGCACAGCGGCTCCTGGTGCAAGGGCGTGACCCTCATCCGGGGCGCGGTCTTTCGCTCGGTCTCCAGGTTCATGACGATAGCCAAATCCAGCTCACCCTCACGTTGAGCGGCCTCCAGTTCGTCACTCCTGCCGATACGGGTACGCAGGCGCAGTCCCGGTAATTGGTACTGCAGGCGGGCCAGCAGGCGCGCCAGATCGGCTGGACGAAAATAGTCGGTCACGCCCAGGCAGGCTTCGCCTGCCAAGGGCACCTCATGGAGATCACGCCAGGCCGCGTCGGCCATCGCGAGTAGCGGCCGAGCATGGGCCAGCAGGCGTTCGCCCGCGGCGGTTGGCCTGACCCCGGCCTTGCTGCGAATCAACAGGGTCTGACCGGCACGCTCTTCCAGCTTGCGCAGTTGCTCGCTCAAGGCCGACTGAGACAGGCAGCGCAGCGGGACTGCCGCCGAGAGACTTCCGGCATCAACCGCCATGACCAGGGTACGAAGCTGTTCGAGATCGAAGCCGGACATAGTCATCCATTCCAAAAGCAGATGGATGGCATCTTATCTTCCTGCTTTTCCGTTGCAAGCCAGACCGGCACAGTGGCGACTTCAACCCAGGAGAGCGGCCATGCCCCATATCACCCTTCATCTGTCTGGCGATCGCGACGAAACCCTCGGCCGAGGCGCGGTACTGCTTATCAATGACCTGATCAAAAGGTACCTAGGAAAACGTCCCGAAGACATGGCTACCACCCTTCACTACATTCCCGACACGGATTGGTTTCTTGGCGGGCAGTCGCTGGCGACGCTCGGCGGCAGCGCCTTTCATCTCGACATCAGCATCACCGACGAGACGAACACCAAGGCCGAGAAGGCGCGCTTCCTGGCGGAAGTCCACACGGCCATGGCGACGCTCCGGCCTGACCTGCACGAACTCAGCTATGTGCATCTGATCGACGCGCGTGCCGCCGCCTATGGTTTCGGCGGCCGGACCCAGGAGTGGCGACACCAGCAAGCTGGGGTCTGAGGCGAGCGCTGGCCGCCACCTCCTCGCGGGCGGCGGCCGCTATCACCGCTACTCGATCACCTCGAAGTCCTTCAGGTGCTCTTCGGACAGCTCCAGGCCCAGGCCAGGCTTGTCGTCGTCCAGTTGCAGGTAGCCGGCGACCGGCTGGGGTTCGCCTTTGAAGACGTAGTAGAAGAGTTCGTTGCCCACCTCCACGTCGAACACCGGGAAGAACTCGGCCAGGGGCGAGGCGGTGCTGGCCATGGTCAGGTGGTAGTTGTGCATCTGGCCGGCGTGGGGAATGACCGGCACCGACCAAGCTTCGGCCAGGGCATTGATCTTGCGCGCGGCGGTGATGCCGCCGACGCGGTTGGTGTCGTACTGGATGACGTCCACGGCGCGGCGTTCGAGCAGGTCCTTGAAGCCGTAGGAGGTGAATTCGTGCTCGCCGCCGGAGATGGGCATGATGCCCATTTTCTTGAGCTCGACATAGCCTTCGATGTCGTCGGCGATGACCGGTTCTTCCAGCCAGCGCGGTTCGAACTCGGCCAGCTTGGGCAGCATGCGGCGAGCGTATTCCAGGGTCCAGCCCATGTAGCACTCCAGCATGATGTCGACATCGGGACCCGCCAGCTCACGCAAGGCCCGCACCTGCTCGATATTGCGCCGCATGCCGGCGGGACCGTCCTTGGGCCCGTAGCCGAATCTCATCTTGAGGGCGTCGAAGCCCTGGCTGAGATAGCCCTGGGCTTCTTCCAGGAACAGGTCCAGGTTGTCGTTGGCATAGAGCTTGGAGGCGTAGCAGGGGATCCTTTCCTTGGTTCGGCCTCCCAGCAGCTTGAACACCGGCTTGTTCACGGCCTTGCCCATCAGGTCCCAGAGCGCCAGGTCGACCGCGGAGATGGCGGCCATGCCGATGCCCTTGCGACCCCAGGCGTGGGTGCGGCGGTACATCTTCTGCCAGAGGTATTCGTTGTCGAAGGGATCCTGGCCCAGGACGATGGGGGTCAGGTAGAGGTCGATGATTTCCTTGGCCACCCGCGGGGCCAGGGCGCAGTTGCCGAGGCCGACCAGGCCGCTGTCGGTCTCGATCTCCACCACCAGCCAGCCATGGAAGCGGAAGGAGCCCATGGCGTCGCCGCGCTCATAGAGGATATCGGTGGCATTGGTGCAGAAGTGCGCCTGGGGCGGGACGACCTTGCCTTTCCATTCGAAGACGCGGGTACGGACGCGGGTGATTTTCATGGTGGATTTCCTTTTTCGGGCATGAGTCGGGCCTGCCGGCCCGCGGGCCGGTTCGGCGGAGTCGGGAAGCGCCTGGGGCGCCGCGGTCGCTATCGGTGGCGGGATGCGCCCAGGCGGCAGGCGATCTCGAAGGCCTGGCGAGTAGCGCCGACGTTGGCGCGGCCCTGGCCAGCGATGTCGAAAGCGGTGCCATGGGCCGGGGTGGTGATGGGGATGGGCAGCCCGCCCTGCACCGTCACGCCGCGGGAGAAGCCCATCAGCTTGATCGCGATCTGGCCCTGGTCGTGGTACATGGTCACCACCGCATCGAAGGCGCGGGTGTCGCCCTGGACCTTGAGGAAGATGGTATCGGCCGGATAGGGACCATCGGCGGCGATGCCCAGCGCCTTGGCGCGCTCCACCGCGGGGCCGATCAGATCCAGCTCCTCGCGCCCGAAGCTGCCGTTGTCGCCATTGTGCGGATTGAGGCCGCAGACACCGATGCGTGGTCGCGCCAGGCCACTGCGCCTGAGTTCGTTGTCGATCAGCTGGATGGCTTCGATCACCCGCTCCTGGCTGAGCAGGCCGGGGACCTCCTTGAGCGCGACATGGGAGGTCACCCGCGAGGTCCAGAGGTCATCCAGCACGTTGAATTCGCAGAAGGGTCCCTGGTAGCCCAGGTGCTCGGCAAACCAGTGCAGCTCGTCGTTGTGGCCCATGCCAGCCAGGTGCAGCGAGGTCTTGTTCAAGGGGCCGAAGAGGATGGCATCGGTATGACCGGCCTGGGTCAGGTCGAGGGCGACGGCCAGGGTATCCAGGCTGTAGCGACCGCCGACGGCGCTGGCCGCGCTACGTGGAAAGGCACCCTCGGCGGTACCGCGGTAGGCATACAGCAGCGGGACGTCGTCGTGGAAATCGAGGGCATCCAGGCGATCGATGGGTCGATAGGGATACTCGCAACCGGCGATGCGCATGCCGGTGCGAGCCTCTTCCTCATCGGCGATCAGTACCACCCGCGCGCGACTGCGCACCTCGGGATCGGCCAGCAGGCGCGCGATCAATTCGGGGCCGATGCCGGCGGGATCGCCCAGCACCACGGCCAGGCGGGGAAGCGTGGAATAGCTCATGCGGAAGTCCTCAGGTGGGTGTCCAGGCGAAGGGTGTCGGCCACCGGGCGATACAGGCGCTGGGCGGTGTCGTGGAAGAGCTGGCGCTGGGCGGCAGCGGGCAGGTCGGCCACCAGGCGCTTGAAGCCGCTGAGAATGGTGTCGTAGCTGCCGCACAGGCGGTCGACGGGAAAGTTGCTGGCGAACATGGCGCGTTCGGCGCCAAAGACGGCGATGGCCTCGCGGACGATCCAGGCGTTGTCCGCGGCGCGCCAGGGCTGACCTGCCAGGCCCAGGCCGGAGATCTTCAGCGCCACGTTGGGCCATTCGGCGAGGCGGGCCAGGGCGGCGCGCCAGGCGGCCAGACCTTCGGCGCTGCGGTCGGAAGGCAGCCCCGTATGGTTGAGGATCAACTGGATGGCCGGGAAGTCCCGGGCCAGGCGGCAGGCCTCGTCGAGATTCCACCAGGGCGTCTGCAGATCGAAGTGCAGACCGTGGCGTTGCAACGCAGCGTAGCCCTGGCGCCAGCGGTCATCGCTCATCAGGGTGCGCTGGCGACCCACTTGTTCCGGATGTGCCGGGCCACCGGGCTTATGTCTGACGCTGCGCACCCGTTCGAAGGCGGCCTGGGCGGCGAGCAGCTCAGCGGCGTCTTCGGCATCCAGCCAGGCCTGGGCGACCACCGCGTTGGGTACGCCCTGGCGACGCGCCAGGTCGTCGATGTAACGGGTCTCGCCGAGGGGATCGCGAGGATCCCATTCGGTCTCCACGTAGACGGTCTGGACCACGTCGTGGCCGGCAGCATCGGCGAAGTAATGCTCGGGCAGGTAGTCACCCTTGAGGGCGCTGTAGTCGCCATAACGGAAGGGGATGGTCTCCGCGCCGGACAGCCAGGGGTGGAAGTTACGGCCAGGCTCCCAGAAATGGTGATGGGCGTCGACGATGGGTCCGCGGTAGAGCTCAGCCATGGGCCACCTCCCGCTCGTCCAGGCCGATCAGCAGGGTGCCGAGGATGAACAGCCCCGAGCAGAGGGCGAAGAAGCCCAGCACCGCCGGATAGCCGCCCAGGTGCTGCAGCAGCAGGCCGACCAGGATGGGCACGGCGATGCCGCCGAGGCTGCCGGCCAGGTTCATCACCCCGCCGATCAAGCCGACCCGCGCCGGCGCCGCCAGCAAGGCCGGGAAGCTCCAGTAGAGGCTGCCCCACATGAGGAAGAAGGCGGTCAGCGACAGCAGCCCCACCGCGGCATAGGGATCGCTCAGTCGCGGCAGCAGCAGGAAGGCCGCCAGCGCCACCAGCCCGGAACAGGACAGCAGCCCCTTGGCGGCGAGTCCACGGCGCACGCCCCGGCGCACCAGCAGGTCGCAGAGGAAACCACCGACCAGGGAGCTGGCCGCGCCGCAGAGAAAGATGACGAAGGTCGCCGCGCCTATGCCCTTGATGTCGAAGCCGCGGGCCTGGGCCAGGTAACTCGGACCCCACGTCAGCAGCCCGAAGAAGACCATGGCCCAACTGGCCCGGCCGAGCAGGATGCCCGCCAGGGAGCGCCGGGCGATACCGAGGCCCTGGGCACCGGCCTTGGCGGCCTGGGCGACGGAGGTGGTGCGCCCCTCGTTGATCCGCGCCAGCTCGACGGCGTTGACCCCCGGGTGGGTCGCCGGGTCGTCGCGCAGGTAGCGCCAGGCGAGCCAGGCCATGGCCAGGGTGGCGATGCCGGCGACGAAGAAGGCGGTGCGCCAGGAACCGAAGACGGCGATCAGGTAGGCGATGAGCAGGCCGCCCAGGGCCACGCCCAGCGGACCGCCGCAATCCATCAGCACCGCGCCGCGCCCCCGCTCGCTGGAGGCCAGCCAGAGGGAATTGAGCTTGCCTCCGGCGGGAAACAGCGGCGCCTCGGCGGCGCCCAGGGCGACCCGCGCGAAGATCAAGGACAGCCCGCCAGTGGCGAAGGCGGCGAGGGTCTGGAACACGCCCCAGAGGCCGGTGGACCAGCCGATGACCCGGCGTGGGCCATAGCGGTCGATCAGCCAGCCACCGGGAATCTGCAGCAGGGCATAGGCCCAGAAGAAGCTGCTGAGAATCAGCCCCTGGATGGCCGGCGTCAGCTGGAATTCGCGGGCGATGGTGGGCATGGCGATGGACAGGGACACGCGGTCCACCAGGTTGATGACCGTAAGGCCGAAGATGATGGCGAAGATGCGCCAGCGGACCCGGGAGGCGCGTAGCGTTGTCGGGACGGCAGCGGCGTGCGCGACAGGTGTGGAGCGGGACGTCGAGAGCATGGCGTGACCCCTGGGATTATTGTTATGGGCGTTCAGCTGCCGGCTGGCGAGGTCGACTATCGGTTGCGCAGCGATAACCGTCCAATGCAAATCCGCGCATAGGGGTATGAGCTCAGGATATAGCTCGACGTGGCCGTTACAGCGCAAGCCGTCTGCTACGCGGCATCCCGCGAAGCTCCGGCCAAGGCATAACCCCAGGCTATCGATGCATGCTTATTTTTGACTGGTCAGGCACCGCCGGGGCTGCGCAGACTCACTCCACCCAAAACAACGATAAGAAAGAGGTCATCCCATGCGCAGCCCCTCCCTGCTCGCTACCCTTCCCCTGTGCCTCGCCGCCGTGGCAGCGCCCCTTGCCCAGGCGGCCTGGCAACCGGAAGGCAAGGTGGAAATCGTGGTCGCCGGCGGCCCCGGTGGCGGCACCGACCAGCTCGGCCGCCTGATCCAGTCGATCATCACCCAGCATAAGCTGCTCGACGCCAGCACCGTGGTGATGAACAAGGGCGGCGGCAACGGTGCCGAGGCCTTCCTGGAGATGAAGCTGGCCAAGGGCGAGGCGGACAAGCTGGTCATCGCCACCAACAACGTCTACCTGCTGCCGCTGACCGCCAAGCTCGGCTACCAGCTCGCCGACCTCACCCCGGTGGCGGCCATCGCCGAGGATGACTTCATCCTCTGGAGCTACGCCGACGCGCCCTGGAAGGACGCCCGCGGCTATATCGACGCCATCAAGCAGGACCCGGCCGGCAAGCGCATGGGTGGCAGCCAGTCCAAGGACGTCGACCAGACCCTGACCCTGCTGCTCAATCGCACCGAGGGCACCAAGCTCACCTACATCCCCTTCAAGAGTGGCAGCGAGGCGGCCACCCAGCTGGCCGGCAAGCACATCACCTCCAACGTCAACAACCCCAGCGAGAGCCTGGGCCAGTGGCGCGGTGGCCAGGTCGTGCCGCTCTGCGTCTTCAGCCAGGCGCGCATGGCCTATACCGCCAAGGTCACCGAGACCCAGGCCTGGTCGGACGTACCCACCTGCAAGGAACAGGGCCTGGGCATCGACCAGTACCGCTTCCCGCGCACCGTGCTTTTGCCGGGCGGGGTCAGCGAGGAACAGCGGGCCTTCTACGTGGCGCTGCTGCGCAAGGTCAGCCAGACCCCGGAGTTCAAGGCCTATATCGAGCGCAACGCCCTGGTGCCGACCTTCCTCGAAGGCCAGGCGCTGCAGGACTACATCGCCCAGGACACCGCCCGGGTCACCCCGGTGTTCGAGGAAGCGGGCTGGCTCAAGCGCTGATCGGCGCGCATCGACACAGGAGAGACGGCCATGGCCGGAGATTCCCTGATCGCCACCCGCTGGGTGGAACTCGGCCTGGCGGCTTTCACCGCCGGGCTCGGCGGCATCGTGATGCTCGGCAGTCTGGAACAGGGCATCGGCTGGGGCGATGCCGGTCCGGAACCGGGCTACTTTCCCTTCTACATCGGCCTGCTGCTGACCCTGGCCAGCCTGGCCACGGCGTTGCAGACCCTGTGGCGCTGGCAGGCGCTGCGCACGGCCTTTGTCGAGCGTGCCGCCTTCGGCCAGGTGCTGCGGGTATTCCTGCCGATGCTGGCCTTCGTCGTCGCCCTGCCCCTGCTCGGTCTCTATCTCACGGCCTTCCTGTTCATCGCCTGGTTCATGGCGCGGGACCGCCAGCGGCAGCGCCGCTATGGCGTACTGCAGATCCTGGCCACCGCTGGAGGAGTGAGCCTGGCCAGCTACTTGATCTTCGCCCTCTGGTTCAAGGTGCCGCTGGATGCCGGTCCCCTGGCCGACCTCGCCCGCCTGCTGAGGACCCTGTCATGAGCGAATTCGATTCCCTGATGCACGGGATGGGCATGATCCTGTCCTTCCACCATATCGCGCTGATGGTGATCGGCGTGTTGCTCGGCATCCTGGTCGGGGTGCTGCCCGGCCTAGGCGCGCCCAATGGCGTCGCTCTGCTGCTGCCGCTGACCTTCACCATGAGCCCCACCTCCGCCATCATCCTGCTCTCCTGCATGTACTGGGGCGCGCTGTTCGGCGGTTCCATCACCTCCATCCTGTTTAACATCCCGGGCGAACCCTCGTCGGTGGCCACCACCTTCGATGGCTACCCCCTGGCGCGCCAGGGGCGTGCCGGCGAGGCCCTGACGGCGGCCTTCACCTCGGCGCTGCTGGGCGCCCTGGTCGGGGTGCTGTTACTGACCTTCCTCTCCAGCCGCATCGCCGCCTTCGCCATGGAGTTCAGCTCGCCGGAATTCTTCGCCGTCTACCTGCTGGCCTTCTGCACCTTTATCGGCATGAGCAAGAATCCGCCGCTGAAGACGGTGGCGGCCATGATGATCGGCTTCGCCATAGCGGCGGTGGGCATGGATACCGTGTCCGGCAACCTGCGCCTGACCTTCGACCAGCCGGCGCTGCTCTCGGGCATCAGCTTCGAGGTAGCGGTGATCGGCCTGTTCGGCATCGGCGAGATCCTCTGCACCGTAGAGGAAGGCCTGGACTTTCGTGGCGAGCAGGCGCGCATCACCCTGCGCACCGTGCTGAGCACCTGGAAACAGCTGCCGCGCTACTGGCTGACCTGGCTGCGCAGCGCCCTGGTCGGTTGCTGGATGGGTGTGACGCCCGGTGGCCCTACCGCCGCCTCCTTCATGAGCTACAGCCTGGCGCGGCGCTTTTCGAAGAATCGCGAGGGCTTCGGCAAGGGCGAGCTGGAAGGGGTGATCGCCCCGGAGACCGCCGACCACAGCGCCGGCACCAGTGCCCTGCTGCCCATGCTGACGCTGGGCATTCCCGGCTCCGCCACCGCCGCGGTGATGCTCGGCGGCCTGATGATCTGGGGCCTGCATCCGGGGCCGACCCTGTTCGCCGAACAGCACGACTTCGTCTGGAGCCTGATCGCCAGCATGTACCTGGGCAACGTGGTCAGCCTGATCGTGGTGCTGGCGACGGTACCGCTGTTCGCCGCCATCCTGCGCATTCCCTTCTGCATCATCGCGCCCATCATCTTCACCGTCTGCGTGATCGGCGCCTACTCGGTGCACAACAGCCTGTTCGACGTCTGGCTGATGCTCGGCTTCGGCATCCTCGGCTATGCCTTCAAGAAGCTCGGCTATCCCATCGCCCCGCTGGTGCTGGCGGCGGTGCTGGGCGACAAGGCCGAAGACGCCTTCCGCCAGTCGATGCTGTTCTCCGATGGCCAGCTGGGCATCTTCTGGTCCAACCCCCTGGTGGGCAGCCTGACCACCGCGGCGCTGCTGATGCTCTGCTGGCCGCTACTGGCGCGGCTGCTGCAAGGGCTGCGCCGGGGACAGCCGCACGCCAAGGTGCATCCCTCGTGAACGCGCCAGTCTGGCGGGGGTGCGCCGCGCTCGCGCCAGACGCCGGCTTTTACGCTAACGTAGCCGGCCACCCCTCCCCTCGGCAAGCCCGCATGACCCGCATTCCCGACGCCCACACCATTCACAGCCGCCTGCGCCTGCGCCAGTTGCGCCTGGTGCTGGCCCTGGCGGAATTCGGCTCGCTGCGCCGCGCCGCCGACGATATCGGCATGACCCAGCCGGCGGCCACCAAGATGCTCCACGAGATCGAAAGTCTCTTGGGCGTGGGGCTGTTCGAACGCCTGCCGCGGGGCATGCGCGCCACGGCCTTCGGCGAGACGGTGATCTACTACGCGCGCATGGTCTTCGCCGAACTCTCGGGCATGCGCGAAGAGCTGGTGGCCCTGGAATCGGGCAATCTCGGTCGGGTCGCGGTGGGCGCCATCCCGGCGCTGGCCTCGGGGCTGCTGACCCGCACCATCGCTACCCTCAAGCAGAGCCATCCGCGGCTGTCCATGTCGATCCAGGTGGACACCAGCGACGTGCTGGTGCAGGCGCTCCTGCAGGACCAACTGGACGTAGTGCTGGGTCGCATTCCCACCGGCACCCGCGCCGAGGAGCTGCTGTTCGACAGCCTCGGCGAAGAGGTGCTCTGCGTGATCGCCGGGGCGCAGAATCCGCTGGCCCAGGCCACTCACCTCACCTGGGGCGAACTGCAGGAGCACACCTGGGTACTGCAGCAGCATCCAAGCCCGATGCGCGCCATCATCAACCAGGCCTTCCACGATGCCCGGGTCGACATCCCCGGCAGCATCGTCGAGACCACCTCCATCATGACCCTGCTGGCCCTGCTGCAGCAGACCGACATGCTCGGGGTCACACCGCTGTCGGTGGTCAACGACTACCCCGGCCGCCACCTGCTGGCGGTGCTGCCCATCGCCTTCGAGCCGCGGTTGCCGCCCTATGGGCTGATCCGTCGCCGCCACCGGGTGCAGTCCTCGGCCATGCAGACCTTCATGGCGGCGGTACGCAGCGAACACGGACGCCTGCGCCACGACGAGGGCTAGCTGCCAGCGTTGTGGTCCTGCCACTGACCGCTGTTCGCCCATAAAGCTTCGCCAGACGCCTCGCTTGGCCCATGCCTTGCAGAACCCTGCTCAGAGCCGTCCAACAGCGGCCAAGAACGAGCTCCGTTACCCGATGACTATCCGCTGGCTGCAGTGACTATCCGCATACTGCAGCGGGAGGGGAACAAAAGGGTGCAGGGGGCCACGCCTGTGTGCAAGGAGGTAACAATGCTCCATGAGTCCGCACCTTCCGAGAGCGGTGAGCGCTTTCGCCAGACCGGCCTGTTCTGTTCGAACAGCCTGCAATTCCTGGTCGCCGATCGCGAGGCGGCCTGCCAGGGTGTCAGCAAGGTGTTCAAGCCCCACGAGCTGAAGCCGGTGCACCGCGGCGACAGCGTCAGCGCCAGCCTGCACCACGTCAGCCGCGGGCGGCTGTCGCTCAATCGCCTGGAATACGGCACCGACGTCGACATCGATCCTCAGTGCCTGCAGGACTTCTACCTGATCCAGATTCCCCTCGCCGGTGGCGCCGACATCCAGTGCGGGGCGACGGACTTCCAGTCCTCACCGCACCTCGCCGCCCTGCTCTCGCCGGATTTGCCGGTGCGCATGCGGTGGTACGGTGGTGCAGCTCAGTTGGTGCTGCGCCTGGAGCGGGCCGACCTGGACCATCATTGCGCCCAGCACCTGCCCCAGCAGGGCCGCCTGCCGCAGTTCGATCCGCGCCTGGACCTGCGCCAAGCCGGCGGCAGCTACTTCCTGCAGTTGCTCGGCCTGCTCATGGAAGGCCTGGCGGACCCGGCGCATCCGATCCACCAGCCGCTGGTGCTCAAGCAATTCGAATCCTCGCTGCTCAACGCCCTGCTCTATGGCCAGCCGCATTCGCTGCACGGCCAGCTGGAAGGCACGCGGGAGCGCAACGTCTCGCCCTACTTCATCAAGCGCATCGAGGCCTATATCGCCGAGCACCTGCACGAGCCGCTCAGCGTGGAAACCCTGGCCGAGCATGGCGGCGTCAGCGTCCGCACCCTGTTCGCCGGTTTCCGCACCTACCGTAGCACCACGCCGATGCACTATCTGCGTGACCTGCGCCTGGAGCGGGTGCATGAAGAGCTGCGCAGCGGGCGAGTGGAGTCGGTGACGGACACCGCCTACAAGTGGGGCTTCGCCCACCTCGGTCGCTTCGCCCAGGAATACAAGCGCCGCTACGGCGAGTCTCCCTCGGAAACCCGCCGCTTTCGTGGGGCGCTCTCCGGCTAGTTGAGCCGCCGCCCCGCCAGGGTCTGCGACGGCGTCTCGCCGAACGCCTGGCGGTAGTCGCTGGCGAAGCGTCCCAGGTGCTCGAAGCCCCAATCCAGGGCGATGCGCGAGACGCTGGCACCCTCACGACGCGCCAGCAGCAGGCGCCGCACCTCTTCCAGTCGCAGCCGCTTGAGATAGGCCATAGGCGGCTGGCCGTGATAGCGGCGGAAGCTGGCATAGAGCTTGGCCCGGGATACGCCGGCCACGCGCTCCAGACTCTCCAGCGAGGGATTCTCCCGCGCATGGGCTTCGAGATAACGCCGCGCCCGCAGGAGAAACTCGGGGTAGCCGGTCCCTACGCCTTCCTCCAGAGCCGCGGAGTAGTTGTGCGGCTGGGCCAGCAGCAGGCCCTTGAGCAGCATCACTTCCAGGTCATTAGCCAGTGCCGGCTGGCCGTAGAGCGCCTGGACCGCGCTCCATCCATCCAGCAATTGGCGCACACCCTGCCACCACGCCGCGACCGCCGGGCGCGCCAGCTCCATCTCGCCGGCAAAGCTCAGGGGCGCGTCCAACGGCCGGCCCAGCAGGCCCTCCGCCACCTCCTGCAGGGCTTCGCGGCGGATCACCACCTGCAGCTTGAGGCAGTCGGCGGCCATGTCCAGGCGCTGCCACTCGTGAGGCGCGACGACCATTCCGCACTGGCTGTCGGAGCGCACGCGCGCACCGCGGCTGGCCAACGACTGGCGGCCCTGCAGCGGCAGGCTGAGGCTATAGGCATCCAGGGCGTCGATGCCGATCTGCACCGCGGCGCCATAGCCGATCCGCCCCAGCACCGTGGCCCGGCCCGGCAGCCGCAGTCCTTGGTGATGGAAACTCAATTCGGCGCCGCTGCGCGTTTCCAAGCGGTGCGGACCGGCCACCGCGCTCATCCAGCGGCAGGCCTCGGCGACCTGGCCACTGTGCGTCTGCACCTCGAAATTCGTCTGCTGCATGCTGGGCTCCTCCGCTGGCTGGCTCCATGCTGCACGCCGCGTGCCGCCGCCACTATCCGCAGAGTGCAGGCCAGTCCGGCGAGTGAAAAAATCCGGCTAGCGATCAGCGAAAAAGCGGATAGAGGGGTTGGGGTGGCGGGGCTTCAATCGAGGCGAGTCTCACCCTAGAGGACACCCCTGATGAGCACCCGCAGCATTGCCCAATGGCAGGACTACATCCAAGGTTGCCTGGACTTCCGTCCGGCCGACGGCGTCTATCGCATCGCCCGCGATCTCTTCACCGAACCCGAGCTGTTCGAGCTGGAAATGGAGCTGATCTTCGAGAAGGTCTGGATCTATGCCTGCCACGAAAGCGAGATCGCCAAGCCCCACGACTTCGTCACGCTGCGCGCCGGTCGCCAGCCGCTGATCATCACCCGCGATGGCAACGGCGAGCTGCATGCGCTGATTAATGCCTGCCAGCACCGCGGCGCCACCCTCACCCGCGTGGCGCGCGGCAACCAGTCCACCTTCACCTGTCCGTTCCACGCCTGGTGCTACAAGAGCGACGGCCGCCTGGTGAAGGTCAAGGCACCGGGCGAATACCCCGATGGCTTCGACAAGGCCACCCGCGGCCTGAAGAAGGCGCGCATCCAGAGCTACAAGGGCTTCGTCTTCGTCAGCCTGGATACCCAGGGTAGTGACTCCCTGGAAGACTACCTGGGCGATGCCAAGGTGTTCTTCGACATGATGGTGGCCCAGTCCCCCACCGGTGAGCTGGAGATCCTGCCGGGCAAGTCCACCTACACCTACGACGGCAACTGGAAGCTGCAGAACGAGAACGGCCTCGACGGCTATCACGTCAGCACCGTGCACTACAACTACGTCTCCACCGTGCAGCACCGCCAGCAGGTCAATGCCGAGAAAGGCAGCGCCAGCAGCACCCTGGACTACAGCAAGCTCGGCGCCGGTGATGCCGAGACCGACGATGGCTGGTTCTCCTTCAAGAACGGCCACAGCCTGCTGTTCAGCGACATGCCCAACCCCACCGTGCGCCCCGGCTACGCCAGCGTCATGCCGCGCCTGGTGGAGGAATACGGCCAGGCCCGCGCCGAATGGATGATGCATCGCCTGCGCAACCTCAACATCTACCCCAGCCTGTTCTTCATGGACCAGATCAGCTCCCAGCTGCGCATCGTGCGGCCGCTGGCCTGGAACAAGACCGAGATCATCAGCCAGTGCATCGGCGTCAAGGGCGAGGCCCCGGCCGACCGCACCAATCGCATCCGCCAGTTCGAGGACTTCTTCAACGTCTCGGGCATGGGCACGCCCGACGACCTGGTGGAATTCCGCGAGGCCCAGCGCGGCTTCCAGGCCCGCCTGGAGCGCTGGAACGACATCTCCCGCGGTCATCACCGCTGGACCGCCGGCCCTACCGTGAACAGCGAGGCCCTGGGCATCCAGCCGGTGCTCACCGGCACCGAATTCACCCACGAAGGCCTCTATGTGAACCAACACGGCGCCTGGCAGCGTTTCCTGCTCGATGGCCTGGCGCTCAAGGCCCTGCAACCGACGGAGGTGTCGGCATGAACCCGACTCTGCAATACGCCGTGGAACAGTTCCTCTATCGCAAGGCCGCGCTCTGCGATGCCCAGGACTGGGACGCCTATCTGGAATTGTTCGACGCCGGCAGCGTCTTCCACCTGCCGCAGTGGGTCAGCGAGCACGAGTACGTGCAGGACCCCACCCAGGGCCTCTCCTACATCTACTACGCCGATAGATCGGGCCTGGAGGACCGGGTGTTCCGCCTGCGCACCGGCAAGTCGGCGGCCTCCACGCCGCTGCCGCGCACCCTGCACCAGATCAGCAACGTGCGCGTCGCCCCCCGTGACGACGGCCAATTGGAGGTCCGCGCCGGCTGGCAGACCCTCTACACCCGGCATGGCGTCTCCGAACAGTTCTATGGCCAGGTGACCTATCACCTGCGCGAGGTGGCCGGTGATTTCCGCATTACCCGCAAGCACGTGCTGCTGCTCAACGACACCATCAACTCCGTGCTCGACTTCTACCACCTCTGAGGCCACCGCCATGAGCCACAACGTCGCTCTGAGCTTCGCCGACGGCAAGACTCTGTTCATCGCGGTGAAGCCCAACGAATTGCTGCTGGACGCCGCCCTGCGCCAGGGCATCAGCCTGCCGCTCGACTGCCGCGAAGGCGTCTGCGGCACCTGCCAGGGGCGCTGCGAAGCCGGCACCTACAGCCAGGATTACGTCGACGAGGAAGCCCTCTCCGAGCGGGACCTGGCGCAACGCAAGATGCTCGCCTGCCAGACCCGGGTGACCTCCGACGCCGCCTTCTACTTCGACCACGACTCCAGCCTCTGCCACGCCGCCGACCCCGAGCGCATCAGCGCCCAGGTGACCTCGGTAGAGCTGGTCTCGGCCACCACCGCCATCCTGCACCTCGACGCCAGCGCCGCCCCCCGGCAGCTGCAATTCCTCCCGGGCCAGTACGCGCGGCTGCGTATCCCCGGTACCGATGACTGGCGCGCCTACTCCTTCGCCAACCGGCCCAATGCGCAGAACCAGCTGCAATTCCTCATCCGTCTGCTGCCGGACGGGGTGATGAGCAACTTCCTGCGCGAGCGCTGCCAGCCGGGCCTCAGCCTGGAGCTGGAGGCACCCCTGGGCAGCTTCTACCTGCGCCAGGTGGAGCGGCCCCTGGTGCTGGTGGCGGGAGGTACAGGGCTGTCGGCCTTCCTCGGCATGCTCGACGAGATGGCCGACAAAGGCGGCTGCGGCCAACCGGTGCGGCTGTTCTATGGCGTCACCCAGGAGCAGGACCTCTGCGAAGGCGCCCGCCTGGAGGCCTATCGCGCGCGCATCGCCGACTTCGACTATCAACCGGTCGTCAGCCAGCCGAGCCCGGCCTGGCAGGGCCTCAGCGGCTACATCCCTGAGCACTTCGACCGCCGCTTCCTCACCGACCAGGCCTGCGACCTCTACCTCTGCGGCCCGCCGCCCATGGTCGAGGCGGTCAAGATCTGGCTCGACCAGCAGGGGTTGGGCGAGGAGACGCGGCTGTATAGCGAGAAATTCCTGCAGAGTACGTCCACGCGGTGATTCCGCACCGCGTTGTCCAAGAAGCCCGCCAGCTTGCCTGCCGGGCTTCGCCTTTGTAGGTTGGGCAGAGCCCGCTTTACCTTCGAAGCCCGACGATCCCCTCTTTCAGCAGCACCAACGGCGTCCCCCGGCTGGCCTGATCGCCTGGGGACACCTTCTCTGTTGGGCTTCGCTCCGCTCAACCTACACCTCAACCCTGCCGTAGGTTGGGCTGAGACGGCTCCACCGTCGAAGCCCAACAGCCTCCACTTCCGGCAGCATCAATCGATCTCCACTCGGTCTTCATCGCCTGGCAGCGCCTTTCTATCAGGCTTCGCTGCGCTCAGCCGAAGCTACCGCTGCCCAAGACAGTCACCACTCCATCGCGGCCATGGCGGTCTGCCGTTGCGGCCGCTCCTACGGACACAGCGAGCGCGGCCATGGTAGTCCCAAGACAGTTGTTACCAAGGTGAGGACCAGGATCTTACCGGGGCTGAGAAAGCCGAAGGCCTGCTCAGCCAGCCCCCTCTCCCCTCGGGAGAGGGTTGGGGTAAGGGCACGCCTCGCAGGGATTCCCAGTGGAAAAGGCTAACGCCGTTTTCCACGCTACGGTTATCGCGAGTGCTACCTAGGCGAAACCGGTGGTAACCCCAGGAGCGGCCGCAGCGGCGGACCGCCATGGCCGCGATGGACCGTAGATTGGAATGAGACGATACGACCATCCTACGCCTCCGGCACCACCCAGCGTCATCTGTCGCTCTGTCTGGATAGCCCTGGAGCGCCCTTTGTTAGGCTTCGCTGCGCTCTGCCCAACCTACGCGGGATCTTCGCGCCCAAATGCCGGGCAAAAAAGAAGCCTGCCATCCCCGGCAGGCTTGAAAAGGACGAAGGGAGCTGAACTCCGTCCGGTCAGAAGTGATGGACGTAGCGCACCTGCACCCGACTGCCCTCCGGACGGTTCTCGGCGTCCTGCTCGAAATAGGCGTTGGCCACCAGGTGGTCGTTCTTGGAGAAGCTGTACATGGCGCCGGGGCCGATGGCCCAGACTTTCTCGCGGCGCCCGGAGACGTCGTGGCCGTCGACCTGGGTGTCGGTGATCTGCTTGAGCCAGTAGCCGTTGATGCCCAGGCGCAGTTGCGGGGTGACGGCGTATTCGGTGGCGAAGTTGGCGTGCAGCGCCTGGCCGGCCTGGATGTCGGAGACGTCGCCGAAGGCATAGCTCGGCTTGTCGCTCTTGAAGTTGTAGAGGTAGTGGGCGCGCACCGAGACGGTCCAATTCGGGGTGAACCAGTAGGTGGCGGCCCAATAGGGGTCGAACGACCAGGCATGGTTGCCGGGGTTGATGTCCTTGTCGCGGTCGTACTCGCCGGTGGGCACGTTGATCTGGAACTCGACACGCTGGACGAACCGCGGGCCATTGGCGCCCATCACCGGATCGAACTGGATGAAGGGCCCTATCAGCAGGTCGCCCACGCCACCCTGGTCCTTGAGCGCCGCGTTGTTCAGGCCGTCGTCGACCTTCATCCGCGTCACCACCGGCAGCAACATGTTCAGACCCAGGTTGCCGTTGCCCAGGCGCAGGTCCGATACGTAGCTGAGCTGGGTCACCGATACCTGGTAGTCCAGCTTGGTCTTCGGCAGCCCCAGCTTGTCACCGTTTTGATCGGTCAGCCGATGGCTGCCGTAGTTCTGGAAATACTGCTGCAGGTACCAGCCGTTGCCCGCAGGCAGACCGCCGTCGAGAAAGCTGGTGAGGCCGAGGTTGACCACCGGCAGGTCATAGGCCTGGGCGGTTCCGGCGACCAGGGCACCGGCGAGGGAAAGATAGCGAATCCGGGTCATGCAAGGCTCCTTGAATACGGCTGTTCGTGCTCGCGAAAGGCAGATTCGAAAGGGCAGCGCCCGCCGATCGAGTGGAATCGACGGGCGCTGCCGAGGCTCAGGCGCTCAGCGCCGGATGCGCGCTGGCGACCCGGTACTGGCCGGCATGGAAGACCAGCGGTTCTCCGCCGCTGTGTCGGTAGTGCTCGATCTCGCCAAGGAAGATCAGATGGTCGCCGCCCTCGTACTGGACGTGGTTGCGGCAGATCAGGGTGGCCACCGCCTCCTCCAGCAGCGGCACCCCGGCGGTGCCCTCGGCGTGGGCGATGCCGGCGAACTTGTCCTCCGCTGGCCGGGCGAAATGGCCGGAGAGCTGGTGCTGGTCGCTGCCCAGCACGTGGATGGCGAAGTGACTGGCGGCCAGGAAGTCCGGCAGGCTCGGCGCCTGGCGCGCCAGGCTCCAGAGCACCAACGGCGGCTCCAGGGACACCGAGGAGAAGGAGTTGGCCGTCATGCCCACCTTGCGGCCATCGCGACCGCGGGTGGTGATCACGGTGACGCCGGTGGCGAATTGGCCCAGCAGGTTGCGCAAGGCGCGCGGATTGGTGGGGTCGGCGGCGATGAGGTCGAGTGCGTCTAGGGTCATGACGGGCTCCTCAGGCAGCCTGGCTCAGGTGTTCACGAATGAAGCTCTGGCAGGCATCCGCCTCGAACCACCAGGGCGCGAAACGCCGGGGATCGTCGAAGGCGTTGACGATGTTCGCGGCGATGGCCTGGGACTGGCTGGCGGCGCCGAGGAGGTCGAGGATGTGCGGCGGTGGCGGGGTCAGCAGGCTGTTGGTCCACTTCACCACTTGGCCGGCGTAGTCCCAGTAGCGCTCGAAAGTCCGGTGCATCCAGTCAGGGGTGAAGGCCGCATCGCCCTGGGCGAGGATGGCCTCCAGATAGACCTTGCTGCACTTGGCGGCATTGTTGGAGCCCTGGCCAGTGATGGGATCGTTGACCACCAGGGCGTCGGCCATGCCGAACACCGGCCGGCCCGAGGGCAGGCGCAGCACCGGCTTGCGCACCATGGGCGTGAAGCGCCCGGCCAGCACGCCACCGGCGTCGGTCAGCTCCAGATTCTGGCAGCGCTCGGCCTCCCAGGGCGCGAAGCGGCGGACGATCTCCAGGCTGCGCTCCAGGTGCTGCTCCGGCGAGGTGACGTCCTGCCAACAGTCCATGGGGCCGCCGGGGATGCCTTCGAAGACCATGATCTCGCAGGGTCCGCTCAGGGTCAGGGCCGGGAAGACGAAGTACTCGCCCACGCCGGGGACAAGGTTGAAGGCCACCCGCGAATAGGGCGACATGGGCGTCATGCCCTTCACGTAGGTCAGCGCCAGGGCGCGTTGCGGCTGCTGGAACACGGTGCGCTCGGTATCCCGGGCGAACAGGTTGACCACTTCGCCCTTGCCAGCGGCCAGCAGGGTCAGGTCGTGGCTGGCACTCAGGGTTTCCAGCTCGGCCAGGCCGACGTCCTGAATGATCAACTCACCCCCGCGGCGCTCGAATTCGTCCATCCAGGCCGGCATCTTCAGGCGCTGGTCCACCGCCTGGGCATAGCGCTCCAGGCGGGCGCTCCACTGGAAGGCCGGGCGGTCCGGGTGCACCGGATCCGGGACGGCCAGGCCGATGCCTTCCACCGCGGGGCACTGGTCTTCCCAGAAATTCAGCCCCAGATCGCGTTCGGTCTGCAACGAGGTGTTGAACATGCACTGGCTGGACATCACCTTGCCAGCGCGCACCTGCTCGCCGGTACGGTTGGTGGTGAGGGTGACATGGTAGCCCTGGGCGAGCAGGCCCAGGCCCAGTTGCAGGCCGGCCTGGCCGGCCCCGACGATGGCGATACGACGCATGGAGGTTCTCCGGGGAGTCGAGTTGCGGGTGGGGGTGAAGCCGTTGAACAGGCGCCAGAAGGGGTTCTGCATGGCATCACTCCCGTTCGGCGAGGCGTGGAATGGCCGGCTGGTTGCGCTCCGGTCCCATGACCGAATAACCGCCGTCCACGGCATAGTCGGCACCGGTGACGAAACTCGCCGCTGGCGACAAGAGGAAGGCAACCACCTGGGCCACCTCCGCCGGCTCGCCGAGGCGACCGAGCAGATGGAAGTCGGCGGCGACGCGGTCGGCATGGGCGCGATTCCCGCCGCTGACCTCGGCGATCACCCGCGACCAGGTCCAGCCCGGCGATACCGAGTTGACGCGGATGCCATCCGCCGCCAGGTCCAGCGCCATGCAGCGGGTCAGCTGCTTGAGCGCGGCCTTGGACACCGGGTAGAGCCAGCGCCCGGTCTGGGCACAGTCGGCGGAGATGGAGGTGAAATTGACCACAGACCCGCGCCGCGCCTTGAGGTCGGGGTGCAGCGCCTTGGCCAGCATCACCGCCGACACCAGGTTCACGTCCAGCGCCTTGAGCCAGTCGCCGCGCGGCGACCCCAGGCCATCGTCGAGATAGGTACAGGCGAGGTTGACCAAGCCAGCCACCGCGCCGAAGCGTTCGCGGATGGCGGCTACCGCGAGCGCCAAGGCCGCGTCATCAGTCAGGTCCACGGTCTGAAAGAAGGCCGCTTCGCCGAGAGCCTCGGCACCGGCCGCGCCGTTCGGGTCGATGTCCAGCAGGGCTACCCGGGCGCCTGCCGCGACCAGCGTCTCGGCCACCGCCTGCCCGATCAGGGTGGCGCTGCCGCTGATGACCACCGTCTTGCCGTCGAGGGAATGCAGACTCATGGCCTCACTCCTCGATGGACTTGCCGGCGCTGGAAGCCCAGCTCGGCATCAGGGTGTTGGATGGCAGCGTCTCGTCGAGCAGCTTGTGCGCGGTCTCGGCGCCCGCCACCGGCAGGCCCTCGGGATCAAGCAGGCCGATCTGCACCAGCACGCTGGCCTGATCCCAGTAGATGTGCTCGTGGTAGAGCTTGGGCCCGCGGAACTTCACCACCCCCAGCATGGGGATCTCCACATAGCGACCGGTGGGCGCCACGCCCGGCAGCATCCAGTCGATGGCCTCGTCGTGGGTGAAGCTCATGACGAATTCGTCGACGATCTGCGAGGCACCCACGGTGCGCGAGATCGGCGTGAGCTTCATGTCCTTGGGATTGCCATGCACGAAGTGATAGCGATAGAAGCGCGCCAGCTCGCGATAGCCGACCCCGCCGGTCATGGTCGGGATATGGTTGACGTAGGGCTCGGGCACCATGGTGGCCATGGTTGCCGGCACGTCGCGGGTATCGAATTCGTGGCGGATGTGCTCTTCCCACAGCGCCGAGAGGTTGTAGTCGGGGCCAAGGGTGCGGCGCAGCGCGGCGATGGTGCGCTCATGGGCCAGCAGCGCGGCGGGCTTGTCGTAGTGATGGCCGGCGGGCCGGGCGAAGGCATGGTCGACGCCAGGGTAAACGTAACCCTCGGTACCCGCCCGCTCGGCCAGGGCCGCCAGAATGGCTTCCCGCGCCGGCGCCGGACAGAATTGGTCGGCCTCGGCGAAATGCAGCACAAGGCGCCCACTCAGGCCTTCCAGTTCCGGCAACGCATTTTCGATACCGACCCCGTAGTAGCCGACGGCGCAAGCCACTTGGCGCAAGCGGCAGGCGGCCAGGTAGGCCAGCTTGCCGCCCAGGCAATAGCCCACCACGCCGAGGCCGGCGCCGCTCACTTCAGGCAGGGTACGCAAATGGTCGAGGGCGGCACCGATGTCCACCACCCCCAGGTGCTCGTCGAAGGCCTGGTAATGGCCGTAGGCCTTTTCGAAGTCCTCCGGGGTGTAGCCCAACTCGATGCGCGGTGCCTGGCGCCAGTAGAGATCGGGCACCAGCACGCTGTAGCCCTCTTCGGCCAGGTGATCGGCGACGACCCGCATGGCGGCGTTAACGCCGAAGATCTCCTGGCACAACACGATGCCCGGACCGCGACCGTCGATGGAAGGCACGAAGTAGGCATCGAAGGCGCCGGAGGGCGTCGGCACGTGGATATAGGATCCGCTCATCGCAAGAGACTCCAGGTTGCTCAGGTCTGGAATCATCTTCGGCGCGTGGTGCCTCGCAGGCTGTCCGCAGACTGCCGCGACCATCCCCTCGGCGCAGCTAATTGCGCGGTGCCCTCGGCCTCCGCACTGCCCCGGGCGCCGTCAAACCCAGGTCCAGCACCGGGTTCAGGCCTGCTGGGCCGCGGTCTCCTGCACCAGCGCTAGACAATGCGCTAGCAGAGGCGAGCGATCGCCGGCGCGATAGCTGATGACGATGGGCGAGACCGCGCGGGTATCGCTCAGGGCGACGTAGTCGATGTCGTCGCGGTGCAGGCGGCGCACCGACGCCGGCACCAGGGTGATCCCCAGCCCCGCCGCTACCAGGCCGATGGCGGTTTGCAGCTCATTGGCCCATTGCGCCACCCGGATGTTCAGCCCTTCGCGGGCAAACAGCGCCAGCACATGATCGGCATAGCTCGGCCGCGGCGCCGAGGGATAGAGCACGAAGGGTTCCTGCGCCAGCCGGGCCAGGCTCACCGGCGCCCCCAGCAGCGGATGCCCGGCCGGCAGCACGGCCACCAGGGGATCCTCGTGCAGCACCTGCTGCACCACGGCGGCATCCTCGATGCGGATCCGCCCGAAGCCGATATCGATGCGCCCACTCTTCAGCGCCTCCACCTGCTGCAGGGTGATCAGCTCGGACAAACCCAGTTCCAGCCCGGCATCGGTACGCAGCCGGCGGATCAGTTCCGGCAGGGCGCCATAGAGGGTGGAAGGGGCGAAGCCGATACCCAGCCAGCGCTTGCGGCCCTCGGCCACCCGGCGGGTGCCATCGCGCACCTCCTCCAGCTGGGCCAGCAGCCGACTGCCGTGTTCCTGGAAATAACGGCCCGCCTCGGTCAGCCGCAAGGGCCGGCCACGCTCCAGCAGGCTCACCCCCAGCTCCTCTTCCAGTTGCTGGATCTGCCGGCTGAGCGGCGGCTGGGCGATATGCAGCCGCTCCGCTGCCCGGGTGAAGTTGAGGGTCTCCGCCAGCACCAGGAAGTACCTCAGATGCCGCAGCTCCATCATACCTCCAGGGTATCGTAAAACACGCAACGGATATTGGACTGCCGTGGAGGCAACTCGCAAGCTGAAAGCCGTCCCTACAAGAACGCGCGGCAACGACCGCCCCTGATGGATTCGGCCCATGATCAGCATCGAACGCCTGGACACCTGCCTCGTCGACCTGCCCACCATCCGTCCGCACAAGCTGGCCATGCATACCCTGCAGCGGCAGACGCTGGTGCTGCTGCGCCTGACCTGCAGCGACGGTAGCCAGGGTCTCGGCGAAGCCACCACCATCGGCGGCCTCGTCTACGCCGGGGAGAGCCCGGAAAGCATCAAGACCAACCTGGATACCTACCTGGCGCCCCTGGTGATCGGCCAGGACGCCGACAACCTCAATGCCGTGATGCAGCGCGTCGAGCGCAGCGTGCGTGCCAATACCTTCGCCAAGTCGGCGCTGGAAACCGCCCTGCTCGATGCCCAGGGCCAACGCCGCGGCCTGGGCATCGCCGAGTTGCTCGGCGGCCGCGTGCAGCAGGGCCTGGAAGTGGCCTGGACCCTGGCCAGCGGCGACACCGCCAAGGACATCGCCGAGGCCGAGCGGATGCTCGACCTACGCCGCCACCGCCATTTCAAACTCAAGATCGGCGCGGCCGAGCCGGCGCGGGACATCGCCCACGTGGCCGCCATCAAGCGCGCCCTGGGCGATCGCGCCAGCGTCCGGGTCGACGTCAACCAGGCCTGGAGCGAAGGCGTCGCCCTGCGCGCCTGCCAGGCCCTGGCCGACGCCGGGGTGGAGCTGATCGAACAGCCGGTGCCGCGCCATGACGTCCAGGCCCTGGCGCGCGTCAGCGCCCGCAGCCCGGCGCCGGTGATGGCCGACGAAGCCATCGAAAGCCTTCCCGACGCCTTCGCCCTGGCCCGCGCCGGCGCGGCGCCGGTGTTCGCGCTCAAGATCGCCAAGACCGGCGGCCCGCGCGCGGTGCTCAAGGTGGCTCACCTGGCCCAGGCGGCCGGCATCGGCCTCTATGGCGGCACCATGCTCGAAGGCAGCATCGGCACCCTGGCCTCGGCCCATGCCTTCGCCACCCTGGAGCGGCTGGACTGGCACAGCGAGCTGTTCGGGCCGCTGCTGCTCACCGAGGACATCCTCACCGCGCCACCGACCTATCGCGACTTCCAGCTGCTGCTGCCCCAGGGCCCCGGCCTCGGCGTCAGCCTCGACGAGGACCGCCTCGCCCATTTCCGCCGCGACCGCGGCAGCCTCGCCGTCGCCACCCCCTGATCCCTGTCCGTGGAGGATTCACCATGCTGTTCATGGTCCGCATGACCGTCAAACTGCCCCACGACCTGCCCGCCGCCGAAGCCACGCGACTCAAGCAGGCGGAGAAGGAGCTGGCCCAGGCGCTGCAGCGCCAGGGGACCTGGCGCCACCTCTGGCGCATCGCCGGGCTCTACGCCAATGTCAGCGTCTTCGACGTGGCCGATGCCCAGGCGCTGCACGATACCCTGCTGCAACTGCCGCTCTACCCCTACATGGAGATCGAGGTCAGCGCGCTCTGCCGGCACCCCTCCTCCATCCACCACGACGACCGCTGATTGGCCGCCCATAACAACAACACCGAGGATAGCCCCATGACCCTAGCCCTTTCCCAGAACGCCGATGTGCAGAAGTTCTTCGAGGTCGCCAGCGGCTTCGAGCAGGCCGCCGGCAATCCCCGCCTCAAGACCCTGGTGCACCGCATCCTCACCGACAGCATCCGTCTCATCGAGGATCTGGAAGTGACGCCCGAGGAGTTCTGGCAGGCGGTGAGCTACTTCAACGATTTGGGTGCCCGCCAGGAAGCCGGCCTGCTGGTCGCCGGCTTGGGCCTGGAGCACTACCTGGACCTGCTGCTGGATGCCCAGGACGCCCAGGCCGGCCGCACGGGTGGCACCCCGCGCACCATCGAGGGCCCGCTCTATGTCGCCGGCGCTCCGCTCTGCGAAGGCGAGGCACGCCTGGACGACGGCCAGGACGACGGCGTACCGCTGTTCATGACCGGCCAGGTACGGGACACCGCAGGTCGTCCCTTGGCCGGCGCCCTGGTGGACGTCTGGCACGCCAACACCGGTGGCACCTATTCCTACTTCGACCCGGCCCAGTCCGAGTTCAACCTGCGCCGGCGCATCCGCACCGATGCCGAAGGCCGCTACGCCTTCCGCAGCATCGTGCCCTCCGGCTACGGCTGCCCGCCGGACGGCCCCACCCAGCGCCTGCTCGACGGCCTCGGCCGCCATGGCCAGCGCCCGGCGCACATCCACTTCTTCATCTCGGCTCCCGGTCACCGCCACCTGACCACCCAGATCAACCTAGCCGGCGACCAGTACCTCCACGATGACTTCGCCTACGCCACCCGCGACGAACTCATCGCCGACATCCACTTCCACGAGGATGCCGACGCCGCCCGCACCCGCGGCCTCGCCGGTGCCCGCTATGCCGAGATCGACTTCGACTTCGAGTTGCAGCCCGCGGATGAAGCCACCGCCGAGCAGCGCAGCGCCCGCCCGCGCGCCCTCGAAGAGGCCTGAGGCCCGCGCGGCCGCCTCGCTCTGGGGCGAGGCGGTCGCAGGCTGCCAATTGCCCCCCTCCCACAGCTTGGGCATAGTGGACCGGCTCGCCAGACGCCGGAGTCACCGTTATGCCCGCCCCGTTGACCGCAACCCTGCATTCCTGCGCTGCCTCCCGGAGCCAGCCATGACCCAGCGCACCATGCTGCTCACCGGTGCCAGCCGCGGCATAGGCCATGCCACCGTCAAGCTATTCCGCAACCTGGGCTGGCGCCTGCTGACCGTCTCGCGCCACCCCTTCTCCGCAGAATGCGCCTGGCCCGAGGCCCGCGACGCTCACATCCAGGCCGACCTCGCCGACCTCTCCCAGATCGACCGCCTGGTGGCCACGGTCCGCGAGCGGCTGCCCAGCGGCAAGCTGGACGCCCTGGTCAACAACGCCGGCATCTCGCCCAAGGGATCGGATGGCGGCCGCCTCGGGGTGGCCGCCTCCGATGCCGAGACCTGGACCCACGTCCTCAACGTCAACCTGGTCTCCACCGCCCTGCTCGCCCGCGCCCTCCTGCCGGAGCTGGAAGCGGCCCACGGCAGTATCGTCAACGTCACCTCCATCGCCGGCTCCCGGGTACATCCCTTCGCCGGCGTGGCCTATGCCGCCTCCAAGGCCGGCCTCGCCGCCCTCACCCGCGAACTGGCCCATGAATTCGGCCCCCGCGGGGTGCGGGCCAACGCCATCGCCCCCGGCGAAATCGCCACCTCCATCCTTTCCCCCGGCACCGATGGCCTGGTGGAAGCCGAGGTACCCCTCAAGCGCCTGGGCACCCCCGACGAAGTCGCCGAGACCATCTACTTCCTCTGCAGCGAACGCTCCTGCTACATCAACGGCGCCGAGATCCACATCAACGGCGGCCAGCACGTTTGAGGCTCACCTCCTGCTAGTCCGTTGGCGCTAACCCTAGGCGATCGGCAGCTGCGCCGCTGCTCGTCGCCTGCCACGGATTGGTCACTACCACGCCCATCGAGGCAGCTTAACGATCCGTAAATGTTATGTTATAACATATTAAAGCATCCCGACTCTTATCCCAGAGATGCGCCCCTTCCGCCCCCAGCTACCCGTGATGACCATGACCACCCAAGCCGCCCTTACCCGCCCCAAACTCCCCGTCACCGTCCTGTCCGGCTTCCTCGGCGCCGGCAAGACCACCTTGCTCAACCACATCCTCAACAACCGTGAGGGCCGCCGGGTGGCGGTCATCGTCAACGACATGTCCGAGGTCAACATCGACGCCGCCCTGGTCCGCGACGGGGGCGCCGAGCTCTCGCGCACCGAGGAAAAGCTGGTGGAGATGAGCAACGGCTGCATCTGCTGCACCCTGCGCGAAGACCTGCTGCTGGAGGTGGAACGCCTCGCCCGCGACGGCCGTTTCGACCAGTTGGTCATCGAATCCACCGGCATCTCCGAGCCGCTGCCCGTGGCCGAGACCTTCACCTTCGCCGGCGAAGACGGTCGCTGCCTGGGCGACGTCGCCCAGCTCGATACTTTGGTTACCGTGGTGGACGCCTTCAACTTCCTGCGCGACTACGGCTCCAGTGATTCCCTGCAGTCACGCGGCGAGTCCCTCGGCGAGGAAGACGAGCGCACCGTGGTCGACCTGCTGATCGAGCAGATCGAATTCTGCGATGTGCTGGTGGTGAACAAGCTGGACCTGGTCGAGCCGGCCGACCGCGACCGCCTGCTGGCCATCCTGCGCAGCCTCAACCCACGCGCCCGCCTGGAACTGGCGAGTTTCGGCGCCGTGCCCCTGGAGCGGGTGCTGCAGACCGGACTGTTCGATTTCGACGAAGCCGCCAAGGCACCGGGCTGGCTCCAGGAGCTGCGCGGCGAGCACACACCCGAGACCGAGGAGTACGGCATCACCAGCTTCGTCTACCAGGCCCGCCGCCCCTTCCACCCCGAGCGCTTCTTTGCCCTGGTCGAGGAGGAATGGCCCGGCGTGGTGCGCTCCAAGGGCTACTTCTGGCTGGCCAGCCATCCCGCCCATGCCGGCACCTGGTCCCAGGCCGGCGCCGTCGCCCGGCACGGCGTGGCGGGTCGCTGGTGGGCGGCGGTGCCGCCCGAGCAATGGCCGGACGACGAGGAGACCGTCGCCCTCATCAAGGAAAAATGGCACGAGGGCGTCGGCGACGCGCGCCAGGAACTGGTGCTGATCGGCATGGACATGGACGAAACCGCGCTGCGTGCCCGCCTCGACGCCTGCCTGCTGACCGATAGCGAACTCGCCGCCGGCCCGCGCGCCTGGACCCAGCTGCACAACCCCTTCAGCGACTGGCCCCAGCCCGCCGCCCCCCACTGATCCGAGCCCGCCGATGAATGCCATCCTTCCCGACGTCTCCCTGAGCGAGACCGCCACCCTGCCCGCCGCCCTCGACTGGGTCGGCATGCAGGGTATCGACCTGCCCCTCCATCTGCGGGAGGGCGAGTTCGGTGGCCTGCTGCCCGCCAGCGCCGACGTCCAGGTCGACCTGCCCTCGGCCACCAGCAAGGGCATCCACATGTCCCGGCTCTACCAGCTGCTGGATCGCCTGGGGACGGACGCGCCCCTGACGCCCGAGCGCCTGCGGTCGCTGCTGGCCGACATGGTCGCCAGCCATCGCAGCTGCGAGTCCCGCGCCGCCCGCCTGCGCCTGGACTTCGCCCTGCTGATCCGCCGTCCTGCCCTGGTCACTCCCGAGCTGAGCGGCTGGAAACGCTATCCCGTGCGACTCGAGGCGCGCTGGGTCGCTGGCGTCTTCCAGCTCAGCGCGCGCGTCGAGATCGCCTATTCCTCCACCTGTCCCTGCTCCGCCTCCCTGTCCCGGCAACTGATCGAGCGCGCCTTCCTGGCAGACCACGGGGCGGATACCTCGCTGGACTCGGCCACGGTCGCCAGCTGGCTGCGCCGCCACGCCTCCCTGGCCACCCCGCATAGCCAGCGCAGCCTGGCCCGGGTGCGGGTCGGGCTGCCTGACAGGGCAGCCGCGTTCGGCCTGCTGCCCCTGATCGATCATTGCGAAGCGGCCCTGGGCACCCCGGTACAGACGGCGGTCAAGCGCGCCGACGAACAGGCTTTCGCCGCCCTCAACGGCAGCAACCTGATGTTCGTCGAAGACGCGGCCCGCCGCCTGCTGGTGGCCCTGCGCGACAGCTACCCGGAGGTGAACATCCACGTCCGCCACCTGGAAAGCCTGCACCCCCACGACGCCGCTGCCTGGGCTGGAACACCCCGCTGACCGCTACCAGCGCACTATCTTCGCCGTGCGGGAAAACTCACCCAAGCCGCTTTCAAAATGGCGGCTTTGCCGCTTTACTGAAAACGAAGCGGCCCGCCCTGCGGCCGCTCTGCCCCTTGCCTTTCAGGAGAGCTTCTCGATGAAACCACGCCTCTCAGCTGCAGTCATGACCGTCCTGCTGACCACCCTCGGCTCCGGCATAGCGCTGGCGGAAAGTCCCTTGGAAAAAAGCGTCCGCCAAGACGGTCGCGATGTGCGCAAGGACGCCAAGCACGATGCCAAGGAAATCGACAAGGGCGCGGCCCACGCCGCCGACGAAGCCGACCGCACCGACAACCACCTCGACAAGGAGAGACACCGCGAGGACAAGAAGCTGGACAAGGAATACAAGAAGACGCTGTAGCTCTTAGGATTCGGACAAAGCCCCGGGCGCAGGCCGTCCTGGGCTTTGTCCCACACAGCTTCGCGCCTGCTTTCTACGGAAGGTTTCCTAGGCGGGGGGCGAAGCTCATCGATGATGGTCCGCCTCGAAAGCTCGGGAAGCTTTATATTAATCGAGCTGCTCCGTACGGGCGGCTTGGCAGAGATCTAGAGCCTGGGTAGCGCACGAGGCTACTGCTTGAAAAACACTGGAAGCCCAGCCCGTATCGACGTCTCGTCAGCGGTCGTGGAACATCCGAGTTCATTTGGAAGGGCCGCCAGGATCTGGTCAGCTGGAAAACAGGGAGGGTGTGTGAGATACGCGATGATTGTGGGTGTGATGACCCTGCTCGGTGGCTGCAGTCATTATTCAAGTAGAAGCACCCTTTGCGAGCCGAATCCTCTGGCCGGTGTCGAGTGCCAGCGCCCGAAGGCGCTTAATGAGATCGTCGGCGAGCAGTATCGCGAGTGGCGGAAGTATCAATGAACGCCTGGATCCTGCTCTTCGTACGCCCACCCCGTAGCACCACCTGCATCTTCACGGCTGCCCGTCCGCTACACTGATGCGCAAACAACAGCAGTTGCTGGTGCTTGCGCGAAAGGGCTGGCGTGGCCAAGGCTGCCGAGCGAGCCGAGCTACAAATCTTGCTTCCGCACCGGACCGTTCGGATGAGTGACGCTTACGATTACCTGCTGATAGCGGCCAGCTTCGGATCGGATATCCGCAAGGAGCTCAAGACGGGTCGGCGAGGCTGGCGCTGGGTGAAGAGGGTTCCCCGAGCGGCTTGGTGGATTGCTCTTGGCATGGACCTCGTCTACTGGACCCTGGCTCTAGCGCTGATAACGTCACTGCTCATGATCGCGATGTTGATCTGGCTGCGGTCGTAGTTGCACGCAGTGACAATCCAGGGAGATAGCGGCCCCTAAGCGCAGCTTCTGCCGCGGCCTCGGTAGCGACGAAGTGGCGGCTGGAGTAACGCGCGAGTTGCACGGCCAATCTCAATGGGCTCCGAATAGGGCCGTAGCAGAGGGCTAGCATGCCTACGAATCAAGAAATCACATTGCTCAGCGTTCTGGTATTGGTGATCACCTACGTCAAAGCCTGGGCATTCAAGCGATGGAAGATTTCACAGGCTCTGCAGTTTTTCATCGATTGGCTCATCTACCTGTCCTTCATTTTCTTGTTGACCGCGGTGCTGTACAACATGACTCGCGTGTCGATGAAGCCCAATTCAGCCAACTCGCCCAAGGTCATAGCCGTTCATCCCCTAGACGCTCGACAATGATGAGAGTCATAGCGACTAAACCGTCCCAATTGTCTGGATGCCGAAAGACAAGCAGTTTCATGGAGGAAACATGCCTGCCTCGCTGCGCACCTCGGGTCTCGTGCTGGTCATTATTTCCCTCGCAGCCTGCTCCTACCTTCGCCCAGCAAGGATGACCAGCGCCTACGGAGAAGGCTATAGCGATGGCTGCTGTGCCGGAGACGTAAGCGAGCGTGATCGCATTCCCCGAGCGCACCTGCAGGCTGAGTATTTCAACGGATGGACAGCGCGCTTCAAGACCTGCAAGGCAGAAAGGGATCGAGAAAAGTGGCAAAAACCTGCCCCCTTTCCGGGCCCGCCGAGCTGCGACCCCAAGTACAGAAGGTGTCGTGACTGATCATCACGCGGGCTGGCAACGTCAAGGTGAAGTCTGTGCTAGCCAACCGAGGACTAATCAACGCCTTGTCTTTAACGAGCCCATGTTGGGTAAAAACTGCGTTGGCTATTTTGCTCACGCGCTCAAGCACGACCCAGTTTAGGAAAGGCCCCAGCAACTGCGAGAATCGGCTTGATTCCCCGTTTCCGCGACGTAGAGGTCGTGTTGGCCCCTGATCACTCCCAGGCCGCCGGGGTAGAAGTCGTCCTGCCCGGAGCTGCCGAACTCGTCGACCGGTTCCAGCGCGAATCGCAATATCGTTTCTTGCGCAGTATCCAGGTGGGCAGGCTCCGGCAAGCTCGCCAGTGACTATGACAGTCAAAGGCATCCAGGCCATTCAGCCTGCCATGTATCTGGCTCGCTACCCGCTCTGCATATTCCCTGCACAGTCGATAAGGATACTTCCTCAGGCAGCCCCCACACTGCACCCGCAGAGGCCTGCCCGGCCAAAGCGGGCTTTAGGTTCGCGCCTCTGATCCAGCTGAACCTTCCCGGCACAAGGAGCGCGCCGGCCTTTCTTCTACCAGCGACCTGCCTCGCAATTATCGACGGTTCGAAGCCAATGATCCCTTCTCGACTGGTCACCGCCCTGCGTGACGGGCAGCTGCGAATGCAATCCGAAAGCCTGACCGCCGATGAAAGGCGAGCGCTATGCGAACATTTCGCAGCGCTGATGGGCCGGGAGACCGTGGCGTGCAACGACCAAGATCAGCAGAGATGGCTGCTGGCCAAGGCCTGGGCGTCGGCGGCAGGAAAGACAAAGCTGCATTTTCGCCACTCGGGGCCCCGCATGACGACGGGCATCGAGCAGGTCCGCGCCATCCTCGCTGATCTGCCAACCGGGCAATAGGTCGAACCTTCCTACCATCGTATTCATCGGCGATGAGGGACGACTACCAGTTTCCTCTGCGGCAGCCCGCGTTCGCTCCTACCCGGTTCGCTGCCGGTACTAAGGCCTGGCGAACAGGATCTACGCGCTCATAGCAAGGCACTGAGCACCGGCGCAACATTCGGATAGATCCAGTCCCTAATGGAGTACCTACCACGCTGCCCCCTAAGGGCCTATGTGGCATGCCGACCCAGAGCACAAGCGGTGAACGCATCGATCTCCTGCCGCACTCGCAACCACTACCTCAGAAGCTGCGAATGCCCAAGCAGCAAGCCCCCACTGCCTGATACCTCGCGGAGGCCCTGACCCGATGCCGCAAACCCTCCTTACCTGATGCGCGGTGAGCTGCTCAAACCGCACGAAATTTTTGGCCGCTGCAGCTCCGCTTCCAAGACGGTCGGAGAGCGGTATTGCCAAGCCAAGAAATGCGGCGAGGGCCTTAGGAGCCAGCAGAAAGCGTGCATCCGAGTATCTGGAGCGACCCATGAACGCCTTAAAGAGACGATCTACCGGCGCGTCGGCGAAGTCGTCGACGCTACCCACTGATCCGTCAGTAATGGGAATTGGCTTTAAAGTTACGGAAACCAGCCCCATATAGGGATCAGCCGGACTCGTGCGCCCAGAAACGCGAAAGCCCCGGCAGGCGGGGCTTTCAGGGAATCGCGAGTGGCGGAAGCGCAGAGATTCGAACTCTGGGACCCTTGCGAGTCGGCGGTTTTCAAGACCGCTGCCTTAAACCACTCGGCCACACTTCCGTAAGAGGGGCGCATAGTACCTGATGGCAACACACTGTCAAACACTCGCAAGCGATCCTTAAGCAACATTTGCTATCTTCGGGGTCGTACGGTACATCACACCGTCTATCTAGCTTTGGAGTACACCATGAACGAGCGTCAATACGCCTACAACCCTGCTATCGCGCAGCCGCGGGACGTCAGCCGTGTATTGCGCAACACCTACGCCCTGCTGGCCATGACCCTGGCGTTCAGCGGCCTGGTGGCCTTCGTCTCGCAGCAGATGCGGCTGCCCTATCCCAACATCTTCGTGGTCCTGATCGGCTTCTACGGCCTGTTCTTCCTGACCGTGAAGACCCGTGACAGCGGCTGGGGCCTGGTCAGTACCTTCGCCCTCACCGGCTTCATGGGCTACACCCTGGGCCCGATCCTGAACATGTACCTGGGCATGCCCAACGGTGGCAGCGTGATCGCCTCGGCAGCGGCCATGACCGCCCTGGCATTCTTCGGCCTGTCCGCCTACGCGCTGATCAGCCGCAAGGACATGAGCTTCCTGGGCGGCTTCCTGATGGCGGGCTTCTGGATCCTGCTGGGCGCCGTGGTGCTGTCCTTCTTCGTCCAGATCAGTGGTCTGCAGCTGGCCATCAGCGCGGGCTTCGTGCTCTTCGCCGCCGCGGCCATCCTGCTGCAGACCAGTGCCATCGTGCACGGTGGTGAAGACAACTACATCATGGCTACCATTACCCTGTACGTCTCGATCTACAATATGTTCATCAGCTTGCTGCAGATCTTCGGATTCGCCAGCAGCAACGATTGATCATCAGCGGTAGCCCAAAAGGCCCGCTTCGGCGGGCCTTTTTGCATCCATGAAATTTGCCATCGTTGTCCTTTCCCCTCCCCAGGCGCCCTCGTCGCGCCGGGCCCTACACTTCTGTGAAGCGCTGCTGGCCAGCGGCCACGAACTCTCGCGGCTGTTTCTCTATCGCGACGGCGTGTACAACGCCTCCCACGCCACGGTCAGCGGCCAGGATGAAACTGACCTGCCCGCGCGCTGGCGTGAACTGATCGAACGGCACCATATCGATGCCGTGGTCTGCATTGCCGCCGCCCTCAAGCGGGGCCTCCTGGACGAAAACGAGGCACGCCGCTACGAACGCGAAGGTGCGGTGAACGTGCGGGCGCCCTGGCAGCTCTCCGGCCTCGGTCAACTGCACGAGGCACTGCAAGACGCTGACCGTCTGCTCTGCTTCGGAGGCGACTGAGATGGCCAAGAGTACCCTCGTCATCACCCGGCAACCGGCGCTGGGCGGTCTCGCTCCGCGTGAAGCCCTGGATATCGTGCTGGCCGGTGGCGCCTTCGAACTGCCGCTGGCGCTGCTGTTCGCCGGTCCCGGGGTGACCCAGTTGCTGGCCAACGACAGCGCTGCACTCGAGCAGAAGGACCTGGGCGCCAACCTGTCCGCGCTGCCCTTGTTCGGCGTGGAGGCCATCTATGCGGAGGCCGCTGCTCTCAAGCGCCTGGGTATCACCCCCGAGCAGCTCCCCACCTGGGTGACGCCCTTGGCGCCTGCGGCCCTGGCGGCGTTGATCCATGACCATGACCAAGTGATTTCCCTGTGACTACCCTGCACCTGTTTTCCCGCTCGCCGCTCGCCGACGTCGATGCCCTGGACGCCCTGAGCTGGGTGCGCGGCGAGGATGTCGTCCTCCTCACCGGTGGCGCCGTGGAAGCGCTGCGCCCGGGCAGTGCCGCTGCCCGGTTGCTGTACCAGCTTCCTGCCGGCGCGACCCTTTATGCCCTGGCGGAAGACGTCCAGGCGCGGCGCCTGCAGCCCGAGCCTGCGGTGACCCTGATCGACTATCCCTCTTTCGTCGACCTGAGCGTGAATTGCGCCAAGGTCATCAGCTGGACCTGAACATGGCGCCCCTCGACCTCGACCCCGAAGGCTATCTACGCGACCTCTCCCAATGGAGCCCCGCGGTCGCCCAGCACCTGGCACAGCGGGAAGGCATCGAGCTGACCGATCGCCATTGGCAGGTGCTCCAGGCGCTACGGGACTTCTATCAGCAGTTCCAGCTCTCGCCGGCGAACCGGCCGCTGATCAAGTACATCGCCCAGACGCTGGGCCCGGAACTGGGCAACAGCTTGCAGCTCAATCTGTTATTCAAGGGAGCGCCGGCCAAGGTCGGTGCCAAGCTCGCTGGCCTGCCGAAACCGGATAACTGTCTATGACCCTCACCACGCCCGAAGAACATCCCTTCGCCGTCTATGTCCGGGCCCTCGGTAAGGGCAAACGCGGCGCCCGCAGCCTGACCGAGGCCGAGGCCGAGACGGGCATGGGCCTGATCCTCGACGGCCAGGTGACCGACGCCCAGCTCGGCGCCTTCCTCATGCTGCTCAGGCACAAGGAAGAGAGCGCCGAAGAGCTGGCCGGCTTCACCCGCGCGGTCCGGGCACGCCTGCCGCACCCGAATCTCGCCGTCGACCTCGACTGGCCCTCCTACGCCGGCAAGAAGCGCCACCTGCCCTGGTACCTGCTGGCAGTGAAATGCCTGGCCGGCAGTGGCGTACGCATCGTCATGCATGGTGGTGGTACCCATACCGCCGGCCGGCTCTATACCGAGCAGTGCCTGGCGGGCCTCGGCCTGCAGACGGCCCGGGACTGGCAGGCCGTCGGCGCCCTGCTCGACCAGGGCCATCCAGCCTTCCTGCCGCTGGCGGCCTGGATGCCCGAGCTGCAGCGGATGATCGACCTCAAGGCCGAGCTCGGCCTGCGCTCGCCGATCCACTCCCTGGTCCGGCTGCTGAACCCCAGCGGCGCACGCAGCATCCTGCAGAGCATCTTTCACCCCGGCTACCAGGAGGTGCATCGCGAAGCCAGCCGCCTGCTGGGCGACGACAGCATCGTCATCAAGGGCGAAGGTGGCGAAGTCGAGCGCAATCCCGACGTCATCGCCCATCTCTATGGCACCCGCGGCGGCGAGGCCTGGGACGAGAGCTGGCCGGCGCTCACCGAACGCCGCCAGGTCAAGCCCGAGCGTCTCGACCCGGCCCTGCTGGCCGCCACCTGGCGCGGCGAAACGGAGGATGCCTACGGACGCCTCGCGGTGATCGCCACCCTGGCGGTAGCCCTGCGCGCGCTGGGCCTGGATCCCGCCACTGCCCACAGCGAGGCCGAACGGCGCTGGGACGCCCGCGACCGCACGCTCTGAGGCCGTCACCGGAACCCTGGCCACTGCCCGGGTTCCTAACCGCAACCTAGCGGAGGATGACGACATGGGCTTGTTGGTCGATGGACAGTGGCAGGATCGTTGGTACGACAATGGCAAGGATGGTCACTTCAAGCGGGAAGAGGCCCAGCGTCGCGACTGGATCGCCCGGCCAGAACAGCCTATCCCGGACGGTGCCGAACGCTTCGCGCCGGAAGCCGGCCGCTATCATCTCTACGTTTCCCTTGCCTGCCCCTGGGCCCATCGCACCCTGATCTATCGCCAGTTGAAGGGGCTGGAGTCACTGATCGATGTCTCGGTGGTCAGCTGGCTGATGCGCGAGGAAGGCTGGACCTTCGATCCGGCGCTTGGCTCCACCGGGGACGACCTCTATCACCTCGAACGCCTCTACCAGCTCTATCAGCGCGACCAGGCCGACTACACGGGGCGGGTGACGGTACCGGTGCTCTGGGATCGCCAGCAGGAACGCATCGTCAGCAACGAATCCGCCGAGATCATCCGCATGTTCAATAGCGCCTTCGATGACCTGACCGGCAATCGCCTGGACCTCTACCCGGAAGCCTTGCGCGGGCGCATCGACGCCCTCAACGAGCGCATCTATCCGACGGTCAACAACGGCGTCTACCGGGCCGGCTTCGCGACGACCCAGGAGGCCTACGAAGAGGCTTTCGACGAGGTCTTCGCCACCCTCGACGATCTCGAAGGGCTCCTACAGCAGCAACGCTATCTCACCGGCGAATGGCTGACCGAAGCCGATTGGCGCCTGTTCACCACGTTGATTCGCTTCGATGCCGTCTACCACGGCCACTTCAAGTGCAACCTGAGGCGCATCCGCGACTATCCGGCACTGCAGGGCTGGCTGCGCGAGCTGTACCAGTGGCCAGGCATCGCCGACACCGTGGACTTCCAGCACATCAAGCACCACTACTATGGCAGCCACGCCCAGATCAATCCGACCGGCATAGTGCCCAAGGGACCGGCCTTGGAACTGGATCTGCCCCATGGCCGCGACGCCCTGGCCGGCGCCGGGATCCAGGGCTCGGCCTGAGCCTCAGGCGCTCTGGGCGCCTTCGAACCAGGCCAGCTTCTCCCGGAGCGCCACCACCTCGCCGACGATCACCAGGGTCGGCGCGTGGACCTCATGCTCGGCGACCAGCTGCGGCAGGTCCTGCAGGGTGCCGGTGAACACCCGCTGGTTAGCCGTGGTGCCCTGCTGGACCAAGGCCGCTGGTGTCGCTGGACTCTTCCCGTGGGCGATGAGCTGCTCGCAGATGGTCGGCAGGCCAACCAGGCCCATGTAGAACACCAGGGTCTGCCCGGGCGCGACCAGATCGGTCCACGGCAGATCGGCGGAACCATCCTTGAGATGCCCAGTGACGAAGCGCACCGACTGGGCATGATCCCTATGGGTCAGGGGAATGCCGGCATAGGCCGCGCAACCGCTCGCCGCGGTGATGCCCGGCACTACCTGGAAGGGAATGCCCTCGGCGGCCAGCTCCTCGATCTCCTCGCCACCGCGGCCGAAGATGAAGGGATCGCCGCCCTTGAGGCGCAGGACCCGCTTGCCCTCCCGGGCCAGGGTGACCAGCAGGCGATTGAGATCTTCCTGGGGGACCGCATGTTCGGCGCGGCGCTTGCCCACATAGATGCGGTCCGCGTCGCGCCGGCACATGTCGAGGATGGTCGGGGCCACCAGCCGGTCGTAGAGCACAACGTCGGCCTGCTGCATCAGACGCAGCGCACGGAAGGTCAGGAGGTCCGGATCGCCCGGACCGGCGCCCACCAGGTAGACCTCGCCGCGAAAGGTTTCCCCTTCACTCGCCAGCTTGGCTTCCAGCAACTGCTCGGCGGCCTGGGGTTGGCCGGAGAACACCTTCTCGGCGACCTCACCCTGGAATACCTCTTCCCAGAAGATGCGCCGCGCCTGGATGTCGGCGAAGCGCGCCTTGACCCGGGCGCGAAAGCGCTGGGCCAGCTGCGCGAGCTGGCCGTAGGTGGCCGGGATCCAGCTTTCCAGCTTGGCCCTTACCAACCGCGCCAGTACTGGGGCATCGCCGCCGCTGGAAATTGCGATCACCAGCGGCGAACGGTCGACGATCGCCGGGAAGATCACGGTGCAGAGTCGTGGGGCGTCCACTGCATTGACCGGCAGACCCAAGGCCTGGGCATCGTGGGACACGGTCTCGTTGACCACGTCATCGTCGGTGGCGGCGATCACCAGGCAGTGCCCGGCGAGCAGATCCGCCGCATAGCGTTGTACCAGGCACCTGCCACCCTTCGCCTCGACGAAGGCGCGGACCCCCGGCTCGATCTCCGGTGCGACCAGGGTGATGCGCGCCCCGGCCTCGGCCAGGAGCACGCTCTTGCGCAGGGCGATGTCGCCCCCGCCGATCACCAGCACCGGACGGCCGTCGAGTTTGTGGAAGAGCGGCAGGTAGTCCATCAGCCGATGACCTCGAGGCCGCCCATGTAGGGCTTGAGCACCTCGGGCACGCGGATGCTGCCGTCGGCCTGCTGGTAGTTTTCCAGCACGGCGACCAGGGTACGGCCGACGGCCAGGCCGGAGCCGTTGAGGGTGTGCACCAGCTCGGGCTTGCCCTCGGCGTTACGGAAGCGCGCCTGCATGCGTCGCGCCTGGAAGTCGCCACAGTTGGAGCAGGACGAGATCTCGCGGTACTTGCCCTGGCTCGGCACCCAGACTTCCAGGTCGTAGGTCTTGGTGGCGCCGAAGCCCATGTCGCCGGTGCACAGCGACAGCACGCGGTAAGGCAGTTCTAGTCGCTGCAGCACGGTCTCGGCGTGACCGGTCAGCTCTTCCAAAGCGGCGAACGAGGTGCTCGGCTCGACGATATGGACCATCTCCACCTTGTCGAACTGGTGCTGGCGGATCATGCCGCGGGTGTCGCGACCCGAGGCGCCGGCCTCGCTACGGAAGCACGGCGTATGGGCGGTGAACTTCAGCGGCAGGCGCTTGGCATCGAGGATCTGGCCGGCGACCAGGTTGGTCAGGGTGACCTCGGCGGTGGGGATCAGGTAGAGATCGCTCTCGCCTTCCCGACCGATCTTGAACAGGTCTTCCTCGAACTTGGGCAGCTGGCCGGTGCCCTGGAGGGTCTCGGCCTGCACCAGGTAGGGGGTGTAGGTCTCTTCGTAGCCGTGCTCGCCGGTGTGCAGGTTCAGCATGAACTGCGCCAGGGCGCGGTGCAGGCGGGCGATGGGGCCGCGCATCACGGCGAAGCGGGCGCCGGAGAAGCGGGCGGCGGTCTCGAAGTCCAGCCAGCCGTGGGTCTCGCCCAGGGCGACGTGATCCTTGATCTCGAAAGCGAACTCACGTGGGGTGCCCCAGCGACGGACTTCGACGTTGTCGTCTTCGTCCTTGCCCACCGGCACCGAGGCATCGGGCAGGTTGGGCAGGCCCAGCAGCAGGGCATCGAGTTCGCCCTGGACACTGTCGAGTTCACGCTTGGCTTCTTCCAGCTCGCCGCCCATGCGGTCGACCTCGGCCAGCAGCGGCGCGATGTCCTCACCGCGCGCCTTGGCCTGGCCGATCCCCTTGGAGCGGGCATTGCGCTCGGCCTGCAGGGTCTCGGTGCGGGTCTGCACCGCCTTGCGACGAGCTTCCAGCGATTCCACCAGGCTGACGTCGAGGACGTAGCCACGGGTCGCCAGACGTGCGGCCACCTCCTCGGTTTGGGTGCGAACCAGTTTCGAATCAAGCATGTCCGTGTCTCTTGCTTAGGAATGGGGGCGGCGGCGCGGGCGACAGGTCAGGAACGCCGCCGGCGCTGGCGCGGGCTGGACCGGTCGAGATCCGCCAGGTGCTGCAGTTTATCGCGGATCTTCAACTCCAGCCCACGGGGAACCGGGTCATAGTAACGTCGCGGCTCGAGCTCCTCGGGAAAGTAGTCCTCCCCTGCGGCATAGGCTTCCGGCTCATCGTGGGCGTAGCGGTACTCGTCGCCGTAGCCGAGATTCTTCATCAGCTTGGTGGGCGCGTTGCGCAGGTGCAGCGGCACCTCGCGCGAGCCGTTCTGGCGCACGTCGGCCAGGGCTGCCTTGTAGCCCATGTACACCGCGTTGCTCTTGGGCGCACAGGCCAGGTAGACCAGCGCCTGGGCGATGGCCAGCTCGCCTTCCGGACTGCCCAGGCGCTCCTGGACATCCCAGGCGTCCAGGCACAGGCTCAGGGCACGCGGATCGGCGTTGCCGATGTCCTCGCTGGCCATGCGTACCACCCGGCGGGCGATGTACAGCGGATCGCAGCCACCGTCGATCATCCGGGCGAACCAGTAGAGCGCGCCATCGGGATTCGAGCCCCGTACCGACTTGTGCAGGGCGGAGATCTGGTCGTAGAAGGCCTCGCCACCCTTGTCGAAACGCCGGCGCTGGTCACCCAGCAGACTCTGGAACAGCTCGGCGTCCAGCACCCCGCCGTCCTCGGCGAGGTCCGCGGCGTTCTCCAGCAGGTTGAGCAGGCGCCGGCCATCACCGTCGGCCGCGGCCAGCAACAGCGCCAGGGCATCCTCGGGCAGGCTCAGCTGGCGCTCGCCAAGCCCCTTGGGACTGGTCAGGGCGCGCCGTGCCAGCCCCTCCAGGGCCTCGTCGTCCAGGCTCTTGAGCACATAGACCCGCGCGCGCGATAGCAGGGCATTGTTCAGCTCGAAGGACGGATTCTCGGTGGTCGCCCCGATGAAGATCAGGGTGCCGTCCTCGACATAGGGCAGGAAGGCGTCCTGCTGGGACTTATTGAAGCGGTGCACCTCGTCGACGAAGAGGATGGTGCGCCGGCGGTACTGGGCGGCCTGCTGCTTGGCCACCTCCACCGCGTGGCGGATCTCCTTGACCCCGGAGAGCACCGCCGAGAGCGTCTCGAAATGGGCGTCGGACACCTGCGCCAGCAGCCGCGCCAGGGTGGTCTTGCCCACCCCCGGCGGCCCCCAGAAGATCATCGAATGCAGGGCGCCCTGCTCCAGCGCCTCGCGCAGGGGCTTCCCGCGGGCCAGCAGGTGCTGCTGGCCCGCGTAGTCATCGAGGGTCTCGGGACGCATGCGGGCAGCCAAGGGCTGCCCGACGGGTGCGGCGCTGAAGAGATCCATGGGGTGCGATCACTCCTGGATGACGTCGGCTCCCTTGGGCACCTGGAAGGTGAACTGGGACGCCGCCACCGGCTCGTTGAGCTTGACGTTGAAGAAGAGGATGTTGGTTCTCTGACCGGCGCCGTCGATCAACTGCATGTCGTTGATCACCCCGTTGCGGAAGGACAGCCGCAGGCTGTCAAACAGGCTGTCCTTGGTCTTGGGCTTGAGCACGAAGTCGACGACGTTGCCGGCGTCCTTGCTGGTGACGTCGAAGCTGCTCTCGATCTTGGAGATATCACCCGACAGCAGCAGCGCCGGCGTCTGGGTCAGGCGCAGGTCCAGCTTGCGGATGGTGACCTGTTCCAGGTCCGGATCGTACAGCCAGACCTGCTTGCCGTCGGAGACCAGCAGCTGCTCCTGGGGGGCATCGGAGTGCCAGCGGAACAGCCCGGGACGCTTGAGGCTCATGTTGCCGGCGGTTTCCTGCAGCCGGGTACCCGAACCGTCGAGGGTCAGCTGGGAGAACCGCGCGGTCAGGGTCTGGGCCTTGTCCAGCAGCTGCGACAGACGACCCACCGACGCCTGGTCGGCATGGGCGGAAAAGCTTACGGCGGCCAGGGCCGCCAAGGCGAAGCAACGCAAGGTGCGCATCGAGGTCCTCATGGATGTCAGTCTCTCACCGGCGCCGGCGCTATGACTTCGCGCGAGCCGTTGGTGTTCATGGGCGATACGACACCGGCCATTTCCATGGTTTCGATCATGCGTGCCGCACGGTTGTAACCGATCTTGAGCTTGCGCTGGACCGCCGAGATCGAGGCCCGGCGGCTCTCGGTGACGAAGCGTACCGCTTCGTCGTAGAGCGGATCGTCCTCGTCGCTCTCGCCGCCTTCGCCGCCACCGCCCTCGAAGCCCGCGCCGCCGCCCTCGTCCGGGCCGCTGAGGATGTCCTCGATGTAGTCGGGCGCGCCCCGCTCCTTCCAGGCCTCGACCACGCGATGGACCTCGTCGTCGGAGACGAAGGCACCATGGACGCGGATCGGCAGCCCGGTGCCGGGAGGCAGGTAGAGCATGTCACCGTGACCGAGCAGCTGCTCGGCGCCGCCCTGGTCGAGAATGGTCCGGGAGTCGATCTTGCTCGACACCTGGAAGGCCATCCGGGTGGGAATGTTGGCCTTGATCAGGCCGGTGATGACGTCCACCGAGGGGCGCTGGGTGGCCAGGATCAGGTGGATACCGGCGGCCCGGGCCTTCTGGGCGATCCGCGCGATCAGCTCTTCGACCTTCTTGCCGACGATCATCATCATGTCGGCGAATTCGTCCACCACCACGACGATGGTCGGCAGCGTCTTCAGCAGCGGCGCCTCGTCATCCATGCTCTCGCGACGGTAGAGCGGATCGGTCAGCGGCGTGCCGGCCTCTTCGGCGTCCTTCACCTTGCGGTTGAAGCCCGCCAGGTTACGCACGCCCATGGCCGCCATCAGCTTGTAGCGCCGCTCCATCTCCGCCACGCTCCAGCGCAGGGCGTTGGCGGCTTCCTTCATGTCGGTGACCACCGGGCAGAGCAGGTGCGGGATACCCTCGTAGATGGAGAGTTCCAGCATCTTGGGGTCGATCATGATCAGGCGCGCGTCTTCCGGGCTCGACTTGAACAGGATCGACAGCAGCATGGCGTTCACGCCCACCGACTTACCGGAACCCGTGGTACCGGCCACCAGCAGGTGCGGCATCTTGGCCAGGTCAGTGATGACCGGCTTGCCGCCGATGTCATGGCCCAGGGCCAGGGTGACGGGCGACTTGGCCGCCGCGTACTCGGGCGACTCGAGGACCTCGGAGAAGCGCACCATCTGGCGATCCTCGTTGGGAATCTCGATGCCCACGGTGGTCTTGCCGGGGATGACTTCCACCACCCGCACACTGAACACGGCGAGCGAACGCGCCAGGTCCTTGGCCAGGTTGGAGATACGACTGACCTTGACCCCCGCCGCCGGCTGGATCTCGAAGCGGGTGATCACCGGGCCGGGATGGACGCTCTCGACCAGCACCTCGACGCCGAACTCCTTGAGCTTGACCTCCAGCAGGCGCGACATGTTTTCGAGGAATTCCGGCGAATAGCTCTGCTGCTTCTTCTCGGCGCGATCGAGGATCGACAGCGGTGGCAGGGTGCCTTCCAGGTCGGCGTCGACCCGCGGCACGGCGACTGGCGGCGAATAGGCAGCCGGGGCCGGAGCGGCCTTGCGTGGCGGCGCCGGCATGGCGACGCTGGCAGCGGCGGCCACGGGTGCCGCCGCCACGGGCGCTGCCACAGGCGCTGCCGGTTCGGCCACGACCCGGCTGGGCGTAGGCATCTCGATGCGCGGCGCAGCGCGCTCCACCCGTGGCGGGGGCGCGATGTCGAGCAGGTCGTCCAGCTCTTCGTCGGCGACCGGCACCTCGCGGGGCTTGGCCTTGCGTGCCACTGGCGGCGCGACCGGTGTCTCGAAGGCATCCAGCTCCGGCGCCTGCCGGCGTCCGCCGGCCAGGCGGTTGAAGCCGCCCTGCACCAGGTCCAGCAGATCGAGCACGACCTTGCCGGTGAAATCCATCACCTTGAACCAGGACAGGTCGGTGAAGACCGTCAACCCGAGCAGGAACAGCGCCAGGAACAGCAGCGTACTGCCCTGGACATTGAGCGCCGTGACCGCCAGCTGCCCGAGACTTTCACCCAGGGCCCCCCCGGCAGACGCCGGCAGGGCCGAGACCGCATGGAAATGGATGTAGGCCAGCACCGAACCGGAGATCACCAGCAGGACCAGGCCGGTCAGCCGCCAGGAGAACAGCCAGCCGCTCCATTCCCAGGGCAGATGCCGCTTGCGGAAGATCTGCCAGGTCTTCACCGCGAGCAGCACGGGGAACACGAAGGCGAAGTAGCCGAGCGCCATGAAGAGGACGTCGGCCAGCCAGGCACCCGCCCGGCCGGCGGTGTTGTGCACCTGGTCGATGCGACTGGTATGGGTCCAACCCGGATCGGAGGGGTCGTAGCTCAACAGAGCCATGAGCAGGTACAGGCACAGGGCGGCGAGTGCGATGAGCACCACCTCCTTGAGACGATAATGCAGATGCTCACGCCAATGGTTGACGTGGCTGGCAGAACTGGATTGCTTCAAGCGCGCTTTTCCCGCACACGGAACGTGTGACCGTGAATCTAAAACAGTGCGCCATTCTAGATCGCCCGGACCCTGGTTCTACAGTCCCAGGGCGAAACATGGCACGATAGCGGACGGCAATACCGGAACCGCCTTCAGGCACAACATTGGAGCATTCTTTCGTTGTCCTGACAAAGAGTTATGACGATTTCTTGAGCTTGTTACGCACAAGGCTCGCACCTTTAGCTTCCTGCATCAGAAGGCGCCCTCCCCTACCATGGTGAAATGGCTGACCCGCGAAAGCCCTGACTTCCCGCCCCTGCAGCAGGCCCTGCGCGAACCCAACGGACTGCTGGCGATCGGCGGCGACCTGAGTGCGGCGCGCCTGGTCCGCGCCTATCGTCATGGCTGCTTTCCCTGGTACCAGGCCGGCCAGCCGCTGTTGTGGTGGTCACCCGACCCCCGTACCGTGCTCTTCCCGCCGGACCTGCACGTTTCCCGCAGCCTGGCGAAGACCCTGCGCAAGACGCCGCTACGGGTCACCTACGACCAGGCCTTCGACCAGGTCATCCAGGCCTGCGCCGGCCCCCGTCGCGACGCCGATGGCACCTGGATCACCACGGAGATGCGCCAGGCCTATCGCGAACTGCACGCCCAGGGCTGGGCGCACTCGGTGGAAGTCTGGGATCGCGAACGCCTGGTCGGCGGCCTCTACGGCATCGCCATGGGCAAGCTGTTCTTTGGCGAATCCATGTTCAGCCTGGCGGACAATGCTTCCAAGATCGGCTTCGCCACCCTGGTGCGAGACCTCGCCGCCTGGGGCTTCGTGATGATCGACTGCCAGATGCACACCGCACATCTGGAGAGCCTCGGCGCCAGCAGCCTGTCTCGGGAACGCTTTGCCGAATACCTGGCCAAATACCTGGATCAGGCCAGCATGGCCGCCTGGCCTACCGTCAGCGGGTGACTTACACTCAGGCGAGGCTTATGTAGAGGTTCGACATGACCGAGCTGGCGAGACTCAAGTTTTACGCTACCCAGCCCCACGCGTGCAGTTACCTGCCCAACGAGCAGGCGACTACGCTGTTCCTCGACCCCTCGCAGCCCATGAACGGTCAGATCTACGCCGAGCTGTCCGAGCTGGGCTTCCGGCGCAGCGGCGACCACCTCTACCGGCCCCACTGCCAGCTGTGCAAAGCCTGCGTCCCCGCCCGCATCCCCGTCGCCCGCTTCCGCCCCAGCCGCAAGCAGAACCGGGTCCTCAAGCGCAACGCCGACATCAAGGTCACCCGCTGCGAGCCGGGCTTCACCGAGGAACGCTACCAGCTCTACGCCCGCTACATCAGCGAACGCCATGCCGACGGCGACATGTTCCCGCCGAGCCGGGGGCAGTTTTCCACCTTCCTGGTCAGCAGCCTGCCCTACGCCTTCTTCTATGAACTGCGGGTCGCCGACCGGCTGATCGGTATCGCCGTCACCGACGTGCTGCCCAATGGCATGTCGGCGGTCTACACCTTCTACGATCCTAACGAGGAGAAGCGCAGCCTGGGCGTCTTCGGCATCCTCTGGCAGATCGCCGAAACCCGCCGCCTCGGCCTGGACGCGGTTTATCTCGGTTATTGGATCAAAGGGTGTCGCAAGATGTCCTATAAGACCGAGTATCGCCCCATCGAGCTCTTCGTCAATCAGCGCTGGGTCGCCCTGGCCTGACGAAATAGCGCTTTTTCTGAATTTCTGTCAGAATATGGGCCTTTTTCGCCCGGACTGCTCTGGGCCTATCTTGTCACCGAGGGCTTTTCTATATATGTCGAAAGAAGACAGCTTCGAAATGGAAGGTACTGTCGTCGACACCCTGCCCAACACCATGTTTCGCGTGGAGTTGGAAAATGGGCACGTCGTCACCGCGCACATCTCCGGAAAGATGCGTAAGAACTACATCCGCATCCTGACCGGCGACAAGGTTCGCGTGGAACTGACGCCTTACGATCTGAGCAAGGGCCGGATCACCTACCGCGCACGCTAAGCGGATCCTTTCACGCAAAAGCCCGGCTATGCCGGGCTTTTGCGTGAGCGGGTGTAAACCGCAACCTGCCCTCAGGCAGGTTCGGCCGTGGTCTCGAACTCGAACTCCAGCTCGTCGTTGACCGCATCGATGTGGACGATGCCGCCATGGTCAGCCAGATCGCCGAACAGGATCTGCTCGGCCAGCGGCCGCTTGATCTTGTCCTGGATGAGCCGCGCCATGGGCCGGGCGCCCATCTGCACGTCGTAGCCCCGCTCCGCCAGCCAGCCGCGAGCGGCATCGCTGACTTCCAGTTGCACCCGCTTGTCTTCGAGCTGTGCCTGGAGTTCGGTGAGGAACTTGTCGACGATGCTCTTGATGACTTCGGTGCTCAGGCGGCCGAACTGGATGATGGTGTCCAGGCGGTTGCGGAATTCCGGCGTGAAGCTCTTCTTGATGACCTCCATCGCATCGGTGGTGTGATCCTGCAGCGTGAAGCCGATGGACGCCCGGGATGCGGTTTCGGCACCGGCGTTAGTGGTCAGGATCAGGATCACGTTGCGGAAATCGGCTTTGCGGCCGTTGTTATCCGTCAGGGTGCCGTGGTCCATGACCTGCAACAGCAGGTTGAACACCTCGGGGTGTGCCTTCTCGATCTCGTCGAGCAGCAGTACGCAGTGCGGTGTCTTGGTGATCGCCTCGGTCAGCAGACCGCCTTGATCGAAGCCCACGTAGCCAGGAGGCGCACCGATCAGACGCGACACGGTATGCCGCTCCATGTACTCGGACATGTCGAAGCGCACCAGCTCCACGCCCATGGCCTTGGCCAGCTGCCGCGCCACCTCGGTCTTGCCGACACCGGTGGGACCGGCGAACAGGAAGGAACCGACCGGCTTGTCCGGCGACTTGAGGCCGGCCCGGGACAGCTTGATCGCAGTGGACAGCGACTCGATGGCCAGGTCCTGACCGAAGACGGTCAGCTTGAGATCCCGCTCCAGATTACGCAGCAGTTCCTTGTCGGAGCTGTTGACGGTCTTGGGGGGAATCCGCGCGATCTTGGCGACGATATCCTCGACCTGCTGGACATCGATGCGCTCAGCTCGGCGATCCTCGGGCTGCAGGCGCTGGTAGGCACCCGCCTCGTCGATGACGTCGATGGCCTTGTCGGGCATATGCCGGTCGTTGATGTAGCGAGCGGCCAGCTCGGCAGCCGCACGCAGCGCCTCATCGGTGTACTCGATGTGGTGGTGCTGTTCGAAGCGACCCTTGAGGCCACGCAGGATGCCGTAGGTATCGTCCACCGAGGGCTCGACGACATCGACCTTCTGGAAACGCCGCGCCAGGGCCCGGTCCTTCTCGAAGATGCCACGGAATTCCTGGAAGGTGGTCGAGCCGATGCAGCGAATCTCGCCGGAGGACAGCAGCGGCTTGAGCAGGTTGGAGGCGTCCATGACACCACCCGAGGCCGCACCGGCGCCGATGATGGTATGGATCTCGTCGATGAAGAGCACCGCGTGGGGCCGCTTCTTCAGCTCGGCGAGCAGTGCCTTGAATCTCTTCTCGAAGTCGCCCCGGTACTTGGTACCGGCCAGCAGCGCACCGAGATCCAGGGAGTAGACCACGCTATCCGCCAGCAGATCGGGCACCTGGCCATCGACGATGCGCTTGGCCAGGCCTTCGGCGATGGCGGTCTTGCCAACCCCGGCCTCGCCCACTAGCAGCGGGTTGTTCTTGCGCCGGCGGGCCAGGATCTGGGCCACCCGCTCGACTTCGTGCTCGCGACCCACCAGCGGATCGATACGGCCCTGGCGGGCCTGCTCGTTCAGGTTGCTGGCGTAGGCTTCGAGCGGATTGTTGGAAGAACTGGGTTCGGCACCCTCTTCCTCAGCGGCTTCCTGGTCCTGCTCGGCGTCGGGCGCAGCGCCGGGCACCTTGGAAATGCCGTGGGCGATGAAGTTGACGACGTCGATACGCGCCACGCTCTGCTGCTTGAGCAGGAACACCGCCTGGCTCTCCTGCTCGCTGAAGATGGCGACCAGTACGTTGGCGCCAGTCACTTCGCGCTTGCCGGAACTCTGCACATGGAAGACCGCGCGCTGCAGGACGCGCTGGAAGCCCAGCGTCGGCTGCGTCTCGCGCTCGTCATCCTGCTGTGGAATCAATGGCGTGGTGGAATCTATGAATTCCAACAGATCGCGGCGCAGGCGATCGATATTGGCGCCGCAGGCCCTCAACACGGTGGCGGCCGCTTCGTTGTCCAGCAGCGCCAGCAGGAGGTGCTCAACGGTCATGAATTCATGACGCTTCGTCCTCGCCTCCTTGAAGGCGAGATTCAGGGTGACTTCGAGCTCACGATTCAACATAGCTTCACCTCTTAGCCCAAGCAGCACAGTAGCCCAAGCAGCACAGATCTAACCTTCGATTTCGATTTCACACAGCAGCGGGTGGTTGCACTCCCTCGCATATTGATTGACTTGCATGGCCTTGGTTTCAGCGACATCGCGAGTAAATGTTCCACAGACCGCCTTGCCCTGGGTATGCACGGTCAGCATCACCTGGGTGGCCGCTTCGCGGTTCATGCTGAAGTAGCGTTCCAGCACCTCTACGACGAACTCCATGGGGGTGTAGTCATCGTTATACATCAGAACGCGATATCTGGCTGGCCGTTTTAGTGCAGGTTTGGCTTCCTGCACCGCCAGGCCACCGTTGTCGCCGTCCTGATGTTCGTTTTCGTCCGCCGCCAGTCGGATGGGGTCGATTGCACGCATTCTGATCGATTCCGAATTACGGGATGAATAGCAGGAAAAAAGAGCTTGATCCACGTCTCAGCCACCCATTGCCTTGCCTTGACTAAGACGGAAAGGGTGTTACAAACATCCTGTACCCGACGGGGTACCAGAGGGTTCCGTCGTAGTGGCGCCTGTGTGGATTCACTGGAACTGTAGTCGAATGATACTCCAGGCTTGGAGTCCTTTGCAGAGGGAGCCGGTATGCTCAGTGGCAAGGTCAAATGGTTTAACAACGCCAAAGGATATGGCTTCATCGTTGCAGATAACAGTGATGAAGACCTATTCGCTCATTACTCGGCCATTCAGATGGACGGCTATCGAACCCTGAAGGCGGGTCAGGCGGTCAATTTCAATATCGTTCAGGGCCCCAAGGGCCTGCATGCCGTGGAAATCCGCGCGGCCGAGGCTGGCGTCGCCGCCACTGCCCCCACCGTGAGCACGGCGGATACGCGGGAGACGATCAGTACGGAAGCCTGATCTCACGCCCCTTCGGGGGCGCCACCCCCGCTGTCGCCCCGCTTCCCTTCACTGTGTCCCAGCGCTCGCTCCGGGAACAGCCTGTCCCTCACCAGATTCTTCAGCGTCCTCGCATCGGGGAAGCCGCCGTCGCGCTTGCGTTCCCAGAGCAGTTCCTCGCCACAGGCGATCTCGAAGACCCCACCGGTACCCGGTAGCAACGTCACTCCGCCAAGCTCGGTACCGAAGGTGCTGAGCAGCTCCTGGGCCAGCCAGCCGGAGCGCAGCAACCACTGACACTGGGTGCAGTACTGGATGGTGATGAAGGGTTTGACAGGGGTCACGCTGCACCTCACACGGCAGGGCTCCCTATAATACGCAGCCCTCGATCCCGTCCGCCATGTGGTCCGACCTATGCGCTCCTTGCTGCTGGTAGCCTGCCTCCTCCTGTCCGCCCTGTCCTGGGGTGTCGAGCCGCCCAAGGTCGGCCTGGTGCTGTCCGGCGGCGCCGCCCGCGGCCTGGCGCACATCGGGGTGCTGAAGGCCCTGGAACAGCAAGGCATCCAGGTCGACGCCATCGCCGGCACCAGCATGGGCGCGGTGATCGGCGGGCTCTACGCCGCCGGCTACAGCGCCGAGGAGCTGGAGCGCATCGCCCTGGACATGGACTGGGGCCAGGTGCTGTCGGATCAGCCGCCGCGCAAGGACATCCCCTTTCGCCGCAAGCAGGACGACCGCGACTTCCTGGTCAAGCAGAAGCTCAGCTTCCGCGACGACGGCAGCCTGGGCCTGCCCATCGGGGTGATTCAGGGCCAGAACCTCGGGATGATGCTGGAAAAGCTCTTCGTGCATACCAGCGACACCCGGGACTTCGACAAGCTGGCCATCCCCTTCCGCGCGGTGGCCACCGACATCACCACCGGCGACAAGGTGGTCTTCGATCACGGCCACCTGCCACGGGCCATTCGCGCCAGCATGTCGATCCCGGCAGTGTTCGCCCCGGTGGAGATCGAAGGCCGCCTGCTGGTGGACGGTGGCATGGTCGACAACATCCCCATCGATGTCGCCCGGGACATGGGCGCGCAACGGGTGGTGGTGGTGGACATCGGTACCCCGCTGCTCAAGCGCAAGGACCTGACCACGGTGCTGGACGTGCTCAACCAGTCCACCACCCTGATGACCCGCAACAACTCCCAGGCGCAGCTGGCGACGCTGGGCAAGCAGGATCTGCTGATCCAGCCGCCGCTGGCCAGCTACACCAGCGCCGACTTCACCGAGGTGAAGGCGCTGATCGATGCGGGCTACCGCGCGACCATGGCCATGGCGAGCGAACTGGCGGTGCTGCGCAAGCCGGCGCGGGACGAAAGATCCACGGCGGTGGCGGCGGCCCGCTCGCCGAGCAGCCGGACCCCGATCATCGACGCCATCCGCATCGAGAACGACTCCAAGGTCGAGGATGAGGTCATCCGCCACTACATCCGCCAGCGGCTGGGCGAGCCGCTGAACGTCGATCGCCTCCAGGACGACATGAGCACCCTCTATGGCCTGGACTACTTCGACCAGGTGGAATACCGCATTCGCCGCGACGGTCCCCGGGACAACGTGCTGGTGATCTATGCCCGCGGCAAGCGCAGCGGCACGGACTTCCTGCGGCTCGGCCTGAACCTGTCGGACGACCTGCGCGGCGACAGCACCTTCAACTTCGGCGCCAGCTACCGCATCAACGGCCTCAACCGACTGGGCGGTGAATGGCTGACCCGGGTACAGATTGGCGCTCACCAGGAGCTCTACAGCGAGTTCTACCAGCCGCTGGACGTCGGGTCGCGCTATTTCATCGCACCCTACCTCGGCGGCGAGGCGCGCAACATCGAACAATTGGAGCGCAACGACCCCATCGCCGAGTACCGTCGCGAGCGCTATGGCTTCGGCCTGAACGTGGGCCGGCAGATTGGCAACAATGCCGAGGTGCGCCTGGGCATCGGCCATGACTGGGGCAGCACCAAGGTGCATGTCGGCCCACGGGACACACCGGAGGAAACCTTCACCGAAGGCTTCTACGAGCTGCGCTACTCCTTCGACGACCTGGACGACGTCAATTTCCCACGCGAAGGCCAGGACCTGGCGCTGTCCCTCAAGCAATTCGACCCGAGCCTCGGCTCGGATTCCCGCTATCGGCAGCTCGACCTGCACCTGAACAAGGCGCTCAGCTATGGCGCCAACACCTTCGTGCTTGGCGGCGGCCTGGGCCGGACGCTCTCCACCGACAGCGACACCAACGTGGTCACCAGCAGCTTCCTGCTCGGCGGCGCCTGGCAACTCTCGGGTTATCGGCAGGATGCCCTGTCCGGGCAGAATTATGGCCTGGCGCGGCTGATCTATTACCACCAGCTCACCCAGAGATCGCTGTTCCCATTGGACACCCCCGTCTACCTAGGCGGCAGCCTGGAGCAAGGACGGATCTGGAACCGCGACGACGACTATGACAGTGGCAACATAGGCGCGGCCAGTCTGTTCCTGGGCCTGGACACCCCGCTCGGACCGCTGAAGTTCACCTATGGCCTGAGCGACCAAGGGGAGCACGCCTTCTACATCAACCTGGGCAACAGCTTCTGAAGGAGCGCCTCAGGAAGAGGCGCAAGCAGGAGCGGGAGACGTACTGACGGCTCGACCGGGCCAGGCGCGGCGCCGCCGCCCGGCAGGACGGCGGCGAGGACAGGCGCGACGCCATCCGCTGGCACGCTATGGCGGCCGGAAAGGCGTCGCCGGAATCATCCGGTCGCCTTGCGCGACACGCCAGCCGTCAGGCGATACGGGCCAGCAGGATCTCGGCGCGTTCGCGTTGGCTGTCGCTGCCTTCGCTGACGATTTCCTGCAGCAGTGACGTGGCGTGCTGGACATCGCCCTGGTCGAGGCTGGCCTCGGCCTCGGCGAAGCGCCGGCTGATGTCGTCGGCCATGAAGTGTTCGTCGAGACTGAGGTCCAGCTCCAGGACACCCGGCAACTCGCCCAGGCCCTCGGGGAAATCGTCTTCCAGGGTGACTTCCAGGGCGTCGGCCTGCTTCCAGCCGGAATCGGCGTCCAGCTCCTCGGTGAGGGCAATGGCTTCGTCGAGGCTGAGGTCGGCCAGGTCCAGGTCGTAGTGCTCCTCGGTTACCGGCGCAGGCGCCGCTGGGGTGTCGAATTGCAATTCCGCCGACCACTCGCTGGCAGGCGCCTCGAAGGCCGGCAGGTCGAGGTCGAGATCGTCCGCGGGCAGCTCGTCCATCGGCGTGGCGGACATGCCGGGGAACTGGGCGTGCAGCACGACCAGACTGGCGGCGGCACCGCCGAGCGCCAGGAAGCGCTGTTCGTGCTGGCGGAACGCCTGGGCCTCGCCCAGGGTGGCCAGCACCCGCAGCAGCAACAGGCGCAGATCCTGGCGGCGCTCGTCTTCGGCGAGACCGCTTTCCAGGACCTCGCGCGCCTGGCCGTAGCGACCGTAGGCCAGGTAGATTTCCGCGCGACCGGCGTGATCGTCGACCGGAGCCGCACCGGCGACGACCGCGGGCTTGGCCCGGGCGGCGGCTGGCTGGGTGGCCACCAGTACCGGTTCGGGCAGGGGCTCGGCCGCCTCGCCAGGGGCGTCCTCGTCCTCGCTGACCATGATCTCGTCATCCGCCTGCCGCCGGCGCCACCAGAGCACCCCGGCCAGGGCCAGCATCACCGCGGCCCCACCCAGCAACAGCGAGCGCAGGGAAAGCAAGCCGGCGTCGGCGTCACCCGAAGGTGAAGCGCTGGCTGCGGGCGCCGCCGGCGGAGCAGCCGTTTCGGCGACGGGCGCAGCAGTGGGTGCCGGAGCCAGGGCCACCGAGCGCGCCTGCTTGAGCTGTTGTTGCAGACCGTCGCGATCCTGCTGCAGCTGCGCGATGAGGGCTTCCTTCTGCGCCAGCACGGCGTCGTATCTTTCCTGCAGCTGGGTCAGCTGCCCTTCCAGATCGCCGACCTGCCGGCCTAGGTCCTGGGTCACCAGCAAGGGCTTGGCATCTTCCGGGGTAGTGCCCGCTGGCTGCGGGGCGGCCGCCGCTGGCGGCGCCGCGACCTCGGGCAGTGGAGCCGGTGCGGCCGCCACCGGCGCGGCAGGTGCCGGGGCGACCGGTGCCGGGGCACTCGCGGTCGGCGTCGCTGGCGGCGGCATGACCGCGGGTGCAGGTGCAGATGCAGGCGCGGGTACCGGCTTGGCCACGACCGGCGGTGTCGCCGCCGGCTCGCTGACTCCGGCAGGCAACCGCAGGCGCTGACCCGCCTTCAGGCGGCCAGGATCCTGGTTGGCGAAGGACGCTGGGTTGAGCGCGAAGAGGTCGGCCAGCAACTGCTCCGCGGAGCGATTGGCCAGCGGACCCAGGCGCTTGGCGATGCTCCAGAGGGTGTCCCGCGGACGCGTCTGGTAGACACCTTCGCCGGCCACGAGACCCGGTGAGGGTGAAAGGTCGGGCTGGCGGGCGGCGGGTGCGGGCTGGCGCTCCACGGCCCTGGCGACCGGAGCGGCCGACGGCGCGGGAACGGGCGCGACCCGGGCCGGCGCGGTACTGGCGACGCTCGCCGGCAGACCACCGGCACGGGGCGGGTCCACCAGCAGGGTGAATTCCCGCAACTGCTTGCCGCCCGGCTGCTCTAGCTGGACGATGAAGCCGAGATAGGGCTCGACGAGGGAGCGGCGGGAGGTGACCTCGATGTAGCTCCCCGCCGCGGTGCGCAGGTGGGGGGTAAACGTCAGATCGTTGAGAAACTGGGTACGGTCCACCCCGGCCTGGTCGAAGGCTTCGTTCGGCGCGAGGTGAATGCGAAAATCGGCGGCGTCGGTCTCGCCGAGGTTGACCAGCTCGATCCGCGCCCGCAGGGGCTCGTTGAGCGAAGACTGAAGCGTGATACCACCCAGGCCGAGCGCCAGCGCCGCTTGAGGAAGACTCGCCAGCGTGGCAGCCGACAGGATGAAAAGGGCAAGGGGACGGCGTTTCGCGACCATGGATACCGCTGCTTCAGGTATTCGTTGAAACCAGTGTTTTAGCGCGGTAGCTCACAAAAATCGCCCCCGCTACGCTGGAACGTAGCATCGATACCGACAGACGGCAAACCGAGGGCCAGCGAAGTCCACAGGCGGCGGGAAATGCGGTCCGGCGCCAGGCCCGATGCCAGACGCCTCGGTTTCCCCCCGCAGCGGCCCCAGGCCCCTTGAGCCCAACCGGGCGAGCCGCCAAACGGTGGTCAGCCGCGTTCGAGGTTCGCCAGGACGCGCTGGTGCACCTGCTGGCAGATAGCGATCTCCTCGTCGTCCAGGCCGCTCAGCAATTCCTTGCGCAGGGCTTCGGCGATGGTCTCGATCTTCTCGATCAGCGGGCCAGCCTCCTGGGTCAGCATGATGCGCTTGGCGCGGCGGTCCTCGGTGACCGCCAGCCGCTTGACCAGCCCTTGCTTCTCCAGGCCATCCAGCAGGCGCGCCAGGGTCGGCCCCTCGATACTGATGCTCTGAGCCAGTTCGCGCTGGGTCGGCTGGACGCCCTTCATCCGCGCCAGGTTCAGCAACACCTGCCAGCGGGCCTGAGACAGCCCCAGGTGGCTCAAGCGGCGGTCTAGCTCTGCGCGCCAGGCACGGGAGACGTGAAAGATCTGGCGGCCGAACAGGTGTGGATCGGTAGTCATTCAGGCTAAACCTTATACTTGGATTTTCTCATTATTCTGGTTGTAGGCACGCCGGAGCAACCGCTGTGCCTCACTAGTCAGCCAATTCGGCCTGCAACGCCGCGCGCACGCAGTAGAGCGCACCGCTCGCCACGCGCCCCTCGAAACGAGGTGCGACCTGGGCTACCGGGGGCAATTCGCCCTCGTCCTCGAGGAAGGCGTCCTGGATTTCCGCGAGAAGATCCTCGGGCAGGTCCAGTGCCTGTTCCAGGGCGATCTGTTGCTGGGCGATGGCCTCGGCCAATAGTGCATAGACATTCTTTTCCGAGCAATTGAGCTGACGTGCGGCCTGCTCGGGCGTCATGCCGGCGCGGACCAGGGTCAGCACCTCGTGGCGCACGTCGGCGACCGGCGGCGGTGCGGCGTTGCCGTCGGTGAGGGCATCGAGGAAGGCCTGGCCGTAGCGTTCTAGCTTGCGTGCCCCGACGCCGCTCACCCGACTCATCTCGTCCAGCGAGCGCGGCTGGCTGCGCAGCATTTCCAGCAGGGTGGCGTCAGGGAAGATGACGTAGGGCGGTACCGAGTGTTCCTCGGCCAGCTTGCGCCTCAGGGTTCGCAGGACCTCCCACAGCTCGCGCTCGTCGCTGCGCACCAGCTGGCTGGCGGCGCTGGCGGAGGAGCCGCCGCTGCTGCCCCGCCCACGCTGGGGCTTGGGATCGCGACGCAATTCGATGCGGACTTCGCCGCGCAGCAGGGGCCGGCAGCTTTCGGTCAGGCGCAACCCGCCGTAGCCGTCGACGTCCACTTCGGCCAGGCCGCGGGCGACCAGCTGGCGGAACAGGGTGCGCCACTCGTCTTCGCCACGCGCCTTGCCCAGCCCGAACACCGCCAGGCGCTGATGGCCGAGGCTGGTGATCTTCTCGGTCTCGCGCCCGAGCAGGATGTCGACCAGATGCCCTACCCCATAGCGCTGACCACTGCGGTAGATGGCCGACAGCGCCTGACGGGCCGGCTCGGTGGCGTCCCAGGTCTCGACGGTGTCGATGCAGTTGTCGCAATGCCCGCAGGGCTGCGGCAGGTGCTCGTCGAAATAGGCCAGCAGGACCTGACGCCGACAGCGGGTTTCCTCGCACAGCGCCAGCATGGCTTCGAGCTTGTGCCGCTCGATGCGCTTGTGGCGCTCGTCGCCTTCGGAGTTCTGCATCATCTGGCGCAGCAAGAGCACGTCCTGCAGCCCGTAGGCCATCCAGGCATCCGCCGGCAGGCCATCGCGACCGGCACGGCCGGTTTCCTGGTAGTAGGCCTCGAGGCTCTTGGGCAGGTCGAGGTGGGCGACGAAGCGCACGTTGGGCTTGTCGATGCCCATGCCGAAGGCGATGGTGGCGACCATGATCAGCCCTTCCTCGTTGAGGAAGCGCTTCTGGTTGGCGGCGCGCACGTCGTTGGGCAGGCCGGCGTGATAGGGCAAGGCCGGAAAACCCTGGCCGCTGAGCTGCTCGGCCACCTCCTCCACCTTCTTGCGCGACATGCAGTAGACGATGCCGGCATCGCCGCGGCGCTCGGCGAGGAAGGCCAGCAACTGCTTGCGCGGCGCTTCCTTGGGCACGATGCGATAGAAGATGTTGGGCCGGTCGAAGCTGGAGAGGAAGCGTTCGGCCTGCTCCAGGTGCAGCCGGGTGGCCATCTCTTCGCGGGTACGGGAATCCGCCGTGGCGGTGAGCGCCAGGCGCGGCACCCCGGGGAAATGCTCCGCCAGCTGGCCGAGCTGCATGTATTCCGGACGGAAATCGTGCCCCCACTGGGACACGCAGTGGGCTTCGTCGATGGCGAACAGGGCGATCGGCAGGCGCTTGAGGAAGTCCAGCATGCGCGGCTGGACCAGTCGCTCGGGCGCGAGATAGAGCAGCTTGATCTCGCCGCGCTCCAGCTGCGCGGCGACGGACCGCTGTTGTTCACCGGTCATGGTGGAGTTGAGCGCGGTAGCCGCCACCCCTAGCTCCAGGAGGGTAGCGACCTGGTCGTCCATCAGGGCGATCAGGGGCGAGACCACCACAGCAACGCCGGGCCGCAGCAGGGCCGGCACTTGGTAGCACAGGGACTTGCCGCCACCCGTGGGCATCAGCACCAGCGCATCGCCACCGCTGGCCACGCGCTCGATGATCCGGGCCTGGTTGCCACGGAACGCGTCGTAGCCGAAGACGTCTTTAAGGATGCGCAGCGCGGGTTCTGACATGAAGCCTCCTCGAATGGAAGCGCCATTATACGGATGCCGGGCTCGCTGCGGCGGTGCTTTTCCGTCGGCCGGGCCGTGGTGGCCAGGTTCGACGTGGTCCCGGCGCTCGTCTACAATTCCGGCCGTTCTGCCCTTTCGAATCCTTTCCGAGGTAAGTAGCCGATGTCCTTCGCCGAACAATTGACCCGTCTGCGCGATTTTCTCGATGCAGACGATCTGCACGAAGAAGCGCTCGACTACGTAGCCGCCCACGGCTACCTGACCGCCCTGTCCATCTGCCCGGAAGAGGTACCGGAACGCGAGTGGATCGACGCCCTCTTCGCCGAGCCGCCGCAGTATCGCGACGCCGCCCAGCAGGAAGACATCGAGCGCGCCCTAGTGCAGCTCAAGGCGCATATCCTGCGCATCCTCGGCAGCGATGAGGAACTGGACCTGCCCTGCGACCTGGAGCTCGGCCCCGAGCCGGACGATTCCGAGCTGCGCGGCTGGTGCATCGGCTTCATGGAAGGCGTATTCCTGCGCGAAGCCGTGTGGTTCGAAGACGCCGAGGACGAAGTCAGCGAGCTGCTGCTGCCGATCATGGTCGGTTCCGGCCTGTTCGACGAGCAGCCGGAATTTGCCGAGATCGCCCAGGACCGTCGCCTGGTGGACGACATGATGGTGCAGATCCCGGAATTGCTGACCCAGCTGTTCCTACTCTGCCATTCGCCCGAAGAAAAGCCGGCGCTGCTCAAGCCGCGTCACTGAGCGATGGACGGAGCCACTCCCAGACCTCGCCAGAAGAAGGGCTGGGTCCGCTACCTGCTGCTGGGCCTTGGCTGGCTGAGCGTGGCCCTGGGCATCATCGGCGCCTTCCTGCCGCTGCTACCCACCACCCCCTTCCTGCTGCTGGCCGCGGCCTGCTTCATGCGCAGCTCGGAGCGTTTCTATCTGTGGTTGATCAACCACAAATGGCTCGGCCCCTGGGTCAAGCCCTATCTAGAAGGCGACGGCATTCCACTCAAGGGCAAGGTCTACGCCATCGTCGCCATGTGGATCAGCGTGGGCTTTTCCTGCTGGCTGGTGCCCTACGTCTGGGCGCGGGTGGCCGCCTTCGTCAGCTGTGGCGCGGTGACCCTCTATCTGCTCAAGCAGAAGACGCGGCGCTAATCGATGCCTGACGTGCAAAAAGGGCGATCCGCGAGGATCGCCCTTTTTCATGGGGCCGAATCAGGCAGCCCGGGCCATGGGGGTAGGTGGCGCCTGATCGGGGATGGTCGGTTCCCCCGGCTCGCCGGGCTGGATGGGCGCGGGATCGGGCTGGTCGGGCTCACCGCCGGCGCGGGGCGCGATGAGGGCCGCGAGTGATTCGACGTTCTGGTGCTGATGGCGCGTGAAGCTGGGCATGGCGAGACTCCTCTGCTGACTCCCTTGGTAGAGTCGTGCGCGGCTCCGGTAATTCCCTAGTCGCGCATTACCCCTCCACCATGATTGCGTGCAAAGGTTTCCGCGCCCATGGCCGCGATCTGGCCCTCGATGAGCGCCTCGAAGGGCGCCAGCAGGGCATCGAAGCGGGTGGGTGCCTCCAGCACATTCAGCGCGGCCACTACCGCTTCCACGGTGGACAGGGCCTCCGACGCCGGCGCCTTGCGCACCCGGTAACGCGACGGTGGTCCGGGTGGCAGGGTGAGCCTGGGCAAGGCCGCCAGCAGCGGATTGGCGTGCAGCAGCAAGCGGGCCTTGCGCCAGGTACCGTCGGGGATCACCAGCAGCCGTTTCTCTTCTCCAGTCAGCGCAGGCGACAGCTGATCCACGGTGACCGCCTCAGGTCCGGGGAACAACAGCCAGGATTCATGGCCATCGAGCCAGAGCGGGAGATCCGGGAAGTCCTCGCCGATCTCCATCTGGGCATTGACCAGCCCCAGGGCCGCCAGCCGCGCGGTATTGAGCGGATGGCGCCGCTCGCTGGGATGCTGCAGCAACAGCACCCGGGTACGGCTTTGCAGGCGAGGAATCAGGGCGCAGAGGCACAGCGACAGGGGGCGCTGGCAACGCGCGCAGGCGGGACGGGACATCGGGACTTCCGCGGCGGATGACGGCGGCGATCATACCGGATCGCCGCCAGGTTGCCGGCGAATCAGCGATTGAAGCGAGCAGTGAGATCGTGCAGGTAGTCGGCCATGCCTTCCAGCTCACGGCTGAGTTCCGATCCACGGCGGGCCTGGGCCGAGCTATGGTCGGACAACTCCGCGATGCGGCTAATCTGGCGGTTGATGTCCTCGGAGACGTGGCTCTGCTCTTCCACCGCGGTGGCCATCTGCTGGCTCATGGCGGTAATGAGGCTGACCGACTCGCTGATGCCTTGCAGCGACTCGCGGACCGCCGCCGAATGACGCTCGCTCTGGCGCGAGGTCTCCTCGCCCCGGCTGGCGGTGGCCACCGCGCGGTCGGCGTTGGCCTGCAGGTTGGCGATGATCTGGTGGATCTGCTCGGTGGATTCGCGGGTCCGCGAGGCCAGCGAGCGGACCTCGTCGGCCACCACGGCGAAGCCGCGACCGGCCTCCCCTGCCCGCGCCGCCTCGATGGCGGCATTGAGCGCCAGCAGGTTGGTCTGCTCGGCGATGGCGGTGATGACATCGGCGACGCTGCCGATGGTCTGGGTCGAACTGGCCAGTTCCCCCACGGCCTGGCCGATGTCGCTGACCGCCGCGCCAAGTTCACGCATGGAGGTCAGGCTCGCCTCGGCCTTGTCGCGCCCGGAGTGGACCAGGCTTTCGGCATTGGCGGCGGCCTGGGCGGTTTCCTGGACGTTCTGCGAGACCTCGTGGATGGTGGAGGTCATCTGGGTGATGGCAGCGGCGGACTGGTCGGTCTCGTGGCGCTGCTGCTCCAGCAGCTCGGCTTCGGAATGGGCCAGCTGAGAGGATTCGCGCGCTTTCTGGCGCACGCTGTCGCCGACATCGGCCAGGCGGGTCAGCGCGGTCTGCAGCCGGGCGGACTCGCTGTGCAGGGCCAGGTCCAGGCGGGCTGGGGCGCCGACCTGATCACTGTAGGTGGGCGCGACGATGGCACTGGAGAACAGCTTGGGATGGTCGGCGAGGATGCGCTCGATGCTGGCGCGCTGCCGGTGCAGCTGATGGGCGCTGACCCCCAGCAGGGCGGCGATGATGGCCACGGTCTGCACCGGCTCGGCGAACACGAAGTGACCGCCGAGGATGACGCCACCGGCCACCACCGACGACCAGCAGGCCGCAATGGCACTGCCCAGGCGGCGCTTCAGGGCCAGCGGCGCCTGGCCGGCGTTGAGGCGGGCATAGAGTTCGCTGGCGCGGCGGATCTCGGCGGCGCTGGGCAGCGAGCGGACGGATTCGTAGCCGCTTACCCGGCCCTGCTCCAGGATGGGCGTGACATAGGCGCTGACCCAGTAGAAGTCGCCGTTCTTGCAGCGATTCTTGACGATGCCCATCCACGGCTTGCCCTCCTTGAGGGTCGCCCACATGTGGCCGAACACAGGCGGCGGCATGTCGGGATGGCGCACCAGGTTGTGCGGACTGCCGATCAGCTCCTCGCGGGTGTAGCCACTGATGGCGATGAACGCCTCGTTGCAGTAGGTGATGGTCCCCTGCAAATCGGTGGTGGAGATGAGTCGCTCTTCTTCCTTGAAGGTACGGCCATGTTGGGTGACCGGCAAATTCGTGCGCATCGCGGGTGCCTTATCTAGCTGGTTATCTACTCCATGCAGCATCGACCGGTTTAATGGTGGCCAACTGCCTGCACAGGCGATGACGGTAACCCCCTGGTTATCGTCATACTAACTATCGGCACGTTGCATCTGGGCTTTAAGGATGCGCTGAAAACTCTGGATCAGCGGCTCGCGCCCGCGTCCGCGGCGGGTGATGAGGGAGAACGGCGCCTGGTAGCCGAAGGTGGCCGGCTGCAGGGCCTTGAGGCGGCCCTGGTCGACCCAGGCATGGACATAGTGCTCCGGCAGGTAGCCGATATAGGCCCCGGAAAGGATCAGGATCAGTTGCGCCTCCATGCTCTCCACGGTGGCCGCACTCTCCTTGAAGCCGTGGCGGGCGAGTTCCGCCTGGCTCCAGTAGCCCCGCCGCACCATGCGCTGGCGGGTGATGACCTCGGCGGGAATGCGCCGCTCCTGGAACAGCGGGTGACGATCGCTGCAGTAGAGCCAGTGCTGCTCGCGGTACAGCGGCTGGTAGACCACGCCGTTCATGCGCGCGGAAAAGGCCCCCACGGCCAGATCCAGGCGACCCTCCAGCACCCCGAGTTGCAACTCGTAGGGGCTGGTCACCGCCAGGTGCAGGTGGACGCCAGGGTAGTCGTGGGTGTAGCTGCCGATGACATCGGCCAGAGGCAAGGCCGGTTCACTGGAGAGTGAATCCAGCACGCCCAGATTGAGGGTTCCGCTCAGCTCGCCCTTGAGTGTGGTGGCATAGCGTTCGAAGCCTTCGATCTCGCCGAGGATGCGCAGGGTTTCCTGGTGGAACAGCTCGCCCTTGCTGGTGAGGGCGAAGCCGCCGCGACCCCGATGGCAGAGGGTGACGCCGAGCTGCCCTTCCAACTGGCTCATGTAAGTGCTGATGGCCGAGGTAGAGAGGTTCAGTTCCTGTTGGGCGGCGGCGAAACCCTGATGGCGCACCACACAGGCGAACAGCTTGAGCAGGCGGATATCGTGGAGGGCATTGGCCATGGCGGATTCCCGGGAGGACGGCCGGGCAGTCTAGCCATTAGTTCAGAAATCTCTGAAGTGATTTTTTGCCAGGGCCGATTCTTCGGTCGGGGTGGGCTTTGCACAATCGCTCCATCAGAACGATGAGGACGACCCGTGGAAAAGATCCTGCACCAGCCGCTGGGCGGCAACGAGATGCCGCGCTTCGGCGGCATCGCCAGCATGCTGCGGCTGCCCCACCTCGCCTCCGCCGCCGGGCTGGACGCGGCTTTCATCGGCATCCCACTGGACATCGGCACCTCGTTGCGCTCCGGCACCCGCTTCGGACCGCGACAGATCCGCAGCGAGTCGGTGATGATCCGGCCCTACAACATGGCCACCGGCGCGGCGCCCTTCGATTCGCTGAGCGTGGCCGACCTGGGTGACGTGGCCATCAACACCTTCAACCTGCTGGATACCGTGCGGCTGATCGAGGAGTATTACGACCGGGTGCTGGAGCACGACGTCATCCCCCTGACCTTGGGCGGCGACCACACCCTGACGCTGCCCATCCTGCGCGCCCTGAAGAAGAAGTACGGCGCCGTCGGCCTGGTACACGTGGATGCCCACGCCGACGTCAACGAACACATGTTCGGCGAGAAGATCGCCCATGGCACCACCTTCCGCCGCGCCGTGGAAGAAGGACTGCTGGATTGCGATCGGGTGGTGCAGATCGGCCTGCGTGCCCAGGGTTACGCCGCCGACGATTTCGACTGGTGCCGCGAGCAGGGTTTCCGGGTGGTGCAGGCCGAGGAATGCTGGCATAAGTCACTGGCGCCACTGATGGCCGAGGTGCGCGAGCGGGTCGGCGGCGGGCCGGTGTACCTGTCCTACGACATCGACAGCATCGATCCGGCCTGGGCCCCGGGGACAGGTACCCCGGAGATCGGCGGCCTGACCACCATCCAGGCCCTGGAGATCATCCGCGGCTGTCGCGGCCTGGACCTGGTGGGTTGCGACCTGGTGGAGGTCTCGCCGCCCTACGACACCAGCGGCAACACCGCCCTGCTCGGCGCCAACCTGCTTTACGAGATGCTCTGCGTGCTGCCGGGAGTGGCCTACCGCTGATCTTCTTAGGTGCGGCGACCCGCCATGATGGTTGCCCACCCGCTGTCTTTTCGCTGCCGAACACCGGCGGACCGCCTGGGCCCGCCGACAACAAGAACGCAGGTCTGGCCTGCGTATAACCGTGTCGAGGCGTCATCCATGGATCATCCTGACGGCATCACCCGTATCGAAACCTTCGGCGTCGAGCAGATTCCCGCTCACGAGCGCAGTGCCACTCCGCTTGATCTGTTCCGCCTGATCTTCGGCGGTGCCAACACCTTCGCTACCGCCGTGCTCGGCAGCTTTCCGATCCTGTTCGGGCTGTCGTTCCAGGCCGGGGTGCTGGCCATCGTCGCCGGGGTACTCTGCGGTGCGCTGATCCTGGCGCCCATGGGGCTGTTCGGCGCCCTCAACGGCACCAACAATGCCGTCTCCTCCGGCGCGCACTTCGGCGTCCACGGCCGTATCGTCGGCTCCTTTCTCTCCCTGCTCACGGCCATCGCCTTCTTCTCGCTGTCGGTGTGGAGTTCCGGCGATGCCCTGGTGGGCGGTGCCCAGCGCCTGGTCGGCCTGCCGGAGAACGCCCTGACCCTGGGCCTGGCCTATGGGCTGTTCGCCATACTGGTCTTGGCGGTGTGCCTCTATGGCTTCCGCTTCATGCTCTGGGTCAACAAGATCGCCGTGATCAGCGCCAGCCTGCTGTTCCTGCTCGGCATCCCGGCCTTCGCCGGCGGCTTCGACGCCGGCTATGCGGGCACCCTGCAACTGGGCCAGCCGGGCTTCTGGGCGGCCTTCGTCGGCGCCGCCCTGGTGGCCATGAGCAATCCGGTGTCCTTTGGCGCCTTCCTGGGCGACTGGTCGCGCTATATCCCCCGGGAGACGCCGCGGCTGCGCATCCTGCTGGCTGTGATCGCCGCCCAGGCCGCCACTTTGATCCCCTTCCTGTTCGGCCTGGCCACCGCCTCGCTGGTGGCGGTGCGCGCACCCGACTACATCGCGCAGAACAACTACGTGGGCGGCCTGCTGGCCATCGCCCCCACCTGGTATTTCCTGCCGGTCTGCCTGCTGGCGGTGATCGGTGGCCTCTCCACCGGGACCACGGCGCTCTATGGCACCGGGTTGGATCTTTCCAGCGTGCTGCCACGCCTGCTGACCCGGGTGCGGGCGACCCTGCTGATCGGCCTGGCAGCCATCGCCTTCATCTTCATCGGGCGCTTCAGTTTCAACCTGGTGCAGAGCGTCTCCACCTTCGCCGTGCTGATCGTGACCTGCACCAGCCCCTGGATGGTGATCATGATCCTGGGTCTGCTGGTAAGGCGGGGCTTCTATTGCCCGGACGATCTGCAGGTATTCACCCGCGGTGAGCGCGGCGGGCGCTACTGGTTCCACCACGGCTGGAACTGGCGCGGCATGGGCGCCTGGATCCCCAGCGCCCTGCTCGGCCTAGCCTTCGTCAACCTGCCCGGCCAGTTCGTGGGGCCGCTGGGTGAGCTGGCTGGCGGCATCGACCTGAGCCTGCCGCTCAGCCTGGGCAGCGCCGCCCTGCTTTACCTGGTATTGCTCCAGCTGTTTCCCGAGCCGGCCGCGGTCTATGGCCCGGCCGGAGCACGGCGGCCGCGGCGCCCGGCTGACGTCCCCCTGGAACGCGCCTCCGCTGCCTGACCATCCTGCGAGGAGAACACCTGCATGACCACCTGTGGCGAATTCCTGGTCCGCCAACTGGCCGCCTGGGGCGTGGATACCGTGTTCGGCATCCCCGGCGTGCATACCGTGGAGCTTTACCGCGGCCTGCCGGACAGTGGCATCCGCCACATCACCCCGCGCCACGAGCAGGGTGCCGGCTTCATGGCCGACGGCTATGCCCGCGCCAGCGGCCGGCCCGGGGTATGCTTCGTCATCAGCGGACCGGGACTGACCAACATCCTCACCGCCATGGCCCAGGCCTACGCCGATTCGGTGCCCATGCTGGTGATCTCCAGTGTCAACGAGCGTGCCCGTCTCGGCCATGGCGCCGGCTATCTGCACGAGCTGCCCGGCCAGCGCAACCTGACCGCCGGGGTCACCGCCTTCAGCCATACCCTGCTCGACGTCGATGGCCTGCCGGCGGTGCTGGCCCGGGCCTTCGCCGTGTTCGAGGGCGAGCGGCCCCGACCCGTCCACCTGGAGCTACCGCTGGACATCATCACCGCCGCGGCCGACCACCTCGCCCTGGCGCCGCGGCCCGTGCTGGCGCGCCCGGAACCGGCCGCTGCCCTGCTCGACCGCGCCGCCGCCCGCCTGAGCAGCGCCGAGCGCCCCCTGCTGCTGATTGGCGGCGGCTGCCAAGGCGCAGCGGCGGAAGTCCAAGCCTTGGCCGCCGCGCTGGATGCCCCCACCGCCACCACCATCAATGCCAAGGGCTTGCTCCCGCCCGGTCATCCACTGGCGCTGGGTAGCAACCAGGCGCTGCCGCCAGTGCGTGAGCTGGCACGGGCGGCGGACGTCATCCTGGCCGTGGGTACCGAGCTGGGCGAGACCGACTACGATGTGGTCTTCGATGGCGGCTTCCGCATCGAAGGCGACCTGATCCGCATCGACCTGGACCCGCGCATGCTGGTGGCCAACCACCAGCCCTGGCTGGGCCTGGTGGGCGATGCGCAGGCGGCGCTACGCGGCCTGCTCGCACGGCTGCCAGCGCGGCAACTGGACCCGACCGGGCCGGGCGCCCGGCGCACCGCCGCAGCCCAGCTGGCACTGGCGGCGGAATTCGCTGGCTGGGTGCACTTCCGCCAGCTGTTCGATGCTCTGCACGCGGCCCTGCCGGAGGCCCGCTACGTGGGCGACTCCACCCAGACCGTCTACGCGGGCAATCACCTGGTGGAGCTGGACGGTCCGCGCCGCTGGTTCAATGCCTCCACCGGCTACGGCACCCTGGGCTATGGCCTGCCCGCGGCGCTCGGCGCACGCCTGGCCGAGCCGACGCGGCCGGTGGTCTGCCTGGTGGGCGATGGCGGCCTGCTATTCACCCTCAGCGAATTGGCGAGCGCGGTGGAGGCCGAGATCGGCATCGTCGTGCTGCTGTGGAACAACCAGGGCTATGGCGAGATCCGCCGCTACATGGAGCGCCGGGACATCACGCCGCTGGGGGTCGACCTGCTCACCCCGGACTTCCTCGCCCTGGCGCGGGCCTTCGGCTGCACGGCCGAGCGGGCCCGGGACCTGGACCATCTGCAGGACCTGCTCGCCACGGCGCCGGGCGATCGGCCGCTGCTGATCGAGATCCGCGAGGAACCGCCCTTCGCTCCGGCTAGGTGACCGAACGGCGCGCGCGCAGCACTGCCCGAATATCGTTCAGGATCAGGCCGCTGGCCGGGCGCATCGGCATCCGCGCCAAATCGATCCGCAGATCCTGGGTCGGCACCTGGTAGGTCATGGTCTGCAGCAGCAGGTGCAAGGCGGAGGTCATCAGCTCCAGGGCGATACCCTCGCCGGGGCAGCGGTGCTGCCGGGCCACGTCGCCACCGCCCTGGGGTACGAAGGACGACTCCACTGCCTCGCCGGTCAGGAAGCGGGTGGGATCGAACACCTCGGGACGCTCCCAGCTGCGCGGGTCGCGATTGGTGCCGTAGAGATCCAGCAGCACCCGGGCACCGCGGGGGAAGATGACTTCGTGCCAGGCGAAGGTCTCCCGCACCCGCGCCACGGTGAAGGGGAAGAAGGCATAGAAGCGCCGCACCTTCTGGGCGAAAGGCAGGCGGGAAGCGGGATCGGCCCGCAGCCGCTCGCGCCAGGCCGGTTGCTTGTACAGCGCCAGGGCGGCGAAGGTGGAGAAACGCGCCACGGCGACCGTCGGCCGCAGCACATTGAGCAATTCCACCGCCGCCACCCGCGGCGGTAGCGACTGGCCGTCGGCGTCGCGATGGGCGGCGATCAGCGCCAGGGCACTACCCGCTGGGGCCGGCTGCCGACGCGCCTGCTCGACCTGCTGGCCGAGCCAGAGCTCCAGGCGCCGCCTTGCCCGGCGGGCCTTGAGATTGGCCAGGCCCAGGCTGCCAGCGCCCTCGATCAAGGCGACCAGCTCGGCGCAACGCCGCTCCTCTTCCTGCGCGGCCAGGGTCACCCCGGCCCAGTCGCAGACGGCGCGGGTATAGAGCCGATGCAACTCGTCCAGCAACACGATCTCGCCCCGCGCCTGCCAGGCCGGCAGCCGGGCGCGCCACTCCTGTTCCGCACGGGCGATCAGGGCTTCCACCCGCGCTGGCTGGGTGATCTCGACAAAGACCGCCTTGCGCTGGCGATGGGCCGCACCATCTAGCCCCTGGACCCCGCCGTCGCCGAACAGCGTCCTTCGCACGTGAGCGGGCGCGGCCTCTACCCGAGTGAAGCGGTCTTCACGATAGAACAGCTCGACGGCGGCCGGACCGCGCAGGCACAGGGTGGGCTGCAGCAGCAGACGGGTGGCGAAGACGTCGCTGCCCAGGCGATCACAGCGGTTGCTGATGAAGGCATAGCCTTCGGTCAGCAGCGCCACGCTCGAATCGAAGGCCGAGAGCGGTGGCAGGATGGACATCGGGAGTCTCCAGGAAGGATGGGTGTCCTGCCGGTGGACCTTTTCCAAGCGGTGCCGGTGCCGCCGTTGCGCTCGTGGTTTTTTCCGCGTCGACCAGGCGGCGCGCTGTTTGCCCAGGGCGCCAGGATGAAGGGCGCCGCTCTGGCGCGGGCATTGGAGGGCCCAGCGGCGCGGCAAGCGAAAACCCCGGTAAGACGCTGCGACACTCGGCGGCGAACCCCAGGCGCAGGCGATGGGTCGGTGACAGGACAATTCCCGTGCGAGGTCCTCTCCATGGCTACCCTGCTTTCCCTAGGCAGCATCAATGCCGATTTCCAGGTTCGCACTACCGCAGACCTGGATAGCGCCGAGACCCTATTAGCCGACGACTTCCATCGACGGTCCGGCGGCAAGGCCGCCAATACCGCCTACCTGGCCGCGCGCTTCGGCCATCGGAGCCTGCTGCTGGGCCGGGTGGGTGACGACGAATTGGCCGAGCAGGCCCTGGCACCCCTGCGTCGCGCTGGCGTGGAGCTGAGCGGCGTGACGCAGGCGGAGGGGACCGCCACCGCCGTGTCCATGATCCTGGTACCACCCAGCGGCAAGAAGCGCATCGTACTGGCCAACAATGCCAACGACTGCTGGGGCGCCGAGGCCCGCCAGGCGCTGGACGAGCACCTGGCGGACGCGCCCGCTGACGCCGTCCTGGTACTGGATTGCGAGATCCCCACGGCGATCGTCCGCCAGGCCATCGAGACGGCGGCCGCCCGGGGCCTCACCGTCGTGGTCGACCCGTCGTTCCCACAGCGCCTGCCGGCCGAACTGGCGAGCCGGATCACCGCGCTCACTCCCAATGAGGAAGAGGCCGCGGGCCTGCTCGGTGATGGCCTCGACGACCTTTCCAGCCTGGGCCGAGGCGCCCGCCGCCTGCAGCAAAGAGGTACCCCGCTGGTCTGCATCAAGCTGGCCGACGGCGGCTGTGTGCTGGCCGAGGGCGAGCGACTCTGGCACCTGTCGCCCGAGGCCGTCGACCCCGTCGACTCGACCGGCGCTGGCGATGCCTTCACCGGGGTGTTCGCCATCGGCCTGCTGGAGGGACGCCCACCGCGGGAAGCCGCCACCTGGGCAACCGCGGCGGCCAGCCTGGCGGTGACCGGCGCCGGTTCCCAGGAGGCCTATGCCGGGCGTGCCGAGGTGTTGGCCCTGGTCCAGCGCCTCGCCGGTCGCTGGCAGGCGCTGGAGGTCGCCGGATGAGCCTGGCCGGCCCGCTGAGCTTCGACCATTTCGCTCCCCGGGACGAACGCCGCCGCGAGGCGCTCTTCACCCTGGCCAACGGCAGGCTCTCGCTCCGCGGCGCGCTGCCGGAGCTATCGACCCTAGAGCCAGACGGCACCAGCTACCCAGGTCTCTATTATGCTGGCTGGTACGATCGCTCCCCACGCCAGGTCGCCGATACCGAGGTGCGGCTATCCGAGGCGCGGCTGTCCGCCCTGATCCGCTTGCCGGACCCCTTGGGGCTGAATCTGGGCAGCGCCCAGCAGTGGTACGATCCCCGGCGCCAACCACCGCTGAATTACCACTACGCGCTGGACCTGCAGACGGCCTGCCTGAATCGTGACTTCGAGGTGAGGCTGGATGGCCTTGCGGTTGCCGTCAGCGAACGACGTTTCGTCAGCGCGGCCGATCCTCGGCTGATCGTGCTGCGTTGGACACTGCGAAACCTCGGATCCATCGCCGACCTGCGCCTGCGCGCCACCCTGGATGCCGGGGTGGAAAATGCCCTGATCGAGCGCAATGCGGCTTACGAGGGTCGCCGCCTGACGATGCGAGAACGGCTGACCAGCCCCACGGGCGCCGCCGTCCGGGTCGCCCCCCTGGCCGGTCGCGGTGAAGGCTGCGTAGCGACCCTGCTGCTGAGCGATCTCTCGTTGGACTGGGAGGCCAGTGAACAGGGAGAACGACTGCAGCATGACAGCCGCATCACCCTGGCCTGCGGCCAGAGCCTGTCCCTGGAAAAACGTATCCTGGTAAAGGTCGAGGAAGAAGCCATGACCTGCCAGGCCGCCCTGGACCAGCTCGCTGCCGGGGCGGAAACCCGCTTCGCCGAGCTGGAACGCAGCCACGCGGCGGTCTGGGCCGAGCGCTGGTCGGGGCTGCAACTGGAAACCGCACCCGGGTTGCAGCGCAAGCTGGAATTCGCGGCCTTCCACCTGCTGCAGACCGTGGATCACCAGGGGAGCCTCGACCAGGGGCTGCCGCCGCGGGGCTGGCAGGAGGGCTACTTCGGCCAGATCTTCTGGGACGAGATCTTCGCCCTGCCTTGGCTCGCCAGTCACTTTCCCCAGGCGGCCCGCGGCCTGCTGGACTACCGCCACCGCCGCCTGCCCAAGGCCCGCGAACGAGCGCGCCGCCAGGGTTGGCGCGGCGCGCTCTTCCCCTGGCGCAGCGGGGTGGACGGCGCGGAAGAAACCCCGCCCTACCAGTACTTTCCACTGTCCGGCCACTGGGTGCGCGACCGGACGTTCCTGCAATATCACCTGGGCCTGGCGGTGGCCTACAACGCCTGGCAGTTCTACCTGGCCACCGGCGATCTGGACTTTCTCGGCGGCGTGGGTGGCGATCTGATCCTCGAGGTGGCTCGCTGTTGCGCCAGCCAGCCAAGCTTCGACGAACGTCTGCAGCGCTATCGCATCCGCGGCGTCGTCGGCCCGGACGAATACCATGACGCCTATCCAGACGCCGAAGCCCCGGGGCTGGACGACAATGCCTACACCAACCTGCTGGCCGCCTGGACCCTGGAGTGCGCCGGTCGGGTGCTCGAATTACTGCCCCCGGACCGCGCCCGGACGCTGTGCGAGCGGCTGGGCCTGGAGCCCGGCGAACCGGCAGGCTGGACGGCCATCTCCGCCGCCCTCCATCTGCCGTTCCGGGAAGACGGTGTGCTCGATCAATTCAGCGGCTTCGGCGACCTGCTGCCGGCACCGCGGGAATGGCTGGAAGACCAGGAGGGACCGCGTCTGGATTGGTGGCTGGAAGCGCGTGGCGACAGTTGCAACCGCTACCAGCTCAGCAAGCAGGCCGACACCCTGATGGCCCTGCACCTGCTGCCGCCGGCGGAACTGCAACGCCTGCTCGACCGCCTGGGCTATCGGCTGGACGCCGCCGCCGAACGCAGGACCCTGGACTATCACCTGGCTCGCCTGAGTCATGAATCCAGTCTGTCGAAGACCGTCTGCGCCGGCGCCCTGGCCGCCTACGATAGCCAAGCCTCCTGGACCTTCTTCAGCGACAGCCTGGAGACCGATCTGGGCGCCGCCGCGGACAGCGGCGCTCGGGAAGGCATCCACCTGGCGGCCATGGCCGGTGCCCTGGACGTGCTGCAGCGCCACTACCTGGGACTCTGGCCGACGCCCGACGGCTTGCGGGTGCAGCCATCGCCCCCTGCGGCCTTGCCGGCGACCCGCCTGCAACTGCTCTACCAAGGTCGTCTGCTCAGGGTCAGTTGGGAACCACCGCGCCTGAGCGTACGCCTGGCGGACCCCGAGGCCGCGCCGGTCAAGCTGCTGACCAGCGCGGGCACCTTCGAGCTGAGGGGTGAGGCGGTCTGGTCCTGGCAGCAGGATTAAGACGCGACCACCGGCTCCAGCGCCTCCAGCCAGCACACCACCGCCACGGCGCCGCCATCGGGAATGCCCAGGGTACGCGTACCCAGGTAGCTGGCGCGACCCTGGCCCGGCACCATCTCGGCGGTGGCAGCGGCGCCGGCCCTGGCCTTGGCGAGCGCCGCCTTGAAGGCCTCCACGGGACTCGCTCCGGTTTGCGCAGCCGCCAGCAGCTCGTCCGCAGCCGGTCGCAAGGCATCGAGCATGGTGCGTTGTCCTGGCTGGGCACCACCCAATTCGGCCAGGGCTTGCACCGCCTGATCGAAGGCCTGGGCCCACTGGCTCAGCGTCGGTCGTTCCACGCCGTCCAGCACCTGGGCCGCGCGGACCAGGGCGCAGGCATAGAAGGGTCCGGAACTACCGCCGATGGCCCGGCGCAGCGCCTGCCCCGTGGCGGCCAACGCACTGGCAGGGCTGTACCAGGCACTGGCCGGCAGCGCGCGCATGGCCTCGGCACCGCGGGCCAGGCTGGTGCCCAGGTCGCCGTCGCCGGCGCGGCTGTCTAGTTCGGTGAGGCGGGCTTCGTTGGCGAGCAAGGTGGCGATCACCGCGTCGGCCGCCGCGCGCAGGCGCTCGGCCAGGGGGCCGGGTGTAGTGGCGACGGCCGCGGGCGCAGCCTGGGGCGCGGGCACCCGCTGGGGCGCCGACGGCACCCGACCGTCGCCCGCCCAGGCGCGGGCCTGGGTCGGCGCATCCAGCAGGGCCAGGCGGGTCTCGTCCACCGGCAGCAGCGACAGCGAACAGCCCGGCATGTCCAGGGCACTGAGGAAGGTGCCGGTCCAAGCCCGCACCACCTCGAAGCCGCGCCGACGCAGGTCGAGCAGCGCGGCCCGCGCCACCAGGGCGAGCTCCAGCGGCGGCGTCGCACCCAGGCCGTTGACCAGCAACGCCAGGCGCGTCCCGGCGGGATAGCCGCCGTCTTCGACCAGGGTATCCAGCAGCCGCGCCACGGTGGCGTCGGCGCCCAGCCAGGGGCCGCGCTCGACGCCCTGCTCGCCGTGGATGCCCAGGCCCCACTCCACCTCGTCGTCCGCCAATTCGAAGCCCGGGTGCCCCACCGCCGGTACCGTGCAGGCGCCCAGGGCGACGCCCATGCTGCGCAATTCCGCAGTCGCCGCGCGGGCCAGGCCGGCCACCTCGGCCAGCGGCCGTCCGGCCGCGGCCGCCGCGCCGGCGAGCTTGTGGATCAGCACGGTGCCGGCGATACCCCGGCGCTTCTCCGGCGCCACGGTATGGCGCAGGGCGGCGTCGTCCGCCACCAGCACCGTATCGACGGGAATGCCCTCGCTACGGGCCAGTTCGGCGGCGAGGCCGAAATTGAGGCGGTCGCCGGTGTAGTTCTTCACCACCAGCAGCGCGCCGGCCGGACCCGCCGCCGCGCGAATGGCCGCCAGCACCGCGTCCACGCTGGGCGAGGTGAAGACGTCGCCGGCCACGGCGGCGGTCAGCATCCCCTCACCCACGTAGCCGGCATGGGCCGGTTCATGACCGCTGCCGCCCCCGGAGATCACCGCCACGGGGCGTGCCTGGCGATCCGCCAGCGGCTGGCGCAGCACGACCTGCTCTTCGGCCAACAGGGCAAGACCGGGATCCAGGCTCACGAGTCCTTCGAGCAATTCGCGAACCACCGTGGCGGGGCTATTGATCAGCTTCTTCATCGGGCACTCCCAGGCTTGAAGGTGGCTGGAGTATGGCATGGCCGCCAGCGCCTGCCTGGCGGCTACCTGAACGGAGGCTTTAGCGGCGCGCCCCGGCCTTCCGCCGGAGCACCGTGGCAGGCTATCGTCTGGCCCAGGAAGTTTTTCCCGACCGGGATGTCTCACGCTGATAGCTAGCCGCCCCGTCCCGCGCTCTCCCGTCGAGGTTCGTCATGCCGATCAAGATCGTTCCGCGCTCCGCCTGTCGTGCGTCGGAGATCACCCCCGAAGCCGTCTACCTGTCCCGCCGCCAGTTGCTGGGTGCCGGAGGCGCGCTGCTGGCCGGCGCCGCCCTGCCCCGCTGGGCCCTGGCGGATCCCTCCCGCTACGCCGACGTCGACCCGGCCAAGGGGCCGGACTGGTTCGAGCGCAAGCTGCCGGATACCCGCTGGCAGGCGGCGACCGTCAAGGGCGAGGACATCACCCCGTTCAAGGACGCCACCCACTACAACAACTACTACGAATTCGGCCCGGACAAGAGCGACCCGGCCGCCCATGCCGGCCAGTTGCCGACCCAGCCCTGGAGCGTGGTGGTCGACGGCGAGGTGGGCAAGCCCGGTACCTACGGCCTGGAAGACCTGTTCGGCCCCGATACCCTGGAAGAACGCATCTATCGCATGAGGTGCGTGGAGGCCTGGTCCATGGTCATCCCCTGGCTGGGCTTTCCGCTGGCCAGTTTGCTCAAGCGTGTCGAGCCCACCGGCAAGGCGCGCTACGTGAGGTTCGAGACGCTTAAGGACCCGCAGCACATGCCCGGCATGAACTCCAGCTTCGCCCTGCTGGACTGGCCCTATGTGGAAGGCCTGCGCCTGGACGAGGCCATGCATCCGCTGACGCTGATGACGGTGGGCATGTACGGCCGGGTGCTGCCCAACCAGAACGGCGCGCCGCTGCGCTTGATCGTGCCCTGGAAGTACGGCTTCAAGGGCATCAAGTCCATCGTCCGCATCAGTCTGGTGGCGGAGCAGCCGCGCACCACCTGGCAGGGCATGGCGCCCAGCGAATATGGCTTCTACGCCAACGTCAATCCGGAAGTGGACCACCCGCGCTGGAGCCAGGCCCGCGAGCGCCGCCTGCCCAGCGGGCTGTTCAGCCCCAACGTGCGGCCGACACTGATGTTCAACGGCTATGGCGAGGAAGTGGCCTCGCTCTATGCCGGCATGGACCTGCGGAGAAATTACTGATGGGGTTGCTGCTCTGGCGCCTCGGCGTATTCGTCGCCGCGCTCTGCCCGCCGCTGTGGTGGCTGTACCAGGCCTGGATCTTCGCCCTCGGCCCGGATCCGGGCAAGGCACTGGTGGACAAGCTGGGCACCGGTGCCCTGGTGTTGCTGCTGCTGACCCTGAGCCTGACGCCGCTGTCGCGCCTCACCCGCTGGAAGCTCTGGCCGGTGATCCGCCGCCAGCTCGGCCTCTGGACCTTCACCTATGCCCTGCTGCATTTCCTTGGCTACCTGGCCTTCGTGCTGGGTTTCGACCTGTCGCAACTGGGCGTGGAGCTGCAGCGCCGTCCCTATATCATCGTCGGTGCAGCGGCGCTGCTGATCCTGCTGGTCCTCGCCGTCACCTCCAACCGCCCGGCGATGCGCCGCCTGGGCAAGCGCTGGAAGGAGCTGCATCGGCTGGCCTACCTGGTGCTGGGCCTGGGCTTGTTGCACTACCTCTGGATCGTGCGCTCGGACATCGAGGAGTGGGCGATCTATGCCGCCATAGGCGCAGGCCTGCTGGCTTTTCGCCTGGTGGATGGCTGGAGACGGCGACGCCGCAGCCAGCCGGTGCCCGCCCCCACCCGTTGATCACGGATGGGGGACGTAGGGGGATGCAACTCCACCAGCTGCTTATATAGGGGTGGTATTAACCAACGGCAAGGACAAGCGTGCCATACCGGAAGGCTAGTAACCACAGGGGTGGTATTGCCCGGGCGCCTCGGCTCCAGCAGGTTCGACCGCCGGAGCCACGCCTTTCGATCAGCGTTGCGCAGCCTGGCGCAGGCCCTTCAGGGTGTTGAGCGGAGCGTCCACCACGAAGCTGTTGGCCAGCCAGGACGGCACGCTGCCGCCCGGTTCGCTCTGGGCCTCGTAGGTGACCTCCGCGCCGCCGTTCTTCGGCACCACGCGCCACTGCCCCTGGAAGCTGGCGACCCGTACGTAGCCGTCTGCCGGTGGCCGATAGTCCGGCACGCCTTCCAGGGTGCGGGTGAAGCCGCCGTCGGGGGTCTTCTGCTCGGTCACGTGGAGCACCACGTCACGGGCGGTGACTGGCCACGGCATGTCGATGCGCATGTAGGTCCAGGCCTGGTTGTCCTGGCGCTTGAGCACCTGCAGCGACTGGCAGCGGAAGATCCACTTGCAGGAGCCTGCCGGGTCGTCCTGCAAGCGGGCGATGGTGGCCGGGTCGGCCTTGATCTGGACCACGCCGCGGTAGGCCTTGTACTTGGAGCCGGCGACGGCGCGGGTATAGACCTGGACACCGTCTTCCTGCTTGGCGAGCTGCCAATCGTCGGCCTGGGCCAGGCCGGTGGCTGCGAGCAGGGTCAGGGCAAGGATGGAGCGAAGCGGCTTGTGCATGGGACGTCCCTTGTTGTTGTGGTTGTCGGAGCCTTGGGTAGTGCGGATCAGGCGGCGGTTTCACCCTCGAGGCGCAGCAGGATCGCCAGGGCCTCGGCGCTGCTGCTGCCGCAGAAGTCCGGCTCGGCCTTGAAGCCGCCGCACACCGCGGGGCGCAGCGGCGAGCCGAACAGGTCGCAGCGGTTGGTGCTGTCCAGATGGGCGCAGCGCACGCCGGATGGCTTGCCCTGGGGCATACGTGGCAGCGGTGAGGAGATCGACGGCGCGATACAGCAGGCGCCACAACCCGGACGGCACTCCATGGGTGAAACTCGCGGGAAACAGGCCTCAAGCTTAAGAGCAAGGCGGGAGCGTCACAAGCAAATCGTGACCAGACGTCCCCATCGAGTCATGAATGTTACGTTCATTCACCAAGTGCCACGCAACCCCTGGACGTTTCCACCGTCTTATCTGCGATGATCGAGGCGGCTGGCCCGAGGGCGTGACGATGAAGCATTGGCTGGTGCTGGACCTGGAAGCGACCACCGACGAAGGCGGCTGGCCCATAGAACTGATGGAGATCATCGAGATCGGCGCGGTGATGGTCGATGCCGAGGGCCTGGAGCTGGATCGCTACCAGACCTTCGTCCAGCCCCTGCGCCTGCCGTTGTTGACCCCCTTCTGCCGCGCCCTCACCCACATCAGCCAGGCGGACGTCGATGGTGCCGAGCCCCTGGACGATGCCTGGCCCGCCTTCGAGACCTGGTTGAGCGGCTACGAGACGACCCTTGCCGGCTGGTGCAGCTGGGGCGACTTTGATCGCCGCCTGCTGGAGCGCGCCTGGCGCGAACACGACCTGCACACCCATCTGGCCCGGGTACCGCACCGCAACCTCAAGCAGGCCTTCGCCAAGGCCCGCGGGCTGCCGCGCCCCCTTGGCCTGACTGCTGCGCTGGAGGCCGCCGGCCTGGCCTTCACCGGCGTGCTGCACCGCGCCGAGACCGACGCGCGCAATACCGCCAAGCTGTTGCCGGCCAGTCTGCCGGCCTTCGCGCGCTGACGAGAAGGCAGGGAACCGGTGACAGCCGCGGATGGCCTTGGGCATACTCGCGGACGGTCACACCCGCTCTCGCACAAGGAAATCCCCATGTTCAAGGTCAACGAATATTTCGATGGCACCGTCAAGTCCATCGCCTTCAGCCTCAAGTCCAAGCCCGCCACCCTGGGCGTCATGGCGCCCGGCGACTACGAATTCGGCACCAGCCAGCTGGAAGTCATGCACGTGGTGGCCGGCGCCCTGACCGTCAAGCTGCCGGGCAGCGAGAACTGGGAAACCTTCGCCGCGGGCAGCCAGTTCACCGTGCCCGCCAACGCCAAGTTCCAGTTGAAGGTGGCGGAAGACACCGCCTACCTCTGCGAATACCACTGAGTCCGCGCTGCCCGTCGCTCGGCCCCGGGGCCGACTGGCGGGCGCCAGCCTGCCTGAACGCTTCCCCTTCCTACCGGTCCTAAGCGACGTCACCGCCTTCGGACCCACCGCCATGTCGCCAATCGCACCCCAGGGCACTCGCCAGCCGAGCCATGCCCGCCCCTTCGAGCACCAGCCCCGGAATCTCCCGACGCATGGGATAGCCCTTGCGCAGGGCGTCGAACGCCTGGGCCCGCGCCAGGGTCGGCAGGCCGAGGGTCGCGCGTAGCGCCGCATCGTCGTCACGGGGGTCATAGACCGCCCGGCACAGGCGCTTGAAGGCCGTGGCCTCCGGCGCTTCCAGACCGAAGACCAGCCGCTCCAGTTGCTGCGCCGGCAACAGCTCGGCCAGCGTCAACCGCGGGGTAATGCCGGCCCAGGCACAGAAGGCCTCGTAGATCATCGCCGTACCTCGCCACTTGCCTTCCAGGCTGTGACCGGCGATATGCGGCGTCGCTACCTCGCACTGCCGCGCCAGCTCGGCGTCTATGCCCGGCTCGCCTTCCCAGACATCCAGGGCCACCGCCAACTCGGCGCCGCCTGCGAGGTGCGCGCGCAGGGCAGCGTTGTCGATCACCTCGCCACGGCAGGCATTGAGCAGCCAGGTGCCCGGGCGCAGCCGGGCCAGTCGCGCCGCATCGAACAGGTGCAGAGTGCGGTGCTCGCCCTCGCGGATCAGTGGGGTATGCAGGCAGAGCACGTCGCAGCGCTCGATCAACTCATCGAGCCCATGAAAGTCGCCCTGCTCCCTGGCCTGACGCGGCGGATCGCAAACCAGCACCGTCCAGCCCAGGCCGCGCAGCACCTCGGCCAGGCGACCACCGACCTGGCCGGCGCCGACGATGCCATAGGTGCGCTGGGCGAGGTCCGCCCCGGCGCCATCGGCCAACGCCAGCAGCGCACCGAGCACCCAGTCCACCACGCCGCGGGCGTTGCAGCCGGGCGCGTTGCTCCAGTGGATGCCGGCCTGGGTAAAATAGCCGAGGTCGAGATGATCCGTGCCTATGGTGCAGGTGCCGACGAAGCCGACCGGCGAATCCGCCAGCAATGCCTGGTCGACGCGGGTGATGGAGCGCACCAGCAGGGCATCGGCGCGACTCACCGCCGCGCGGTCGAAGGCACGGCCCGGCAGGCGTTCGAGGGTCGCATGGGGACCGAAGAAGGCCTCCAGCAGCGGAATGTTTTCGTCGGCAAGGATGTGCATGCCTGGGCACTCGCAGGAACGGGGACCGGCACTTTAGCAGGCGATCCAGGCCAGGCAACGCTTACCGCAAGACTTGTCACACTGACCACGAGGACTAGACTATCCGCCCCGAAGCTGACCGAACGATCAAGTGACCTCCTCCCTGCCCCGCATCAGACGTGAATTCGGCGCCCTGCTCTCACTGGCCGCGCCCATCGTCATCGCCCAGCTCTCCCACTCCGCCATGGGCTTCGTCGATGCCGTGATGGCTGGCCGGGTCGGGCCGCTGGACCTGGCCGCCGTCGCCCTGGGCAATTCGGTATGGATACCGGTGTTCCTGCTGATGACCGGCATCCTGCTGGCGACCACGCCGAAGGTGGCCGAGCGCCATGGTGGCGGCCGCAGCGGCGAGATCGGCCCGCTGGTACGCCAGGCCCTCTGGCTGGCGCTGGGCTGCGGGCTGATCGCCAGCCTGCTGCTGCTCAACGCCCGGCCGCTGCTGGTAGCCATGCACGTCGATCCGCAACTGATCGGTCCGACCCTGCTCTACCTCAAGGGCATCGCCATGGGCCTGCCCGCCACCGCCTTCTACTATGTGCTGCGCTGCTTCAGCGACGGCCTGGGGCGTACCCGCCCGGCCATGCTGGTGGGCCTCGCCGGTCTGGCGCTGAACGTGCCGCTGAACTGGATCTTCATCCAAGGCCACCTGGGCCTGCCGGCGCTCGGTGGCGCCGGTTGCGGCTTCGCCTCCGGCACGGTGATGTGGGCGATGCTGCTGGCCATGCTGGCGATCATCCGCACCGAGCGCTATCGCGCCTGTGCCATCTTCGCCCGCTTCGAGCGGCCGCATGGCCCGACACTGCGCGCCCTGCTGGCCATCGGCGTGCCGATCGGCATCGCGGTGTTCGCCGAGTCGAGCATCTTTTCCGTGGTGGCGCTGCTGATCGGCGAGCTGGGCCCGACCGTGGTGGCCGGGCATCAGGTGGCGCTCAACTTCTCCGGCCTGGTGTTCATGGTGCCCCTGGCACTGGGCATGGCGGTGACGGTACGGGTCGGCCAGGCCCTTGGTCGTGGCGAACCGCGCGAGGCGCGCTTCGCCGCCGGCGTCGGCATGGCCGCCGGGCTGCTCTGCGCCTGCGTTTCCTGCACCCTGATGCTGACCGCGCGTACCTTCATCGCCGGGCTCTACTCCCAGGACCTGGCGGTGATCCAGCTGGCCGCGTCGCTGCTGGTGTTCGCCGGCATCTTCCAGTTCTCCGACGCCATCCAGGTCACCGCCGCCGGCGCCCTACGCGGCTACCAGGACACCCGTGCGACCATGGTCATCACCCTGCTGGCCTACTGGGGCGTGGGCCTGCCGGTGGGCTGGGCGCTGGGGCTGAGCGACTGGTTCGGCGCACCGCGCGGGCCGGCCGGGCTCTGGCAGGGCCTGGTGCTGGGCCTGACCTGCGCGGCCATCCTGCTGTCGGTGCGCCTGGCGCGCAGTGCCCGCCGACGCATCCGCAGCGTCTAGCCCGTTCACCTTGCTACACTGCCCGCCTCGTCGGACGGCGCCTGGCGCCGCCGTCGACGGGCGTTTCCCCCCTTTCGCGAGCGTGCGACTTCGATGATCCTTCGCCTGCTACAGCTGCTCTGCCTCTGTTTCCTGCTCATCGGTCCGGTCCAGGCGGCGCTGCCAGGCCTGCCCAGCGCCGAGAAGGACCAGGTCGATCCCCAGTTCGGCCAGTCCCTCGACCAGGTTATCAAGACCCTGGAAAGCGACCAGCAACGCCATCGGCTCCTGGAAGATCTCAAGAAGCTGCAGGCCGCCCAGGCCAAGGCGGAGCCGAGTGCCTCCCAGGGCGTGATCGGCCTGATCACCGACACCCTGACAGTGGTCGAGCAACAGCTGCAGCGCGACAACCTGCGCGAGCGCTGGCAATTCCAGCTGGACCAGGCCGGCGCCGAGCTGGTCGCCCTGGCGCCAGCCCCCGACCAGCGCCTCAACCTGCTGTCGGGTTTCGTCATCACCCTGGCCTTCTGGACCGGTTGCGCCCTCGGTCTGAAACAACTCAGCCATCGTCTGAGAATCAGGTTCGGCCTGTCCGAGGAGTTACCGCTGCGGCCCCGCACGCTGGACCTGGTGCGCTTCGCCCTGCGCAAGCTGGCGCCCTGGCTGCTGGCGTTCGTCATCACCCTGGTGGTGTCCCTCTGGCTGCCGGATTCCCTCGGCAAGACCGTCGCCGTCACCCTGGCCTACGCGGCGGTGACCGGCCCGCTGTTCGCCGCCACCGTGGTGGTGATCTGCTCGCTACCCAGCGGCGCCCATCGCAGCCGAGCACTGTTGATCCTGCGCCGACGGGCCTTCCGCCCGCTGTGGATTATCGGCAGCCTGGCCGCCCTTGGCGGCGCGGCCAGCGATCCGCACCTGGCCGAGACACTGGGCTCCCACCTGGCCGCCATCATCGCCATCGCCGCCAACCTCTGCGCCGCGCTGCTCACCGGCCAGTTCGTCCTCCGATTCCGCCGCCCGGTGGCCCACCTGATCCGCAACCAGCCGCTGGCCAAGCGCCAGGCACTGCGTGGCCTGCAGGGGGTACGCCAGCTGGTCGCCCGGCTCTGGCACCTGCCGGTGCTGATCCTGGTGGCGGTCTCCCTGGTGGCGACCTTCGTCTCCGCCGGCGATACCAGCGACGCCCTGCGCCGGGCGCTGCTGTGCGCCGTGCTGATGGGCGCGGCGCTCGGTCTCAACGCCCTGGTGCGGGCGCGCCTGCTGCGGCCGCGCCATGGCGGTCGGCTGCAGGAGGCCTACGCCGAGCGCCTGCGCGCCTTCTTCGTGGTGGTGCTGGGCATCGTGATCTGGCTGGTGGCCCTGGAACTGTCGTTGCGCGCCTGGAACGTATCGCTGCTGAGGTTCAGCGAGGGCGATGGCCATGTCGTGGCCGGCAAGTTCTTCGGGCTCGGCGGTACCCTGCTGCTGGCCTGGCTGGTGTGGATCCTGGCCGACACCGCCGTCCACCGCGGCCTCAACTTGCACCGGGTCAATCCGAACAACGCCCGCGCCCAGACCATGTTGCCGCTGATCCGCAACGTGCTGTTCCTGACCATCTTTGTCATCGCGCTGATCGTCGCCCTGGCCAACATGGGGGTGAACGTCACCCCGCTGCTGGCCGGCGCCGGCGTCATCGGCTTGGCGGTGGGCTTTGGTGCCCAGAGCCTGGTGGCCGACCTCATCACCGGGCTGTTCATCATCATCGAGGATTCCCTGGCCATCGGCGACTACGTCGACGTGGGCAATCACCTGGGCACCGTGGAAGGACTGACCATCCGCACCGTGCGGCTGCGGGACATCGACGGCATCGTCCATACCATCCCCTTCAGCGAGATCAAGAGCATCCAGAACTACTCGCGGCAGTTCGGCTACGCCATCTTCCGCCTGCCGATTCCCCAGGCGCTGTCGGTGGACAAGGCCATCGAGATGGTCCAGGAAGTGGGTCGCTCGCTGCGCCAGGACCCGCTGCAAGGACGGGACATCTGGTCGCCGCTGGAGCTGCAGGGAGTGGAGAGCTTCGACTCGGGCATGGCGATCCTGAGATTTCGCTTCAAGACCGCGCCGATCAAGCAGTGGGAGGTCTCGCGGGCCTTCAACCTCAGGCTCAAGCGCTACCTGGACGATGCCGGCATCGAACTGGCCTCGCCGCGCATGAACGTGCGCTACGAGGTCGGTGGCTCACCGCTGGACCAGGCGACGCGGGGGGAAGCACCCGGTGAGGGTTAGGGTGGCTGGCACGACTGCCGGTCCTCGCGGCTCGCGAGAAAAGCTTCTAGGGTGGTTACTCACCCGCCCCTGCGAGATCCCGACATGCCTGCGCGCACCCTGCTCTGTTATGGCGACTCCAACACCCACGGCACCCGCCCCCTGACCCAACCGGACGTGCTCGAACGCTTCGGTTGGGACGAGCGCTGGACCGGCGTGCTGGCCCGCGGCCTGGGCGACGGTTGGCGGGTGATCGAGGAAGGCCTGCCGGCCCGCACCACGGTCCACGACGATCCCATCGACGGCCATCACAAGAACGGCCTGAGCTATTTGCGGCCCTGCCTGGAAAGCCACCTGCCGGTGGACGTCCTGTTGCTTATGCTGGGCACCAACGATCTCAAGACGCGCCTGTCGGTAGGGCCGGCGGATATCGCCAGCGCCCTGCAGGTGCTGCTGGAAGAAATCAGGCGCTGCAACGCCGGCCCGGAGGGTGGCCAGCCCGAGCTTATCGTCATGGCCCCGGTACCCATCGACGAAGTGGGCTTTCTCGGCGAGATCTTCATCGGCGGCGCCGCCAAGTCACGCCAGTTGGCGGCGCGCTATCGCCAGGTGGCCGAAGCCCAGGGCGCGGCCTTCGTCGATGCGGGTGAGATCATTCAGGTAAGCCCGGTGGATGGGGTGCATTTCGAGGCGGACCAGCATCGGCTGTTGGGCGAGCATCTGGTGGGCGTGGTCAGGGGCCTGGGTGTTGCCTGACCGTGGAGCGTAGGGTGAATAACGGCGCAGTCTTGTCCACGGGTCCCGGGACATGGAGTGGAAAACGCTGCGCGGTTTTCCACGCTACGGAATGCGCAGTAACGTAGGTTGGGTTGAGCGCAGCGAAGCCCAACAGACCTAGCCCGACATTGTACCGTTGGGCTTCGACGCTGAAGCCGTCTCAACCCAACCTACAGCGACGGACGCTCACTCCACCTTCTTGCGAATCCAATACAGATAACGTCCCTCCCCCTCGCTCTTCTCCACCAGCTCATGGCCGAGGAAGACGCAGAACTTGGGGATGTCGCGCTGGGTGGAGGGATCGGTGGCGATGACCTTGAGCAGGGCGCCGGGGGCGATGTCGCGCACCTTGTTGTGCAGCATCATCACCGGCTCCGGGCAATTCAGCCCGCTGGCGTCGAGAGTGGCATCGGCTTCGAGGGTCATCGGTACTCCAGAAAACGCTTAAATAGACATCGAGTAGGCGCGAGAACCTGTGCAAAGTTTCGCGAGCTAGAGACAGGCAAGGCGAAAATCGCCGAGGAAGCGCAGTTTACGAGCTGTAAATGAGCATTTCGACCGGGCTGGCGATCCAGGCGGTTTTTAACGCAGCCTGGCCGACGCGCAGCAAACTTTGGATAGGTTCTCAGGGTTTCCGATCCAGCCGCCGCAGATGACAGGTCACTTCCTCGCGGTCGTGGTAGAGCTGCTTGCAGCCGATAACGACGCGCTGGCCGCGGTCTTCGAAGTGGTCGTGCAGGCGCTCGAGGATACCGGCCACTTCGCGATAGCGTTGCTTCATCGGCAGCTTGAGATTGACCACCGCCTCGCGGCAATGGCCCTCGCCGATCCAGCGCTCGATCAGCGCGGCGGTGCGCGCCGGTTTCTCGACGATATCGCAGACCATCCAATCCACTGGCCGCTTGGGCGCGAAGGCGTAGCCGTCGACCTGCAGGTGCTCCACCAGACCGGTGTCCATCAGCGCCTCGTTCATCGGGCCGTTGTCCACCGCCGTCACCAGCATCTCGCGGGCCACCAGTTGCCAGGTCCAGCCACCGGGGGCGGCGCCCAGGTCCACGGCACGCATTTCCGGCGCCAGGCGAGTCTCCCATTCGGCGCGCGGGATGAACTGGTGCCAGGCTTCTTCCAGCTTGAGGGTCGAGCGACTGGGCGCCTCGCGGGGAAACTTGAGCCGCGGGATACCCATGGGCCAGAGCGCGGCGTTACCCGGCTCGACCAGGCCGACGAAGACCTGGCGACCGCTGAGGAAAGTCAGTTGCAGGCGCGGTGCCCGGGGGTCGTCCACCAGGCGACCGGCCTTGCGCAGGGCAAGGGTCAGGGGGCGTTCGAATTTCTTGCAGAAGGTGGAGAGTGCCTTGCCGTCGTTGGTGTCGGGCATCTCCAGGGCCAGGCTGCCGCAGACCGGATAGTCGGCCAGGCACTCCAACAACGGACCGATGCGATCCTGTTCCGGCAGGTCGAGAAAGGCGCCGCGGGACCACTGGCGGGGAAAGACCAGCTCGGCGAACCTGAGGTTCTGCATCAACCGGGCAGCCCCTTCGGCATCGCCGCAGACGAATTCGGCGTAGGCCTCGCCGGGCTTGCCGCGGGCATAGCCGGGCACGCCGAGCAGCGCCGTGCGCTCACCGAGCTCAGCGCAGACCTCGCCTTCGAAACCGGTACGGCATAGCAGCAACAGGGTATTCACGACGGGGCTTCCTCGAGCGGTCACGCAGGGCGCGCACTATACCCCAGCGCGCCGGACAGGGAACGTAGACCGCGCCTATCGGTCCAGTACTACACCTAGAAAAATCAGTCCGCCCAGCGCTGCTACGGGTCTCCTTCACCTTTCGAGGCTCGAACGGCCAGCGGGCAAGCGTCGAACCGTCGATAAGGAGACCCTGATGCCAGCCCTGGACAGCCTCAAAAGCCTCAAGACCCTGCAAGTAGGCGACCGCACCTACCACTATTACAGCCTGCCCGACGCGGCCAAGACCCTGGGCACTCTCGACCAGTTGCCCAAGTCGCTCAAGGTGCTGCTGGAAAACCTGCTGCGCTGGGAAGACAACCAGACCGTGACCGGCGAGGACCTCCAGGCTCTGGCCGATTGGACCAAGACCCGCTCCGCCGATCGCGAGATCCAGTACCGCCCGGCGCGGGTGCTGATGCAGGACTTCACCGGGGTACCGGCAGTGGTCGACCTGGCCGCCATGCGCGAAGCCGTGGCCAAGGCCGGTGGCGATCCGCAGCGGATCAATCCGCTCTCCCCGGTCGATCTGGTAATCGACCACTCAGTGATGGTGGACCGCTACGCCAGCGAGAACGCCTACCACGAGAACGTCGAGATCGAGATGGAGCGCAACGGTGAGCGCTACGCCTTCCTGCGCTGGGGCCAGAACGCCTTCGACAACTTCCGCGTGGTGCCGCCGGGCACCGGCATCTGTCACCAGGTCAACCTGGAATACCTGGGTCGCAGCGTCTGGACCAAGGACGAAGACGGCAAGACCTACGCCTTCCCCGACACCCTGGTCGGTACCGATTCCCACACCACCATGATCAACGGCCTGGGCGTGCTGGGCTGGGGCGTGGGCGGCATCGAAGCCGAGGCGGCCATGCTCGGCCAGCCGGTGTCCATGCTGATCCCCGAGGTGGTGGGCTTCAAGCTCACCGGCAAGCTGCGCGAGGGCATCACCGCCACCGACCTGGTGCTGACCGTGACCCAGATGCTGCGCAAGAAGGGCGTGGTGGGCAAGTTCGTCGAATTCTTCGGCGACGGCCTGGCCACCCTGCCCCTCGCCGACCGTGCGACCATCGGCAATATGGCGCCGGAATACGGCGCCACCTGCGGCTTCTTCCCGGTGGACCAGATCACCCTCGACTACCTGCGCCTGTCCGGTCGCCCCGAAGAGACCGTGCAACTGGTGGAGGCCTACACCCAGGCCCAGGGCCTGTGGCGCAACCCCGGTGACGAGCCGGTCTTCACCGACGTGCTCGAACTGGACATGGGCGAGGTCCAGTCCAGCCTGGCCGGTCCCAAGCGGCCCCAGGACCGCGTGCTGCTCGGCGAGGTGGCCAAGACCTTTGGCGACTTCACCGCCCTGGCGCCGAAAAAGGCCGAGGCCAGCAAGGTCGGCAGCAGCGTCGAAGTCCAGCTGGATGGCCAGACCTTCCAGCTGGAAGACGGCGCCGTGGTCATCGCCGCCATCACCTCCTGCACCAATACCTCCAATCCCAGCGTGATGATGGCTGCCGGTCTCCTGGCGAAGAAGGCCGCCGAGAAAGGCCTGATGCGCAAACCCTGGGTCAAGTCGTCTCTCGCCCCCGGCTCCAAGGTGGTGACCGACTACTACAACGCCGCCGGCCTCACCCCCTATCTCAACGACCTTGGCTTCGATCTGGTGGGCTACGGCTGCACCACCTGCATCGGCAACTCCGGCCCCCTGCTCGACCCCATCGAGAAAGCCATCCAGGACGCCGATCTCACCGTGGCCTCGGTGCTCTCCGGCAATCGCAACTTCGAGGGTCGCGTGCATCCGCTGGTCAAGACCAACTGGCTGGCCTCGCCGCCGCTGGTGGTGGCCTATGCCCTGGCCGGCAGCGTGAAGGTCGATCTGACCCAGGAGCCGCTGGGCACCGGTAACGATGGCCAGCCGGTCTATCTGAAGGACGTCTGGCCGAGCCAGCAGGAAGTGGCCGAAGCCGTGCAGAAGCTCGACACCGCCATGTTTCACAAGCAATACGGCGCGGTGTTCGACGGCGACGAGAAGTGGCAGGCCATTCAGGTGCCGGACGCCGAGACCTATGTCTGGGACGCCGACTCCACCTACATCCAGAATCCGCCGTTCTTCGAAGGTATCGCCGGCGATCCGCCGCGCATCGCCGACATCCACGACGCGCGCATCCTGGCGCTGCTGGGCGATTCGGTGACCACCGACCACATCTCCCCTGCCGGCAACATCAAGAAGGACAGCCCTGCCGGGCGTTATCTGGCGGAGCACGGCGTGGCCTATGCCGACTTCAACTCCTACGGCTCGCGCCGCGGCAATCACGAAGTCATGATGAGAGGCACCTTCGCCAACATCCGCATCAAGAACGAGATGCTCGGCGGCGAGGAAGGCGGCAATACCTACCATGTGCCCAGTGGCGAGAAGCTGTCGATCTACGACGCGGCCATGAAGTACGAGCTGGAAAATACCCCGCTGGTGATCATCGCTGGCAAGGAATACGGCACCGGCTCCTCCCGCGACTGGGCGGCCAAGGGCACCAACCTGCTGGGTGTGAAAGCCGTGGTCGCCGAGAGCTTCGAGCGTATCCACCGATCCAACCTGGTGGGCATGGGCGTGCTGCCGCTGCAGTTCAAGGACGGCGTGGATCGCAAGTCCCTGGGGCTGACCGGCAAGGAGAAGATCGCCGTGCTGGGCATCGATGGCGTAGAGCTGCGCCCGCGCATGCCGCTGACCCTGGAGATCACCCGCGAGGACGGCAGCCTGGAAAGCGTCGAGGTGCTCTGCCGCATCGATACGGTCAACGAAGTGAGCTACTTCAAGGCCGGCGGCATCCTGCACTTTGTGCTACGGGAGTTCCTCAAAGCCTGAGTGAAGGACCGGGCGGAGCTGATTGAAGTCCGCCCGGTCGTCTCAAGGCTTCATGCGCAGGGCAAGCGGTCGGCTGTCTATCAATCGACCCAGACCTCCGGCAGGCGGGCAAGCCGAGAACTGCGAGGTGCTGCCCAGGTAGAGCATCTCGCACGCCTCCCTCGGTACGTCGTCGGACGGCAGAGAAACAGCGGTGCCATCCGTCCAGTACAGATACAGCTGGCTCTTGCCATTGCTCAGTACTAGGCGATGCAGTTGGCCCTGCAAGTGGTAGCTGGATAGCCGATAACCGCGCAGCACCTGCAGGGTGTCACGCAGGGCATGAAACGCCTCCTTCGGTTGACCCCGATAATCGACCAGGCCGAAATTGTCTTCTCGCGCTAGCGGATTGGTACCGCGATCTCGCCAGGCATAGAGGTTGAGCGCAGCAACGTCGGCAGCGATGTTGGACAGGTAGGTCCGCACCAGCAGTTGCGCCTGCGCGTGTTGCGATCGACGCGGCAGCACGCTCGCATAACCCCACTCCGAGGCGAGGATCGTCAACCGGGGAATTCCCCGCTCGGCCGCGCTGGCCGCGAGCTGCCGATAATCGCCAATGACGCTTTCCGGCTGGTTGCGGTAGGGATGGACCGATAATTCCTGGAGGCAGCCCGTCTTCAGCAACTGAAAGGCCAGCTCCTGGAGCCTGGCGTTACGCTCATCGAAAGGAAAGCGGGCGAAACCGAAGCCGGCCAGCGCCGGACGCCACGGGACCCGCTCCAGCCGCTCGCAGGTCAGGCGCATGGCCTGCTCGAATTGGTCCTGGCGTGCCGGGTTCAGGAAGGTCTTGAGCTCGGGTTCGTTCCAGAGCTCGAAGGCCGTTACCCGAAGCGCAGCGTTACCGAGGATGTCGGCCGCGAAATCGGCGAAGCGTTGAGCAGGATCGTCTACGCTGGAGCTGGTCGGACCCCAGACGCCGGCACCGCCGAAGAGGGTCCCCAGGCTCTGCAGCCCATGCGCTCGAATACGTGCGGTCAGTCGAGGATAGTCGACCGGCACCGCCGTTCGCTGGGCGACTAATGGCCGGATGCCGAACCTCACGAAGTCGAAGCCGACTTCCCGCAGTTGCCGTAGATCCTCATCGGTAATCGTCTCCGGATCGATCTGCACCCCCAGGGGTAGTGGCAGTTCACTGCGGAAGACCGGTTCACGTGCATCGCTAGGGGCGGCCGCCAGCATGATCAACACGGCCACCGCCCAAGGCAGGACCCGCATCAGACGCCTCATGCTTGAGGCTCGGATGCCAGTGGATGCAACAACGCCCGATAGGCACCGACGAAGCGTTCCAGGGCGAAGCGTTGGCCGTAGGCCTGCAGGCATCTTTCGCCCCAGCGCAGCTTGTCCTCACGCGTGACCGCGCAGAGTTGCTCGCACAGGTGCTCCGCCGTACCGTCGAACAGCAAGCCAGTGCGCTCGTGCTCGACCAGGTCGGGCAAGGCCCCCGAGCGGCTGGCGATGACCGGCAGGCCATTGCGGAAGGCCTCCAGCACGCAGAGGCCGAAGCCCTCCCAACGCGAAGGGACGACCAGGAAATCGGCGTTGCGGTAGTAGAAGTCGATCTCGTCCGCCGCCGCCCAGCCGTGATAGTGGATGTTCTTGGCGAAGGCGAAATCCTGCTGATGGTCACGCAGCACTACATCACCAACCAGATGGAAGCAGAATCGCCCCGGTGCCTGACGATTCAGATAACGCATGGCATCGCAGAGGATATCGAAGCCCTTCTGCCGATCGAAACGACCGACGAAGAGTACATTGATGACTGCGGGATCAAACAGCGGGGACTGAGTCACCGCGGGCCCGCTGGGCAGCACGGTGTTCTCGATGAGCACACAACGTGGGGAGAAGCCCATCGAGCGGCTGTAGGCGTGTTCGAAGCGCGAGATGTTGACCACTCCGGAGGGCACGTGGGAAATGGCACGCTCCACGGTCCTGACGCAATAGGAGACCCAGGATCTGGACTTGCGCAGACTGGCCCAACCATGCGGGCAATAGAGCGTACGAATTCGCCGATCCAAGCGCATGGTAGCCAGGCACAGCGCCAAGCCAGCGAAGGTGCTATGGGCGTAGACCACGCTGGCCCCCGTCTCCTCCACCGCATGCAGGATGGCGCGGGCCAGGCCCAGGACGCCGGTCAAGCTGCGCCTATGTCTGTGCGTCAGCAGGTGGGCGACATCGAGCTGATCACGCTGGCTGGCAGGCGCCAGGAAGTAAAATTCGCATTGCAATGCGGCGGCCTGTCGCTCCAGCAGATTCAGGTAACTGGCGACTCCGCCTTTGACGGTCTCGGCCACGTGCAACACCTTCATAAATTCAGCCATGGGTTCGCTCCTGCGTTGACTCGATCACTGCCGTTTGGGTGGGTAAGGCGAACAGACAGAAGGCATAGGCACAAAGGTGCCGGAGAAAGGAACCCAGGTCGGGCTCGAAGAAGGTCTGGATGAGGAAGTTGGCGATGGCGAGGCTGGCCAGCACGTGGCCCGAATTACGCTTGCTGAACAGCAGCAGCGTCATTCCCCACAGCACCGCGGCCAGCAACAGCTCCTGAACACGCAGCGAAAACAGCGGCGCGAAATAGAAGCGCACTGCGGCGTAGCCCGAGTTGGGTAGTACCGTGGCCAGCCCATCGGGCGTCAGCAGGTTGGTAAAGAGCGTCTTGGAATCGCTGAGTCCTTCACGCGACTGATTCACCTGATCTCGCGGCAATTGCAGGCTGCTCCAGACATCGTGCGGGATGGCCAGGCAAGCCAGCACCAAGAGCGCGAGCAAGATCGTTCGCATGGGTGGCTTGACCGCCCAGAACAGTCCGAAAAACAGGATCAGCAGCGCTACGAGTGCGTAATACACCCGAAAGAAACAGGCGTAGATGAGGTAGAGGGCTACCACCAGAACCACCTGCATGGCGTGGCGCCGGCACAGCAGAGCCACGGCGATGCAGGTCAGGTTCAGTACCAGGACAATGGTTTCCTTCGAGAGCTTGAGGTTGTAAAGCAGCAAGGGCACCAGGTAGACCAGCGCGACCACCAGGTGCAACGGCGTCTGGATGCAGTGGCAGATCAGCAGACACACCGCCATAACGGTGAGGATGATGAGCAACTGGCCGCCATCGCCTCCCAGGGTTTTGAACACCCAGGCGGTGGCAACGAAGGAATCCTGCTCCGCCGACTGCAGATCGACGTAGCTGATGAGGTTGCTGATGGTCCCTGCGTCGGTGAAAAAATAGGCAGGCAGCAGCTCGTCCTGATGCAGGGTGACCAGCAGGGCCAGGCAGCAGCTCAGCAGCCCGAGCAGCAAACGGTAGGCGACGGGAATGGCCATGACGTGCCTACCGCTGAACCTGAGCGGCGACGGTAGCCCTGACGCTGGCGGCGAGAGCCTCCGCCGCCTGTGGTGCGGCCGTGCCGGTGATGGCCTCGAGACGAGCCAGAGTCGTCGGCACGGTCGGTACCAGATCATTCAGGAAGGCCTCCGACCGCCCACTCATCCGGAAAAAGGATTCGACCTTGGCATCCCAGCGCAGGCCGATGGAGGGCACGCCCAGCGCCAGGGCGATGATGTTGGCGTGCAGCCGGTGCGCCACCAGCAGGTCGAAGGTGGCGATGTTGTCCACCAGGGCACCTGGGGTAAGGGGGCGTTCAAGACGCTGGACCTCGGCAAGCCCCAGGTTGCGATGGATATCATCCTTGAGCGCCTCGTCTTCCAAGGCACCATTGGTAAACAGCGCGACTTGATAACCCGCATCATGTAACGCCCTGGCCAGCGTCGAAAAATACTCGGCGAGACCAGCATGGAAGCCTTCACCCAGTCGTCCCTCGACATCAAGGCCGCGTGGATCGGCGATGCATAGACCAACACGTTCTACCCGCGTCCGGTTGCGGCTGGGAACGCCGTAGCACTCGGCCGAGAACAACGCAGGATCTGCCGCCACCGCCAGGGGATAGCGCGTGCTGATAAGCTCGGCGAAGCGGGTACGGGATTCAGGGTCACGCAGGGTGACGGATTGCGGGCGAATGTTGTCGAGCGCAGCGCGAAACAGGAAACGACCGAACCGACTGAGGGACGGCGCGACCCCGACGAAGGCGATGTAGCGATTGGCTGAAGGGTTGTGTTTCAGCAACCGGGAAAACAGATAGAGCTTGAGGGGAAAATTCAGGGACTCGTCGAGGAACAGCTGTCCCCCGCCAATGACGATGACGTCGGCAGCGAGCACCTTGGTCTTCCAGCCGCGTCGCCAGCGACAGAGGAAATTGGCCAGGATGAAGGCGGCGACTGCGATCTTGCGGGTGAACCCTGGCAGCTTGGAGAACAAGGCGACCCGGTTGGACACCGGCCGATCGCCGGACTCGAAGGTCTCGCGCCCGGCGAGGTCTAGCGGAATGACGCGGGAGAAGCGGCTGTGCTTCTTGTACAGGTAGCGGAGGTTGTCGAAGATGACCCCATCACCCAGGTTGCGGCTGAACGGCACGCCAACCACTAGAATGTTCATCTCACTCACCATCCTTGACATTGATTTTCCGCAGCAGTCGGCCACTCGCCAGCCCCAGGGCTAGGGCAACGGACACGACGCCATAAACAAGTATCTGATCTGCTCGCGGTTGGGCGATGACCTCACTGATCATCACGACCACCAGGCCCAGCAGCGTGCAGAACAACAACAGCCGGTAGTCACCACTCGCTTTGAGCAGGGTGCGTCCAACCTGTACGAGCGCGAAGGCCACTGGCAGCACCAGCAGCACGCCGCCGTGGACGCCACCAAAAGACTTACCGAACAAAGAGTGCAGCGCTTCGCCCACCCCGAGGGCCAAGGCCCCGGCATAGAGCGCACTCAACACGACACAGGCGGCCAGCAGCTGTAGCGAACGGCTGACGAAGGCCCGTCGCTGCTGCTTCGCGAGCATGCCGATCAGTTGCGGCAACACCTGGTTGGAAAGCGCGATGCAGAAGTACTGCGCGGGTAGCAGCAACGTCAGGCTGATCCTCAGACTCCCCGCCTGCTCCGGTGCACCGCGCAGGAAGAAGTAGATGACCAGGCCATGGGTCAAACCCCAGAAGATGACTTGGGCCAGCAGATTGACACTGATGAAGGCTTTGCCCCGTCCTGCACCCAGACGGTAGTCCACGCCTCTGTTGAGGTGGCGATAGATGAACAACGCGGGTACGCCGCTGCCGACCACGATGCATCCCAGAAGCGTGGCGATGTCGCCCCTGGCGGAGGTTTCCTGCGCCAGCAATACCAGCAGGGTTTGTACCAGCGGCGGAACGATCAGCCAGCCGGTCCGGCCCTTGACGATGGCCAGAGCACGCGCGGTCCAATAGAGGGCGAAGCTGACGCAAGCGAGCACGAACAGCAGCGCCAGTGGCAAAGAGAGGCCAACCAGGATGATGAGATACAGCGTCGCCACCGACAGCACCGCCGCCACGGCGGCATGAGCGGTCAACAGGCCGCTCAGCGTCAGGCGACCACCCTGCTTGCCGAACAGCAGCAGGGAATCGAAGACCGCACAGCCATGAATCAGACTCAACAGGATGACCACTGAATACAAAGAGGCGAACAGCGCGAAGTCGTCGGTGCCCAACCAGCGCGCCGCCACCAGCTGGACGACGAAGAAGGCGCCGGTATAGGCCAGTTGCTCGCCCAGCGCCGCCGCCACTCGGCCCAGGGATCGGCCCACGCCGGGCGTAAAAACCTCAAGCCTCCGACGTAGCATCGTAGTAACTCGAATAGCCATAACTCTGCTCACGGGTGTTCGCCGAGGCATTCACCACCAGCCCAGTGGCTGTGATACCCAGATTGCCAAGTGACTGCAGCGCCAACTCGAGTTCCTGGAAGGTGTTCACGCCTAGACGGGTGACCAGGAACTTGATGCCGCAATGCGCTGCGAGCAGGGCGCCGTCGGTGGCGACCAGCAGCGGTGGGGAGTCCAGAATCACCACATCGTAGTCAGCTCCGACGCGCTCCAGCAGCCACTTGAGGCCGTCGCCATGCAGGACTTCCGACCCTATGCCCCGGCGCGCACCACCTGGCATCACGAAGAGATTGTCTATGGAGGTAGGATGGATGCAGCCGGTGTGCTCGATCCGGTCGATCAGGGCATCGGCCAGCCCCGGAGCGAGTGGAGTGTTCAACAGCGAGTGCACCTGGCCCCGTCGCAGGTCGCCATCGATCAGCAAGACACGCTTGCCGGTGGCGGCCACGATGCTCGCCAGATTCACCGAGACGAAGGTCTTGCCCACGCCGGGGGTGGCGCCCGCGATCAGCACCAGATTGTTCGGCGCGTCCTCGCTCAGGATGTGCAGGCTGGTGCGCAGAGCCCGCATTGCCTCTACGGCGTTCTCCAGCGGGAAGCGCGCCGCCAGTACCGCCGGCGGGCTACCCGCCAGCCGCGGCTTGGCACCTTTGCCGGAGCGAATACGCTTCTCCGCAACGCTGTAGGGCACGGCCGAATAGACCGGTAGCGCGAAACTCTCCAGCATCTTGATCGATGACAGCGTGGGCCGCAGCGAAAAGCGGATCACACAAACCGCCACCGCGAGAAACAGGCCGAACAACGTGGCGGCGGCTATGATCAGGATGAATCTGGGCTTTACGGGATGGCGTACATCAACCTCGGCGTCGTCGAGAATACGGACGTTCCCGAGGCTTCCAGCCTGGACGACCGCCAGCTCCTGGGCGCGATTGAGCAATTGGGAATAGGTTTCCGAGGCCACCTGGACGTCGCGGGTCAGACTAAACAGATCTTTCTGTGTATTGGGTAGTACGCGGCTCTGCGTCTGCAGCCGCTGCCGGCGCTGCTGCAACAGGCCGATCTGACTCTCGAGGGTCTTGAGCGCCGGGTGGTTGGCCGTATAGAGGCGCTCGAGCTCGGACTTCTTCAGTTGCAGGCTACTCAGCTCTCCTTCCAAGCCCACTATCTGATCCAGCAAAGCCTTGGTTTCCAGATCGATATTGATGCTGCCTTCATTGCGCTGATAACTGTCCAGGGCATTCGCCGCCTGATCCAGATCAGCCTTCACCTTGGGCAGTTGGCTCCTGATGAACACCAGGCTGGCGGCGGCGTCTGCCGATACCCGATCACGGTTCTGCTGGACGTACAGCTCGAGTATTCGTTGCAGCAGGGCCCTGGCTTGAGCGAAATCTGTCCCGGCGAGCGCGGCATTGAGTACGCCGGTATCCTTGCCGCGCTCAGTGACGTCGAGCTGCTCCTGTAGATCCAGGGCGGCGAAGAGTGCTGGAGTCTTGATGACCTGGAACCGTACGTTCGGATTGGCAACCAGGCGCTCGACGCGAAGCACGACACCTTGTCGCTCAATCCGCTCGCCGACTCGCCCATTCATCAGCAGGCGGTCATCCTGGTATAGCGCGAAGCTGTCCTTGCCCTCGACTACCAACGACAGCGGCTGATACTCCAGGGCCGAAGGCACCTCCAATTGCGAGATGGCGAGCTGACTGCCACCCCAGTCATAGCTGGACAAGCCCAATACCGGGGCGACCGGACTGGAATCCTCGGGCGTCAACCAACGGGCGATGGCACCGCCGATCAGCGGAAAGCGTACCGGTTCGATGTCGACATCCAGGCCAAGGGACTGGATGGCCTTCGCCAAGATCGACCGTGACTTGATGATCTCGATCTCAGCGGCGGAAGAAGACGAACTGCCCAATAACAGGGAAAGTTCGGAACTACCGAAGATATCGCTTTTCTGGGACTCGATCTGCAGTAACGCATTGGCCTGGAAAACGGGTGGCGTGAGCACACAATACAAGGTGCCCACCAGCCCCGCCGCGACAACGGCACCGACAATAAACCTCCTGGCGACGAACAGTTGCCTGCTCAATACTTTCCATTCCCTGAGATCGTCTGCCACTTACTGCATCCTTAATTCGAGTTGAAGCCTTTTCATGGGCAATAGGAAGCCACTGCCCTTGCCATGGGGCAACAGCTCACGCTCTTCGATTTTCGCCAGAGCGGCCTCATACGTTTGATGCCGTCACCGCGACGTATTGGCCTAACTCATAGAGGCCGCACGCACGGGGATCACCAGCCAAACTTCTGCAAAGACCTGGCGATTAGCCGGATGAAAAATCCGACCACCGCTCTGGTTGTAAAGGCATCCTTTTCAATCGACCCCAATACGGACGGCCCTGTTCGCCTTGTCACACCCCGCCATTCTTCCAATACCGACACAGAGAGACAACGGTATTTTTCGGCCAAAAAATAACAAACATCTGCACGCCTACGGCCAACTCGCTAAACATCATTCCGGAAGCAGCGCCAAACCACTGCCCAAGACTCTTAACAGGTCCTCCATTCTTGGCCTACGGCCCCTTGGAAGGAGCACGGCCAATGCGCTTATCAGGAGTATCCACAATATAAGGGGAATTCCCGCAGAGAACGCGACCAGAGGGTGTCTGACCAATTGGAGTTTCAGACACTGCAACAGGAGCGGCAGCGTCTTGGCAGAAAATTTCTCGTAGCGCTCCTCAGGTCGGGAAAAACACAGCCAGGGCACCAGCAGGCTCGACGCAACTAAGGTGGCGGGCAAAAACCACCATCGTAGCGAGACATAGAACACGCGCAGGAGCAGCGCTTTTTCGAACACGGAAAGATCATCATCGGCTAGGGCGTCCTGCACGTATGCGGCTACCTTTCGACGCCATAATTCATAGCGACAATTAACTAGAACCACATGAGCGAATACCAGCGACAAAACCGCCAGAAGAACCAAACCATTATTCAGGCCCATAGCCTCTCCCTGACTGCCGTTGCCATTGCCATTGCCATTGCTATTTTAGTGAGGAGCAACGCAATCCGATTGAATTTCTACTTCTCACTCTTTGTTGCGGACCCGGCGACACCTCTACAAAGATAGAGTCCTTCTCGGAAGCAATACCAGAAAGTCGCCAAGCAGCCCCCAATCCGCCTGACGATCATGACAAGCCCCCAACTATTGCCAAAACAACGATAGAAACTCAGAAACCTGCCTTCGAATTAACTGGCTTTCTTGGGCCGCCGAATCTCTTCTTACACCGTATTCACACAGCCAGGTAAATTCGTTGGGTTAGCCGGTACCCTCGGTTACGTACGGCAACGAAGAGCCTCTGCTGCCCGAAGTGGCTCTTGAATTTGCGCTGCAGGCGGCTCATGCACATCTCCAGCCCTGAGTAATGATCGGCATCGCGACCGAGCCGGATAATGATCTTTTCTTTACTCACGACCCCTCCCCTGCTCCGGACCAATTCGTCCAGTATCAACGTTTCAAAATGAGTAAGACTCACTTCACTTCCCTGAAACACCAAGCTATTGGCCTCGGTACACAGCGTCCACGTGGCTCCCTCACAAGTCATTGCTTGCGGACCGCAGATCCAGTGATGCAACTCTTCATTCAGGCTAGGTACTAGGTACCCACCCCCGCTCGTGGCGGCGACTCCTCCTTGGGCGCCGCTTACCTCGACCGAAATGCTCAACATGACAACCTCGGATTACTCGAATCGACGAACTTTCCTATCAGCATCACGACACCGCTCAGAGACGCTCTGCCGCAGAAAGGTAGCTACCCATCCAGTAGGTGAATGGCAGGAACTGTGCCAATTCGTTGGCGTACGCAGTATCCATTCCAGAGGCGACAAACAGGATGCTGTTCGCGTTTATCTGCTCGACCATGAGATCTCGCATTTCACCGATATGCCTGGCCTGAATGGCGGACGACGTAGCCGTGGACAGCCCACTCAGACTCAGGAACAGATAGTCAATACAGCCCAGCCGCTGCAGCACTCGAACCAGTTGCCCAGGGTCAGTGGAAGCTCCGACAGCGACCCGTACACCCTGCTCACGCAGCCGGCAGAGCGCCTCGGTGAACAGGGCGCAATTGCCCCTTGGCAGCAAACTCTCGAAATCGTCGTACAATCGCAGCACGAGGGTTGCCTTTCTACGTCGCAAGGTATTTGCCGCCTCTTGCAGCTCCTCCACCTTGGGCTCCTGCAACAGTGCAAGCACCTCGCACTCGACGAAATACAGCACCGTATTGCAGCCAGGTCGGCCTCCAGTTACGGGCGCAAGTTGAAGCGCCGATATCTGAGCACGCAGCAGCATTTCGTTCGTAATGATGTCGACGTAACTCCGAGCCTTGGCTGGATGTTGCTTCAAGCGCCCAACGAAATCACGCCGATGACCCGCTCGTAGGTAGTGCCCAACCGGTCGACCGGCCCGGTCATAGACGTGCTGGTGCATCGTAGGGAAGATGCAGACGCTCATAGGGGGCAGGCACGCAGCAGTAGGAACTTCATTTGACGTCCAAAAGCCCACGATTGAGCCGGTAGCCATAACCTCTGATACTTTCGATCAGATTGACGCCGAAGACCGAATGAATTCTGGTCCTGAGCCTACTTACCGATTTCGATAGCGCACCTCTGTCGTAATACGGCGAACTCATGCCAAAGGTTGTAGCCAACTGATCATAGCTGAGTACATGCGCGGTATCCCTCAACAGTGCCCGTAACGCCGCCATCTCCGAATAAGAAAGCTCTACGGTGCGATCTCCGGATGTCAATTGCAGACGTAGCGTATCCAGCAGCAGAAGGAAATCGAAGCCACGGGCATTCTTGTACAACCGATCTAATATGACGGAGATTTCAGCCTCGCAGCGATGCCCACCTTGGACTACCACGTCTACTCCCGCCCTCAGATAATCCAGCCTGACACTGCGATAGCAGCCATGGACTACCAGCAGCAGAACCGTGCGTTTACTGAGCGCTCGCAACCGGACAATCTCTGCCAGCACCCGAGCGTTATCGTCGCCCCGTTGTTGCTCGAGAATCAAAAAATCAAGGTCCATCGACTCTTGGACTATGGCGGTACCCGCTGAAAGAGCTGGCCTGACCAATACTCGAAAAGGCGCCTCAACAAAGGGCTTGGCGGTAAGGCATCCGAGTCTTCTGGGACGCCCGCGCTGCTCGGCATCCTCTGTTGTCTTAAGTTCCATCCCCGACATCTCGAACTCCTTTGCACCCTCTACCCATTCACCAATACATTTTCCGGCCTACCAACCACCATATGGATCAGTTAAAAATAACCTGTAACACCCAATCCAAGCTTTGCCAGCAATGCAAAATTTCGAAATAATAACATATAACCACTTCCTCAAACAGCCTTACTCCGGCCAACCTGGACTGGACAACCAGCATCATCGTAATATTCAAGACCCAGAATCAAACCGCACCGAGTCAGAATACAGTACCGATTATTATGAAAGGCAAAGCGAAAACGCTGGCACACCTCCGCCTGTTCTGATAAGCACAGATGGCACCAGGGAAGCCGTCATCAAAAAGATGATAGAACTCTAATTCGGCGATGAAGATCTGGTAGTCACTGACCTATCAAAGAGAGATATGATGACGTAGTCATGGAGAACCTATCCCTAGACGTCGACGTTCTCTTTCAAGACCTGCACGGATTTTGCCGAATCAGCGTTGAGTTGAAAAGCCAGATATTTCTGAAGTAGAAGTCCAGCCCCCCAGCGAGGACTTGCCTTCTGTTGGTCTGAATCCAACTTTCGTGCAGTGGCAACTGAATAGGCTTTCGCAAGCAAGAGATTGACCTGATCTAGCGTCAGACGCCTATCTCCTTTGGCACCGGTTACTGCCCGCAACCTATGCGTTATCAAGTCAAGACGCCTGCGGGAAGGCGGCCTGAACAACAACAGAAAATTACAACGATAAATCGTCTGGACAAGATAGTCACCGTTATGCCTATCCCCAGTGCGAAGTGCCATCCCTGCCCCCACAAATTAATTAACCTACATCAGCATGCTGCACGCAATACGCCGCCCACGCCTATACCGGAAACCGAATAGAGGTTAGTGGCACCGCTTCTCGGTGTGCCTGGCAAGAAGATTTCGAGATAAAATTAATTGTGGCAAAGGCTCTAGGCAAGCGGTTTCAAGTCAATGTTATTATTTGTCAAGAAGAGTGGAAGGAGATTATCCGCAACTAGGAGCAGGCCGCTCCGTCGCTCGTGCTACGCCTGTATAGGTAACAGAATGCCCGCGCCGATGGTGGTCACCATCAACAAGAGCCTCTGAAAGTAAGAACCAGGTAGCAGGCTATTGGGTAAGGCGGCTACTCAGATCGGCGAACCTCAACACCACTTCCTGCAACGGCCCGAGAAAACGCGGGTGGATCAGCCACAGCTGGATTTCTGGCTTGAAGTCCTTGAGCGGGATGGCCGCCAGGCGTTCGCGGTGGACGCTGCGCGCCAGCAGCGGCGCCGGGACCAGGCCGAGTCCCTGGCCGTCGGCCACCAGGCCGAGCTGGAGTTCGGTGCCATAGGTTTCCAGGTTGATGCGCAGCGCCTGGCCCTGCTCGGCCAGGGTGCGTTGCAGGCTGGCGCGAAAGCCGCAGCCGTCGGGATTGAGCACCCAGCCCTGCCCCTGGATATCGGCGAGGCGCTGCGCCTTGGCCGGCGCCTGATCGCGGGCGCAGACCACCTGCAAGGGCATGGCGCCCAGGGCCTGGGCCTCGACGCCGTCGGGAAACACCTTGTTGGCTGGGAACAGCACCAGGGCGCCGTCCAGTTCGCCATGCTCGATGCGACTCACCAACACGCTGCCCCAGCCGGTCGCCACCTGGGTGCGCAGCTCGGGATAGCGGGCGCGGATCTCGCGCACGGCATCCAGCAAGAGGGCATCGCCCAGGGTCTGGGGTACGCCCAGGCGCAACAGCCCGGAGGGCGGAGCATCGCCCGCCACCCGCTCGCGCAGGGCGTCCATCTCGCGCAGGATGGCGCGGCAATGGCCGTAGACCTCCTGGCCCAGGCGCGTCGGCTTGAGCGGCTTGGTATGGCGGTCGAGCAACTCGACGCCCAGGTCCTGCTCCAGGCTCTGCAGGCGCCGGGTGATGGCCGGCTGCGTCAGCCCCAGAGACTGGGCGGCGGCATTGAGGGAACCGCTGCGGATCACCGCGACAAAGGCTTCGATATCGACGGTCTTCATGAGGAGGCGTCTGACTTCCCGCTGCTGGACATGCGCTCCAAGCATAACGCAACGCCTCCCCTGCTGCGCCCTGCTCAGCGTTGCGCCGTCTGCGCCGGTTCCGCCAGGCTCTGCGCGAAGCCGTCGTAGAACAGGCGGCTGGCATCATAGCCCTTCACCAGGCCCTCGCCGGCGAAGAAGTCGACGGTGCGCTGCGCCTGGGCGATGGCCGCGGGCGTCACCGGCCCGACACTGGTATGCGCCCGGGCGAACCAGGCCTGGGCGATGGCGGCGTCGGCGCGGGTGCGTTCCGCCCAGGCGGCGGCGTAGCGACGGGTGTGTTCGGGATCGGCGTTGGCCCAGGTACGGGCGCGTTGCAGGCGCTGGAGGAAGTCGGCGATGGCCCCATGCTTGGCGGCGTCGTCCAGGGCCCCTTGGCTGGCGACCACGAAGCTCTGCGCCGGGATCAGTCCCTCGGCGGTGGTCAGCACCCGCGCACCTTGGCGCTGGGCCTGGGTGACATAGGGCTCCCAGGTGACGATGGCATCCACCGAACCGCCTTCCAGGGCATGGGAGGCATCCAGGGCGTTGAGATAGCGGAAGTTCACCTGGTCGCGCGGCACCCCGGCGCGGTCCAGCGCGGCCAGCGCCAGCTGCTGGCTCCAGGAGCCCTTCCAGATGGCCACCGTCTTGCCTCGCAGATCGGCCAGGCGGTGGAGATTGGAGTCGCCGCGGACCAGCACCGCCACCCCGTCGAGACTCTGGCGACTGATGCCGACCACCTTGATCGGCGCACCCAAGGCGCCAAGGAACAATGGCGGGGCATCGCCCAGCAGGCCCAGGTCGAGGCTGCCGACGTTGAGCGCCTCGGCCACCGGCGAGCCAGCGGTGAATTGCTTCCACTCGAGTTGGTACGGCAGGTCGTTCAGCACGCCAGCGGCCTCCATCACGGTGCGGGCGTTGTAGCTCTGGTCGCCCACTACGAGACTGGTAGCCAGGGCCTGGGTGGCGGCCAGCAGGCCGAAGGTGAAGCCAACGAGGGTCTTGCGCAGCATGGGGCATCCTTAGTGCTTATTCAAAGGCTCGCGAGCTAGAGACAAACAAGGCCTAGGCGGCCCCACGAAAAGACCTGAGGAAGCGGACCGGGCTCGCGAACGAGTTTACGAATGGTAAATGAGCATTCCGACCGGGCTGGCGACCCAGGGTCTTTTCAACGCCGTTTGGCCGACGCGCAGCAGACCTTGAGTCAGGTGTAGGCACGGATGTCGGGATACTGGCCATTAACCGCGAAGCGGCCGACCTCCAGCACCTTGTAGGCCAGGGGGTCGTGCAGGCTGTGGGTGCGGACATCGCGCCAGAAGCGGTCCAGGCCCAGGCGGTTGTGGGTGGCGCGGGCGCCGAGGGCGTCGAACACCCGGGTGGTCACATCCAGCGCGGTACGGGCGGCCAGCACCTTGGCGCTGGCCACGGCGATGGCCGTTTCGCCGCGCAATTCGGCGGTGAAGGCACCGTCGGCGTCCAGCAAGGCGTCCACCTGCCGCGCCGCCACGTCCGCCAGGGCCACGGCGCCCTGCAGGGCGATCCACAGCTCGCCCACCTGGCTCAGCACCAGTTGATCCTCGGTGGCGCGTTCGGCCAGGGAATGCACCCAGGGCCGTGCCTCTTCGTGTAAATAACGCCGCGCCTCGCGCAGTGCTCCCTGGGCGGCGCCCAAGTAGTACTGGGTGAAGGCCGACTGGTTGACCGGGGTGCGGATCACCGCCGCGAAATCGCCGGCATCCTCCAGGTCGCAGACCTGGGCTTCCGCGGCGCTGGCCCAGACCTCCGTGAGGGTGAAGCTGCCGCTGTCACTGCGCGCCACGCCGAAGTGATCCCAGTCGTCGGCATAGGCCAGTCCGGGACGGTCCGCCGGCAGGGTGACCATCAGGCGTGCCCCGCTCTCCCGGTCACGAGCGCTGATGGTGAGCCGATCGGCGAAGGCGGCGCCGCTGCAGAAACCCTTGCGCCCGGTCAGCCGATAACCGCCGCCAGCGACGGGGGTGGCGAGGATGTCGTCATCCCGTGGATTGACCACCCCGGCCAGCCACAACCGGCCTTCGGCGATCTCGGCCAACAAGCGGTCACGCCTCGGCTGGGGCTCGCGGCGCAGGTTCACGGTGTTGAGCAGGTGGTAGCCGAAGAGTAACCCCACCGAGCCATCGCCGGCGGCGATCTCGCGCAGCACGCGCATGGCCAGCGACCAGGGCTGGCCGGCGCCGCCGAGGCGCGTGGGAATGACCAGGTTGGTCAGGCCGCTGTCCTTGAGTCTGTGCAACTGGGCATCGGGACGAATCCGGTCGCGCTCGTCGGCGACCACCCGAGCGGCGAATTCCGCGCCGATCTCACGGGCCAGCGCCAGCCAGCCCTCGGCATCCTTGGATGTGCTCATCTAGTCCTCCAGCGGGCCCAGGCCCAGGTGGTCTCTCAGGGTCTCGCCCTGGTACTGGCGTCGGAACAGGCCGCGGCGCTGCAGGTGCGGCACCACGCTCTCGCTGAATTCGACGAAGGAACCCGGCAGGTAGCCGGGGGAAATGACGAAGCCATCGCAACCACCGGCTTCGAACAACTCGGCCAGCTGCTCGGCGATCTGGGCGCCGGTGCCGACCAGTTGCGGCACCCGCACACTGGCGGCATAGCTGCGGCCCAGTTCCGCCAAGGTGGTCTGGCGGCCAAAGGCCAAGAGTTTCTCGGCGGCAGCCGGTGGCAGCTCGCCGACCTCGGTCACCACGCCCAAGGGGGTATCCAGGGTGAAGCGCGACAGGTCGATATTGAGCTGGGAGCAGAGGGTGATCAGCCCCACCTCGGGCTGCGCCAGGGCGTTGTGCCTTTCCTGCTTGGCACGGGCCTCGGCTTCGCTGCCGCCGATGAAGGGCATCACCGAGGTGAGGATCTTGCAGCCGTCCGGCGAGCGCCCCTGTTCCAGTACCTGGCGGCGTACGTCGTCGCGAAAGGCGCGCATGGCGCCCAGGTTCGGCTGGATGGTGAAGATGGCCTCGGCCCAGCGTGCGCCGAAGCGGCGGCCACGGCCACTGGAGCCGGCCTGGATCAGCACCGGCCGCCCCTGGGGGCTGCGCGGGATATTGAGCGGACCCTCCACCCGGAACCAGTCGCCACGGTGATCCAGGGCGCACACCTGGGCCGGATCGGCCAGCACGCCTGCCTCGCGATCCAGGCGCAGGGCCTGCGGTCCCCAGCTGCGCCAGAGCTTGACCGCCACCTCGACGAATTCGTCGGCACGGTCGTAGCGCAGGTCGTGCTCCAGGTGACGCTCCTTGCCGAACAGCCGACCTTCGCTGTCGTTCATCGAGGTGACGATGTTCCAGGCCGCCCGCCCGCGGGACAGGTGGTCAAGAGTAGCGAAGGCCCGCGCCACATGGGCCGGCTCGTAGTAGGTGGTGGAGCGGGTGCAGCCCAGGCCCAGGTGGCGGGTATGGGCCACCAGGTAGGAGAGCAGCGGCAAGGGGTCGAGCCGGGTGGCATCCTGGGCACCCAGACGCAGCGCGGTCTCTCGCGAGCCGCCGAGCTGGTCGCCCACCGCCAGGCGGTCGGCGAAGAACAGGAAGTCGAACAGCCCCTCCTCCAACGCCTTAGCCGCGCGCACATAGTAGTCGGGGTCGAGGAAGTCGCCCTGGGTCTCGGGGTGGCGCCAGACGGCGTGGCTATGGACCACCGGGCCGGCCAGCAGGAAGCCGGCGAGGTGCAGTTGACGGCTCATCGGCTGGCCTCCCGGGGCGTCTGCAGATAGCGGTTGAAGCTTTGGTCATAGAGCGGCTTGACGTCGTAGGGCTGCTGCAACACCCCGGCCTTGACCAGGAAATCGGCGGTCTTCTGGCCGTCGGCGAGGGTCTGGGCGCTGATCGGCTCGACCCAGGTGGCGTCGCGGCGGAACCAGCTTTCGGCGATGGCCGGATCGGAGTTGTTGCGCTTGGCCCAGGCCTGGGCATAGACGTCGACGTGATCGCGCGCCCAGCTGCGGGCCCGTTGCAGGCGGGCGACGAAATCACCGATGGCGGCGCGGTTTTCGTCCAGGTGGCCGGTGTTGGCCACCACGTAGACCGGGGCCGGCATCAAGTGCTTGGCAGTGACCAGCACCCGTCCGCCCTGGCGCTCCACCATGCTGACGTAGGGTTCCCAGGTGGCGGTGGCGTCCAGGGTGCCCTGGCTCACGGCGGCGACCGCCTCGGTGGGCATCAGGTAGCTGTAGTGCGGGGCATCGCTGGGCAGGCCGGCCTGTTCCAGCGCCGAATAGACCAGTTGTTGGCTCCAGGAGCCCTTCCAGATGGCCACCCGCTTGCCGGCGAGGTCGGCCACCGTCTTGATCGGCGAATCCCTGCCGACCACGATGGCGGTGCCGTCCGGACGATTGCGGGTCACCGCCACCACCTTGACCGGTCCGCCGCGGGCCGCCAGGGCGATCACCGGGGTGTCGCCGACGATGCCCAGGTCGATGGAGCCGACGTTGAGCGCCTCCACCACCGGCCCGCCGGCGTTGAATCTCTTCCACTCGATCTGGTACGGCAGGTCTTTCAGCTCACCGGCCTGCTCCAGCAGGGTGCTGCTGTAGTAGAACTGGTCACCGATGGTGAGGGTGACCGCCTGGGCCAGGCTGGTGAGGGTGCCGGCCAAGAGGCCGGCGGCGACTAGCAATCCCTTGTTCACGAAGGCGTCTCCTCGAGGGTATCGGGAGCGCTCCGTGGGTACGGTCGCGCGGTGGGTTGGTCAGAAAGTGTCAGCCGGTGCGACGAGCGCCGGCCAGGCGCGCGGCGACCTTCTCTCGGGTCAGGGGAATCAGCTCGCGGCCGTATTCGACGGCGTCGTTGAGCGGATCGAAGCCGCGGATCAGGAAGCTGTCGACGCCCAGGTCGTAGTAGTCCAGCAGGGCATCGGCCACCTGTTCGGCGGTGCCCACCAGGGCAGTGGAGTTGTGCCCGCCGCCGACCAGGGCGGCGATGCCGGTCCAAAGGCGTCGGTCCACGCGATCACCGAGGGCCACGGTGTCGCGCAGCCGCTGGGCGCCCACTGCTTCTGGCTTGGCCGGATGCACCGCGCCCTGGGCGTCGAGGCGCGCCTTGGCCTGCTGGCGGATGGCCTCGGCCTTGTCCCAGGCCTCGCCCTCGGTGTCGCCGAGGATCACCCGGAAGGAGACATTGAATTTCGGTGAGCGACCGTGGCGTGCGGCTTCGGCGCGGACCGCTGCTATGGTCTCGCGGGTCTGGGCCAGGGATTCGCCCCACAGCGCGAAGACATCGGCGTGCTTGCCCGCCACCCGCAGCGCCGCCGGCGAAGAGCCGCCGAAATAGACCGGCAGGCTCGGCTGCTGCAGCGGCTTGATGGCGGAAAAACCGCCTGCTACCCGGTAATGCTCACCCTGATGATCGAAGGGCTGGGCGCTGGTCCACTCCTGGCGCACCACATCGAGGAATTCCTCGGTGCGAGCGTAGCGCTGGTCGTGGTCGAGCCAGTCGCCGTCCTTGCGCTGCTCCAGGTCGCTGCCACCGCTGATGATGTGCACCGCCAGGCGGCCGTCGAGCAGATGGTCGAGGGTCGCCAGCTTGCGCGCCGCCAGCGTCGGGGCGACGAAACCAGGCCGGTGGGCCAGCAGGAATTTGAGCTTCTGCGTCGCCTGCCCCGCCAGCGCGGTAACCAGGAAGCCATCGGGCTGATCGGACCAGTAGCCGACCAGAATACGGTCGAAACCGGCCTGCTCGTGGGCTTGGGCGAAGCGGGAGACGTAGCCCTTGTCGAAGATGGGACCGGAGGGGGCGATGATCTCCGAAGTGAGGCGATGGCCGATCATGCCGAGGAATTGAACGCTCATGGATGGATCCCGTGCCGAGGTGAAGGGATGCCTTCAGGGAAGGCGTTGGCTGGGGTTCACCTTAGGCAGGCAGGGTATTAGAGGGAAATTCTTTATGCGCATATCCTAATTCGAGTTTTATTTACTACGCGCATTTAAAACTGGATTTTCAAATTCGGACGATGGCGTAGAAGCGGCCGCCTCGGCGGACCACCATGGCCGCGATGAGGATGGCGCCTGGGCATGCCTCTATCGCGGCCATGGGCCGCTCCTACAGATACTAGGCAAGCCTGGAGCGGCGGTCGCGTTGGCGGACCACCATGGCCTCCATCCACCGGGGCCCCTGGCTGAGCGGTCGGCTCGAGCCTGGAGTTTTCAAAGCCAGATCGTAGCGGCCAAGCCCAAGGCACCCAGGATGAAACCGATAAAGGCCCCGCGACCCGGCAGCTCTCGGAACAGTAGCCAAATCAGAGCCGGCTCGCAGATCAACAGGACCAGAACGGATACCACTGCGACCAGCCAGATGTTACCGGTAGCCAGGTATCCCAGGGCATAGGCCAGCAACAGGCAGAGCCCCGAAAAGCAGGCGAAGAGCGCCAGTAGCAAAACATCGCGCCAGTCGAAGCTGGCAGTGGACGCCAGGCGCGCCGCAGCCAGCTCACCGTAGATGATGCAAGCCTCGCCAACGATCATCAGCGCTATGGCGGAAATTCCCAGGAGTTCTTTGGACATGGACGACCTTCCTATCGAACCGAGCAGACCGGCGCTGTGCCAGAGCATGCACAGCGTCCAACATGGATGCTGAGGGCATCGCGGTCAGCGGAGTCAAAGGCTCGGTGCGGAAGGCGTACATGAGCGGAACCTCTTCAAGGAAGGTGCCTTGTCGATGCTAGGACAAGGCGCCACCAAGGGATAGCGGTTTGAGCCCTGGCTAGCACGGGGTATCGGGCTTCGATGCCATCACCTCCTCGCTTTTGCAGCGAAATTGATGTCTTCCCGTATTACCGCAATCAGGCGATCCGTCGGGATGGATGTCTCCGTAGGAGCGGCCCATGGCCGCGATAGAACTATGCCCATTTCTCATCATCATCGCGGCCATGGCGGTCCGCAGATGCGGCCGCTACTACGAAATCAGAGGCAGCCCAACAGAACCAAGCCCCTACCGCTGCATCCCCCACTTCTTCACCGTCAGCCGTTCCAGGGTGGCGAACACTAGGCCTTCCACCAGCAGGCCGATGATGATCACCGCGGCGAGGCCGGCGAAGACGCGGTCGGTGTAGAGTTCGTTGCGGTTCTGGAAGATGTACCAGCCGAGGCCGCCCTTGCCGCTGGAGGCGCCGAACACCAGCTCGGCGGCGATCAGGGTGCGCCAGGCGAAGGCCCAGCCGATCTTCAGGCCCGAGACGATGGCCGGCAGCGCCGCCGGGATGAGGATCAGGCCGACGTATCTGAGCCCCCTGAGGCCATAGTTGCGCCCACCCATGCGCAGGGTGTCGGAGACACCGAGAAAGCCCGAATAGGTGTTCAGCGCCATGGGCCAGAGCACCGAGTGCACCAGCACGAAGACCAGGCTGTTCTCGCCCAGGCCGAACCAGAGCAGTGCCAGCGGCAGCAGGGCGATGGCCGGCAGCGGGTTGAACATGGAGGTCAGGGTATCGAGCAGGTCGCGGCCGAACTGGGTGGAGACGGCCAGGGCGCTCAGCGCCAGGGCCAGGACCACGCCCAGCAGGTAGCCCTTGAGCAGGGTGCCGAGGGAGATGGCCACCTTGGTCGGCAATTCGCCAGTGACCAGGCCATCCCAGAAGGCGGCGGCGGTCTGCAGGAAGCTGGGCAGCAGCAGGTCGTTGCCCTGCCAGCGGGCGGCCACTTCCCAGGCCAGCATGAGGATCGCCAGGATCACCAGCTTCCGCACCCAGGCCTGGCTCCACAGGCGGGTGGCCAGGGGCAGTTCGACCGCCAGCGGCAGGTCGTTCAGGGGCGCGAGCTCGCGCTGGTATTCGGCCCGCACCGGGGGCTGTCGTGTCATGGGTCTACCTCAGGACTAATAGGAAATGCGGCCCTGGACGATGGCCTGCTGCAGGCGCAGGCGTTCGTCGGCCACCTCGGGCGGCAGGGTTTGGACGTCATCCGGGAATAGCAGGTTGTGGATGCGCAGCGCGGTGCTCTGGAAGTCGGCGCCGCCGAAATCCTCGAGGCCGAACTGATGGCAATTGAGTTCGGCACGCACCCGCCCCGGATGCGGCGACAGCAGCAGGATGCGATTGCCCACCACCAGCGCCTCCTCGATGGAGTGGGTCACGAACAGCAGGGTGAAGCGCACCTCGTCCCAGAGCGTGAGCAGTTCTTCCTGCATCTTGCGCCGGGTCAGGGCGTCCAGGGCGGCGAAGGGCTCGTCCATAAGCAGTACCTTGGGCTGCATGGCCAGGGCGCGGGCGATGGCCACCCGTTGCTTCATGCCGCCGGAGAGGTGGTGCGGATAGGCATCGACGAAGCGCGCCAGGCCGACCTTGTCCAGATAGTGCAGCGCCCGCTCGCGGGCTTCGCCGCGACTGGCCTGGCGGCTGGCGAGCAGCGGGAACATGGTGTTTTCCAGCACCGTCTTCCACGGCGGCAGCTGATCGAACTCCTGGAACACCACGATGCGATCCGGTCCGGGCCCCTTGACTGGCTTGCCCTCCAGGCGGATCTCGCCCTGCAGCGGCGGCAGGAAGCCCGCCACCGACTTGAGCAGACTTGACTTGCCACAACCGGAGGGGCCGAGCAGGACGAAACGGTCGGCGCCGTAGACCTCGAAGGACACCTGGTGGGTAGCCCGCACCCGGCGGTCGCGGGTGCGGTATTCGAGGTCGAGGTCCTGCACCTGCAGCAGCGGCTGGGTCTGCGCCAGGGTCAGGTGCGGACGGGAAGCGAGAGAAGCGTTCATGGTCGTCTCCTCCCTCAAAAGGGCGCATCGCCCTGGATGGTGGTGCGATACAGCTTGCGTCTCAGGTGGTTCGGGCAGCCGGCGGCCAGGTGCAGCAGCGAGCGGTTGTCCCAGAACACCAGGTCGTGGGGCTGCCACTGGTGACGGTAGAGGTGCTCGGGCTTGACACTGTGGGCATGCAGCTCGGCCAGCAGGTCGCGGGACTCGTCCTCCGGCAGGCCGACGATATGGGTGGTGAAGCCCTCGCTGACGAACAGCGCCTTGCGGCCATTCTCCGGATGGGTGCGCACCACCGGATGCACCACCGCCTTGACCTCGGCCAGCTGCGCGGCAGTCAGGGTCGGCCGCCAGTTGCCCTCGAACTTGGGCTTGGCATAGGTGGCGGTGTAGGAGTGCTCGGCCTGCAGGCCTTCGAGCTGGCGCTTGAGCGCCTCCGGCAGGGTGTCGTAGGCCAGGTGCATGTTGGCGAAGATCGTATCGCCGCCCTCCTCCGGCAACTCCTGGGCATGCAGCATGGACCCCAGGCTCGGCAATTCCTTGTAGGAGAGATCCGAGTGCCAGAACTTGCCGGCATCGCCCAGGCCGATCGGCTGACCGTCCTCGACGATGTTGGAGACGATGAGGATCTCCGGGTGGCCGGCCAGGTGGAATTGCTTGAGGACATGGATCTGCAACTCGCCGAAGCGGCGACTGAAGGCGATCTGCTCCTCGGGGGTAATGCGCTGGTCGCGAAACACCACCACATGGTGGTCCAGGTGGGCGCGATGGACGCGGGCGAAGTCGTCGGCATTGAGCGGCCGGGCCAGATCGATGCCGAGGATCTCGGCACCCAGGTTGCCGAAGGGACGGATCTCGAAAGTCTGGCCGGCGGCCGGACGGGGGGATGCGAGAGTCATTGGAGTTTTCTCCTTGGTGGTCCAGCTCAGCTGCCGGAATGCTCGTGGGCTTCGGGGAAGAAGTAGTCCTGCCAGGAGGCAGCCTGGTGTTTCAGCACGCCCAGCTCATGCAGCTTCTGGGCGTAGACGAAGGTGCGCTGGGGCTCGACGGTGAAGTCGATCTCCGGGTCCTCGACGATGCGCTGCACCAGGGCCAGCGGCAGCTTGGAATGCTCGACGCGGATATAGGCCTCCGCGGCTGCGGCCTTGTTGGCGCGGATGAAGGCGGCGGCTTCCACCAGGGCGTCATAGAAGGCGCGGTAGGTCTTGGGATTCTCGTCGTGGAATTTCTCGGTGGTATAGAGCACGTTGAAGGTGCCCGGCCCACCGAGGACGTCGTAGCTGCTGAGGATGCGATGCACCCGGGGATTCTCCAGCGCCTGGTACTGGAACGGCGGACTGGAGAAGTGAGTGGTGATTTCCGAACCGCCGGCCATCAGAGCGGCACTGGCATCGGGATGCGGCAGGCTCACGCTGATGGCATCGAATTTCTTGAACTGGGCAGCGCCGAACACCTTGGCCGTCTCGATCTGCAGGGTGCGCGACTGAAAGCCCACGCCCGCCGCCGGTACGGCGATGCGATCCTGGTCGGTCAGATCCTTGATCGACTTGACCTCGGCGCGATTGCTCAGCAGGTAGTTGGGCATGGCGCCCAGGGCGGCGATGGCCTTGACGTTCTGCCGGCCACGGGTACGGTCCCAGACGGTCAGCATCGGCGGCACGCCGGCCGAAACCACGTCCAGCGAACCGGCCAGCAGCGCCTCGTTCATGGCAGTGGCGCCGGAGATGCTGTTCCAGTCCACCTGGATATCCAGCCCGGCGGCCTTGCCGTGCTTCTCGATCAGTTGCTGATCGCGCACCACGTCGAGGATCAGGTAGCCGATGCCGAATTGCTGGGCGATGCCGATCCTGCCTTCGGCGGCAGCACTACCCGCGAGGCCCAAACCCAGCGCCCCGATCAGTGCGGCGATCCCGCTCAATCCCTTCCCTACCCTGCTCATCCACCACGCTCCGTGCCGATCGGCTATCCGAAAGCGTTATAGGCTAATGAGTTGTTATAACCTTTGGTAAAGACGGAATTTGTCTAACCATATGCAGCGCCGGCAGGTAGAGAGCGTCGCCCCGCTTGGCGCTGCTCGCACCCTGCTGCCGCTCGGGCTCAGCAACTTCAGGCAGTAGCCGTCCGCCGCGCCAGCACCTGGCCCACCGCCAGGACGAACAGGACACCGAATACGCCCGCGACATAGGGCGCCCAGGGCCAGTCGGCGGTGCCGAGCCAGCCTTGCAGCAGTTCGTCGCTGGCGATGAGCTTGCCGGCGATCCAGCCCAGCAGCCCCGCGCCGGCCACGACCAGCCAGCGAAACCTTTCCATGAGCTTCAGGATGAGTTGGCTGCCAAAGATGATGATGGGAATGCTGATGAGCACCCCGGTGATGGCCAGGCCCAGATGCCCCTGGGCCGCACCCGCCACGGCGATGACGTTGTCGAGGCTCATCACCACATCGGCCACCATGATGATCCAGATCGCCTGGCCCAGGGTGGTACCGGCCTTGACGTCCGCCTCGTCTTCCTCGGGCATCAGCAGCTTGATGCCGATCCACAGCAGTAATACGCCACCGACCACCTTGAGCAGCGGCCAGCCCAGTACGTAGCTGGCGACGAACAGCAGCAGGATGCGCAGGATCACGGCGCCGGCGACACCGCCGAGGATGGCCTTGCGCCGTTGCGCCTCGGGCAGGCGCCGGCAGGCCAGGGCAATGACCACGGCGTTATCGCCGCCGAGCAGGATATCGATGATGACGATCTGCAGGAGACCGGCGAGAAAGGCGGGATCGGACAGGGTGGCGAGCAAGGGAAACCTCGAAGCGAAAACGATGGACTGCCCTTTGGCAGCAGGACGCGCCGATGATTTCATCCCGCGCTCGCCAAAGGGCGGATAGCGGCGACCTCGTCCTGGCAGTGCGCGACAAAGGCACGTCGGACCGCCCTGCCGGTGCCCTCTCGCCTCAGGAGGGAATCGCGGGCGTGCCGAGACGGACGTCGCCCTGGACGCTGGCGGCCAGCTCCCGGGCGACGAAGCCGTTGCGCAGCTGCTCGTCGAGAAAGGCTTGCACGAAGGCCGCCGCTGCATCTTTGCCCTTGGGCACGGCCATGGCCTGGCGGATCTCGGTGAAGCTGTCCTCCAGCACCCGATAGCCAGGATGGGCCGCGGCGTAGGTCTCCAGTGGCTGACGCACGCCGGCTACGGCGTCCAGCCCCTGCTCGACGAACCAGTAGATGGCGGTCGCAGAGGTACTCGCCCGCACCAGTTCCGCCTGGGTCAGGGTGCGGCTCAGGTAGAGGTCGTAGGCGGCGCCCTGCCCGACGGCGATCCGCCGTCCGGCGTGATCCAGTTCGGCGACCTGGCGCGCCGGATCCTCCTCGCGCAGCAGATAGGTACCCTCGATGATGACATAGGGTTCGCTGAAGGCGATCTGCGCCGCCCGTACCGGTTCGATGGCGAGGAACGCCAGGTCCCAGGCGCACTGCTCCAGGGCGGCGAAGACCTTGCCGGCGGCATCGTAGGTAATCAGCTGCAGGGGTACGCCCAGGCGCTCGGCCAGCGCGCGGGCCAGGGCCACGGAGACGCCCGCCGGCTCGCCATCCGCACCACGCTGGGCGAGGACCGGATTGCCATAGTTGATGGCCGCGCGCAGGTTGCCCTGCGGAGCCAGTTCGGCCATTACCGCTGCGGATGGGGTCATAGGAGCTCCTCGAGGTCGTCGACGGGATGGGGCGGTGCTGACGCACCGCCACCTCCCGATACTGCCCGCTCCGGCCGGATTCCGCACGCCTCCTTTCGGCCTTATTGGCGCCGTTGGGCTCAGGCGCGCAGCCGCTGCAGCTCTTCGTAGGCCTCGGCCGCCTGGGCCAGCAAGGCGGGCGCCCGCCGCTCGCGGGGATGGGCTGCGGCGACGGTGAAACGCCGTTGGACCCGCGAGGGTTCGCCGCCCAGCACCAGCACCCGGTCGCCCAGGTAGAAGGCCTCGTCCAGATCGTGGGTCACCAGCAGCACGCCGATGTGATACCGGGCCACCAGGCGCAGCACCAGGTCCTGCAATTGCCAGCGGGTGAAGGCGTCCACCGCGCTGAAGGGCTCGTCGAGCAACAGCAGCCGTGGGCGACCATAGAGGCCGCGGGCGATGGCGACGCGCTGGGCCATGCCGCCGGAGAGTTGCTTGGGCAGCAAGGCGCCCTGCCCCTCCAGCCCGACGTCGCGCAGCAATTGCGCGATCCAGGCGCGATCGGCCCGAGCACCATCAGCGAAGCCGACGTTGGCGGCTACGTCCAGCCAGGGCATCAGCCGCGGTTCTTGGAACACCACGCCGACGCCATGGCTGGCCGCATCCAGGGTCATGCGGCCACTGAAGTCGTCGTCCAGTCCGGCGGCGATGCGCAGCAGGGTGCTCTTGCCGCAGCCACTGGCGCCGAGCAGGCTGACCACCTCGCCGGCCCCCAGTGCCAGGTCGACCCCCTCCAGCACCCGGCGCCCGCCGAACGCCTTGGCGATACCTTGCAGGGATAACAGCGCCTCGCTCATCACTGGCCTCCCGCATAGGTATCGCGCCACGCCAGCGCGCGGCGCTCCAGGCGCAGCAGCAGCTCGTCACTGAGCTTGCCGAGCACCGCCAGCACCAGGATGGCAGCGATGACGATGTCCGGTCGCGAGGTCTCGCGGCCATCGCTGAGCAGATAGCCAAGGCCGGCGGTGGCGGCGATCAATTCGGCGGCCACCAGGAACATCCAGCTCATGCTCAAGGCACCGCGTAGTCCGGTGAATAGACTGGGCAAGGCCGCGGGCAGCAGGATGCGGCGGATCAGCGCCGGTCGCGACAGCCGATAGAGTCGCCCCACCTCCACCAGGCGACGATCCACGTCGCGGATGCCGCTGACCAGCGCCAGATACAGCGGAAAGAAAGCGCCCAGGGCGATCAGCACGACCTTGGGTGTTTCGTCGATGCCCAACCAGAGCAACAGCAAGGGCACCCAGGCCAGGCTGGGAATGGCGCGTAGCGCCTGGAACAGCGGATCGAGATAGGCCTCGGCGCGGCGCGACAGCCCGACCCAGGCGCCGATCAGGAGCGCCAGACCCGCGCCCAGGGCGAAGCCACTGGCGACTCGCGCCAGGCTGGCCGCCAGGTGGCGCCACAACTCGCCTTCCCCCAGCAGCCAGAGGGCCCGTAGCACCTCGCTGGGCGGCGGCATCTGGTAGGCCGGCAACCAGCCCAGGCGCACCACGGCTTCGAGCACCACGACCAGCCCGAGCGGCAGCACGGCGCCACGCCAGCGGCCACCGCCGCTACGCGCGGGCCGACGGGTCTGGCCGAGCGGCGCGGCCTGGGTCAGTTCCTCACTCACGGCGCGGCCACCTGGGCCACGGCTGGCTCAGCCTTGATCACCGCCTGGGCCAAGGCCGGCTGCACCAGGGCATCGACCGCCGCGACGGCGTCCACGCCGGGACGGACCAACCCCTCCTCACCCAGCAGCGGCGCGGCGCCCTTGAGCGCGGCGACGAACTGCGGCCCCGGCAGCGGCTGGCTGAAATCGGTCCGCTCGAGCTGACGCTGAGCCACTTCCAACGGCAGGCCGGAGGCCTTGGCCAGCAATGCGGCGGTCTCCTGCGGATGGGCCAGGGTCCAGTGCCGGGCGTCCTCATAGGCGCTCAAGACTGCCTTGACCAGTTCCGGCTGGGCCTTGGCGAAGGCCTCGGTAGTGCTCAGCACGCCATAGCTGTTGAAGTCGAGATTGCGATAGAGCAGCCGGGAGCCCGCCTGCAATTCGCTGGCGGCCATGTGCGGATCGAGCCCGGCCCAGGCGTCCACCTGACCACGCTCCAGGGCGACGCGACCCTCTGGGTGCTGCAGGTGGACGATCTCCACGTCACCCTTCTTCAGGCCCGCCTCGCGCAGGCTACGCAAGAGGAACAGATAGGGATCGGTGCCCTTGGTGGCGGCGATCTTCTTGCCCCTGAGGTCGGCCAGCGACTTGAGCGGCGAGTCCTTGGGCACCACCAGCGCCGTCCACTCCGGGCGACTGGCGAGATACAGCGTCTCGATGGGTGCGCCATTGGCACGACTGAGCAAGGCGGCGAGCCCAGCGGTGGAAGCGAAGTCGGTACTGCCGCTGTTGAGGTACTCCAGGGAACGGTTGCTGCCCTGGCTGAACACCCAGCGCACGGCGATGCCCTGGTCGGCCAGGCGTTTTTCCAGCAGCCCCTGCTCCTTGAGCACCAGGCTGGTGGGCGCGTAATAGGCGTAGTCCAGGCGGACTTCCTTGGGCGGCGCGGCCTGGGCCAGCAGGGCGCTACCCAGCAGGGCGAGGCTCGCGGCCCAGCGCAGGGTGGTCTTGTGCATGGTGAACTCCTTGTCGTCTAGCGTGCGGTCACGGGGGTGGCGGGGGTCCAGAGGTCCACGGCGCCGGTGTCCACGGCCGTGGGCAGCAGCTTGGCGCGGTAGAAGGCGTCGGCGATGCGCTGCTGCTCGCCGAGGGCGGCGCGACTCACCGGCTGGACGTCGTAGCTGCGGCGGCTGTTGGCCAGCTCGACGGTGGCCTGGTCCAGGCGGCCCCACTGGGGACCGAGGAGGCGCGCCGCCTCGGCCGGGTGCTGCTTCACCCATTGGCCGGTCCGTTGCAATTCGGCGAATACCAGGGCCAGCACCTCGGGATGGGCCTGGGCGTAGGGGGTGGCGGCCAGGTAGTAGCGTTGGTAACTGGCCAGGCCCTCGCCCGAGGCGAGGATGCGTACCTGCTGCTGGCGCTGGGCACTGGCGACGAAGGGCTCCCAGGTCACCCAGGCGTCCACCTTGCCGTTCTCCAGGGCGGCGCGGCCGTCGGCGGGGGTGAGATAGGCTGGCTGGATATCGGCGAAGGTCAGCCCGGCTTTCTGCAACGCGGCGATCAGCAGGTAGTGGCTGCCCGCCGCCTTGGTCACGGCCACCCGCTTGCCCTTGAGATCGCCCAGCGACTTCAGCGGCGAACCCTCGGGCACCACGATGGCCTGGGCCTGGGGCGACGGCGTTTCCCGGGCGAAGTAGGTGAGCTTGGCGCCCGCCGCCTGGGCGAACACCGGCACGGTGTCGGCCACGTCGGCGGAGAGATCGACGTTGCCGACGTTGAGCGATTCCAGCAGCGGCAGGCCGCTGGAGAATTCGTGCCAGCTCAGGGTGATGCCCTTGGCGGCCAGATCCCGCTCCAGGGTGCCCTGCTCCTTGAGCAGCACCAGCAGGGTGGACGACTTCTGGTAGCCGATCCGCAAGGCGGTATCGGCCTGGACGGCGCCGGCGAGTCCCAGCAGACCCAGGGCGAACAGGCCCTGCCGCAGGCAGGAGCCGAGGGAGAACCGAATGGCGGGCATGGATTCCTCGAAGCGTGGCGAACTGATATCCGACCACGATAAGGAATATGCACAGGCTCTCTTAATATCGATTTGGAATTTGGTTAGAGATCGCCGACGAGAAGGCTGCCCTAACGTTATTACCAAAGGCTATTTAAGACCTGCTGGTGATTGAGGCTAAGGTATAACGACCGGACCACCGGATCTCCATTCGCCTTGAACCCCGAGGATCCCATGGCTGTGCTCCGGACTCCGTCACCCGCTCGGGCGCCCGCCCCATGAGCGCCCCCGCCAAGCAATTGCTGCTCAACGCCTTCAACATGAACACCGTGGGCCATATCAACCATGGTCTCTGGACCCATCCGCGTGACACCTCCACCGCCTACCATAGCCTCGGCTACTGGACCGAGCTGGCCCAACTGCTGGAACGCGGGCTGTTCGACGGCCTGTTCATTGCCGACATCCTCGGCGTCTACGACGTCTATGGCGGCAATGTCGACCTCACCCTGCGCGAATCCATCCAGCTGCCGGTCAACGATCCCTTCCTGCTGGTCTCGGCCATGGCCGCTGCCACCCGGCATCTCGGCTTCGGCCTGACCGCCAACCTCACCTACGAGCCGCCCTACCCCTTCGCCCGGCGCCTGTCCACCCTGGACCACCTGAGCAAGGGCCGCGTCGGCTGGAACATCGTCACCGGCTATCTCGACAGCGCCGCCCGGGCCATGGGCCTGGACCGCCAGATCGCCCACGACCGCCGCTACGACCAAGCGGACGAATACCTGGAAGTGCTCTACAAACTGCTCGAAGGCAGCTGGGCCGACGATGCCGTGGTCAGCGACCGTGCAGGCCGTATCTATGCCCGCCCCGAGCGGGTACGCAAGGTCGTGCACCATGGCGAATTCTTCGACGTCGAGGGCTACCACCTCTGCGAACCCTCGCGCCAGCGCACCCCGGTGCTGTTCCAGGCCGGCTCCTCGGATCGCGGCCTGGCCTTCGCCGGACGCCATGCGGAGTGCGTGTTCATCTCCGGACAGGACCCGGCCGCCACCCGCGCCCAGGTCGAGCGGGTGCGCGGCGCAGCGGTGGCCGCCGGGCGTGACGCGGCGGACGTCAAGCTGTTCATGGGCATCACCGTGATCGTCGCCCCCACCGCCGCCGAGGCCCGCGACAAGCACGCCGAGTACCTCCGCTATGCCAGCCCCGAGGCCGGCGTCGCCCACCACGCCGCCTCGGTCGGCATAGATCTCGCCGCCTATGGCCTGGATGAACCCATTCGCCCGCAGCGCACCGAGGCCATCGAATCGGCGCTCAAGCGCCTGGTGGCCAAGGACGCCGGCTGGACCCGGCGCAAGCTGCTGGAGCAGCACGCCCTGGGCGGCCGCTACACCGCCATCGTCGGCGATCCCCAGCAGGTGGCCGATGCCCTGCTCGGCTGGATCGACGAGACCGGCCTGGACGGTTTCAACCTGGCCCGCACCGTCACCCCCGAGTGCTACGCCGACTTCATCGACCTGGTGATCCCGGAGCTGCAGAGCCGGGGTCGCTACAAGACCGCCTACGCCGAAGGCAGCTTCAGGCAGAAGCTGTTCGGCCGCGGCGACCGCCTCGATTCCCGCCACTTCGGCACCCGTTTCCGCCAGGACTGACCCTTCAAGGACGCCCTATGACCCGCCTCAAGCCCCTGCTCTTCGCCCTCGGCCTGTTCAGCACCGCCGTCTTCGCCGCTCCACTCAAGATCGGCACCACCGCCGCCTTCGCCCCGCCCCTGGAAGTGGCGGTGCAGGAGGCCAAGGCCGCCGGCGTGGACGTGGAGATCGTCGAATTCAGCGACTGGATCGCCCCCAACACCAGCCTCGCCAACCGCGACATCGACGCTAACTACTACCAGCACATCCCCTTCCTGGAGAACGCCAAGCGCACCGCGGGCTACGACCTGGTGGCGGTGGCGCCGGGGATCATCAACAACGTCGGCCTCTACTCGAAGAAGTACCGGACGCTGGCCGAGGTCCCCAAGGGCGCCCGGGTGGCCATCGCCAACGACGCCATCAATGGCGGTCGCGGCCTGCTGCTGCTGGAGAAGGCGGGCTTCATCACCCTCAAGCCAGGCGTCGGCTACCACGCGACGCTGGCCGACATCACCAGCAATCCGCGGGACATCCAGATCGTCGAACTGGAAGCCGTGCAGCTGGCCCGTTCGCTGGACGACGTCGATGTGGCCCAGGGCTATCCGCACTACCTGCGCCTGGCCAAGACCATCGATCCCAACCAGGCGCTGCTCTTCGATGGCCTCGACCATCCCGAGTACGTCATCCAGTTCGTCGCCCGGCCGGACAACAAGGACGATCCACGCTTGGCCAAGCTGATCGACCTCTACCAGCACTCGCCCAAGGTTCGCGCCGCCCTCGATCAGGCCTACGGCAAGCTCTACCAGCCGGGCTGGAAGGACTGATCGGCGCCTCGTTCTCTTGGACCGTCAGAGCTTCTCCATGACGAAGACACAGCGTCCACGATTGCGGCCACCGTCGGGCAGGTCCATGAATTCGTCGATAAGGATGCGCACGCCCTGCCCCAGCAGCAGGGCGCGCAGCTCCTCGGGCGGATGGGAGTCATAGAAGAACGGCTGGTCGAACATGGTATCGACGAAGGCATCCGCCGCCGAGCCGCCCGCGGTCAGCATCAGCCGTCCCCCTTGCGGCAGCCCGGCGATCACCCGCGCCAGGAGCGTCGCGTGCCAGCGGCGTTCCAGATGGAACAGCGAATCCCACAGCAGTGCGCCCTGGTAGGGTTCGGCGCAGGCGTAGGTTTCCAGTCGCGCCTCGATCCAGCGCTGCTTGGGAAATTCCCGCCGTGCATGGGCCAGCATGGCGGCCGCCTGATCGACGCCGAGGACGCGATGCCCTCGGGCGATGATGGCGGCGGCCATCGGCGTCCCCGTGCCGCACCCCAGGTCGAGCAGGGTGGCGCCGGGTTCGAGCTTTTCCAGGAGCACGTCCAGGTAGCGACGCTCGTCGTCCCTAAGGCTGACGCGGGCCTGGCGAAAGGTGTCGGCGATGGCGTTGTAGGAGGTCTTGTTCACGGCGAAGTCCTGTTGCTGCCCTGGAAGCTCAGCCCAGGGTAGCAACGGGAGCGGGAGCCTGGAGCAGGCGGAACAGGACTCCCGTCACGCCTCAGAAATGAAAGCGCTGCAGCATCCGCTGCAGTTCGCCCGAGGTGCCGCTCAACTCATCGATGGCGCTGCCGACCTGGGACGAGGCGTCCGAATTACGCACCGACAGGTCACGGATGTTCACCAGGTTGCGGTCGATTTCCCGGGCGACCTGGGCCTGTTCTTCGGCGGCGCTGGCGATCACCAGGTTGCGCTCGTGGATGGCGAGGATCGCCTGGTTGATGTCGTCCAGCGCCTGGCCACTGGCCTCGGCGCTGGTGAGGCTCTCGCCCACCTGACGCGTACCGCTCTGCATGGCATCCACCGCCTGGCGGGTACCGTGCTGGATCCGCGAGACCATCTGCTCGATCTCGGCGGTGGAGCTCTGGGTCCGGCCGGCCAGGGCGCGCACCTCGTCGGCGACCACCGCGAAACCGCGACCGGCATCGCCGGCGCGCGCTGCCTCGATGGCGGCGTTGAGCGCCAGTAGGTTGGTCTGCTCGGCGATGGCGCGGATCACGTCCAGCACCGTCCCAATCTTCTGGGATTCCTCGGCCAATTGGCCGATGTCGCTCGAGGCTTGGTCCATTCCCTGCCCCAGCGTACGAATGGTAGCGAGGGTGTGCTGCACCTGCTGAGCCCCCTTCCGCACCAGCAGTTGCGACTGGTCGGACGCCTCCGAGGTGGAGACGGCATTGCCGGCCACCTCCTCCACGGCGGCGGTCATCTGGTTGACCGCGGTGGCGGCCTGCTGGATCTCGTCATATTGCTGGCCGACCTCGCCCAGGTTGCACTGGGTGATGCGGCCTACCTCGCCACAGGCGCCCCCGAGCTGGTCCGCGGTGGCGTTGATCAGCCCCAGCGCCTGGCGCAGGCTGGCCTGCATCCCGGCCAGGGCCTCGAGCAACTGCGAAGGCTCGTCGCGACCGCGTACCTGCAAGGTCTGGCGCAGATCGCCAGCGGCCATGGCCCGCGCCGCCGCGATGGCGGAACGCAGCGGCTGGACGATGCTGCGGGTCAGGCCCCAGGCCAGCAGAATCGTCAGCAGCAAGGCCACGCCCAGCAGCACCAGCGAGCCGACCCAAATGGCCTGGTAGCGAGCGGTCGCCTCCGCCGTATAGGCGTTGCTTTCTTCGACGTTGACCTTGAGCAGGGCATTGAACAGATCGCCGGTCTTGTTGGAAGCCTCCTGGATACCCGTGTTGAGCAAGGTCCGCATGGCCTCCAGATCGCCCTGGTCGGACAGCTTCCGGTACTGGCCGAGCAGGGTCCGGTAGTTGGCGATGGTGGCGTCCAGTTGCTCGAAGCTAGCGCGCCCCTGGTCGGTGACCACCTGGCGGTAATCCTGCATCGCCTTATCCAGCAGCCCAATCAATACCTCGAGCCGGGCCACGGTGGGCGTCAGCACCGCCGGCTCGCGGTTGAGCATCATGCGCAGGCTGATGACCCGGATGCCCAGCTGGTTGTCGCGGATCTGCGCCAGGGCGCGACTGCCTGCCAGGGACACGGATTCGGTATGCACCAGGGCGCCACGCAACGCCTGGGCGTTGAAGAGACCGAACAGCCCCAGGAGCAGCACCAGCGCGGCGATGACCGCGAAGCTCAGCCCAGCCCGTGTCCCTATGGTGTAGTTGTTCGGATTCATGGCAACTCTCAGCGACGGAAGAAAGGGTCTCCTTCCCATCTCGACCTGAGAGGAACGGACTTGAGGACGCCAGGCTCTGGAATCGCTCATTCTGGGCGGTTATCGCCCAGAATGACGGAGGTAGCAGCATGGGCAGGTCAAGCAGCTCGCAACGGCCATCAACCTACCCCCAGGTAGGCCGCCTGCACCGCCTCCCGCGACAGGCTCTCGCCCGGTACGCCGGCCTCCACCACCTGCCCGCTCTCCAGCACATAGGCCTGGTGTGCATAGTCCAGGGCGATGGCGCTGTTTTGCTCGGCCATGAGCACGCTCAGGCCTTCTTCGCGATTCAAGCGGGCGACGCTGTCGAAGATCTCTTCCACGATCAGCGGCGCTAGGCCCATGGAGGGCTCGTCCAGCAGCAGCAGGCGCGGCCGCGCCATGAGCGCGCGACCCAGGGCGATCATCTGCTGCTCGCCGCCGGAGGTGAGGCCGGCCAGTTGCTTGCGCTTGGCGGCCAGACGCGGGAACCAGGCGTAGATCCGTTCCAGCTCGGCCCGCTGCGCGCCCCGTCCCAGGCGCCGGACGAAGCCGCCGCTGAGCAGGTTTTCCTCCACGCTGAGCCGGCCGAAGCAATGGCGGCCCTCCAGCACCTGGACCAGCCCGGCGCGTACCCGGGCATCGGGTGATTGACCGGCCAGATCCTGGCCATCGTAGCGGATGGCGCCACGGACCAACTCGCCGCGCCCGGCGCCGAGCAGGCCGGAGATGGCCTTGAGGGTGGTGCTCTTGCCCGCGCCATTGGCGCCCAACAGGGCCACCAGCTGCCCCTGCCGGACCTCGAGGCTGACCCCGCTGACCGCGAGGATGGCACCGTCGTAGCGCACTTCGATGGCGTCGACCGCCAGCAAGGGCGTGGTGGTCATGCTCAACTCTCCTTGCTGCAGTCACGCGGGGTGATGCCCTTCTCCTTGGCGTACTGCTGCGCCGAGGCCTCGATGATCGGCCGCAGGAAGGCGCGGTCGGCCTGCACCCAGCCGCTCACCAGCTGCCACTTTTCGCCATCCCACTGCTGCATGCGGATGGCGCCGCCGCCTTCGTGGTCGGCGCAGGAGAGCTTGAGCGGCTGCACCAGACCCTTGGCGCCCAGCGCCTGCAGGCGGGCGTCGTCCAGATTCAGGTGCTCGAAGCCCCAGCGCACCTGCTCGCCGGTGAGGGGTTTGTCACCGTACTTGGCCTGGGCCACCCGCAACGCCTCGACATTGAGAATGCCGTTGACCACCCCGAGGTTGTAGTAGACGGTGCCGAAGCGCTTGGGATCGGCCAGGTCGCTCTGCCCCTTGGCCACCACGTCGCGCTCGATGCCCTGCAGCACCGGGAAGTCGATGCCCGAGGGATGGGTGGTGATGGCGAGGAAACCCTTGGCCGCCGCGCCGGCCGGGCGGACGTCCTCCTCGGAGTTGCTCCAGATGTTGCCGATGATGTGGTCAACCGGATAACCGACCTTTTGCGCCGTCTTGATCGCCACCGGGTTCATCACGCCCCAGCCGCGCAGGATCACCCAGTCCGGCTTGATCCGGCGGATGTTGAGCCACTGGGATTGCTGCTCGTTGCCCGGGTGCGGTACTTCCAGCAGGGTCAGCTGGAAGCCGTAGCGATCCGCCAGCTTCTGCAGGACCTCGTTGGTCTCCTTGCCGTAGGGCGAGCCGTGGTAGAGGGTGACGATCTTCTTGCCCTTGAGGCTATCGACCCCACCGCCCTGCTGGCCTATCCAGGCAAGGATGGCCGAGACCTCCGAATAGGGATTGAGCTGCAGCGGGAAGACATAGGGGAAGACGCTGCCGTCGGTGGAGTCGGTGCGCCCGTGGTTGATGGTGATCAGCGGCAGGCGGTCGGCGGTCGACCGCTCCAGGGTGGCGTAGGCGATCCCCACCGACAACGGATTGGTGGCCGCCGCGGGCGCGCCGTCACGACCGTTCTTCAGGCGCTCGTAGCACTCCACGCCCTTCTCGACGATGTATTCGGTCTCGCATTCGCTCCACACCAGCTTGACGCCGTTCACCCCGCCGTTGGCGTTGACGTATTTCATGTAGTCGATGAAGCCACCGAAGAAGCCGGTGCCGCCCGCCGCATAGGGACCGACCCGATAGCTCTGCAGCGGGAAGTATTGCTCGCCCGCGGCCTGGGCCGGGCCGAAGCTGGTGAGGCCCAGGGCCAGGACGAGGCTGCCGAGCAGATGACGTTTGAACATGGGGACTTTCCTTGTAGGGCTGGAGCGCCGGCGGGCCCTCCCGCCGGCAGGGAATGAAGTCAACGGCGCTGCAGGCGTTGCCAGGCGCGGGTGGCGAGACGGGCCAGGCCCTCGGGTTCCTTGATCAACACCAGGATGATCAGGGCGCCGAAGACCATCTTCTGCAGGTTCTCCAGCTGGCCCGCGGCGATGAGGTCGCCCGGTAGCCAGCCGGCCAGGTTGGAGAGCAGCAGCGGGAACAGCACGATGAAGGCCGCGCCATAGAGGCTGCCGGCCAGGCTGCCCAGGCCGCCGAGGATGACAATGAAGAGGATCTGGAAGGAGCGACTCAGATCGAAGCCGTTAGGCTCCACGCTGCCCAGGTAGGTGAAGGCCCAGAGCGCGCCGGCGATGCCCAGGTAGAAGCCGCTGAAGGCGAAGGCCAAGAGCTTGGCGCGCACCACCGACAGGCCCATCACCGCCGCGGCCGTCTCGCGGTCGCGCACCGCCATCCAGGTGCGGCCCAGCTCGCCGTGCACCAGGCGCGCGGCGAAGGCGAACAGCGCCAGCACCACCACCAGGGTGGCCAGATAGCGACCCAGCGGCCCACCGAAATCCTGGCCCAAGAGCACCAGCGGTGGGGCGCTGATGACTCCCGAGGCGTTGCCATGGGAGAACCAGTCGAAACGGGTCAACGCCCAGAGGATGAAGAATTGCGCCGCCAGGCTGGAGACGATCAGGTAGAAGCCGCGAATCCTCAGGCTGGGCAAGCCGAACAGCAAGGAGACCAGGGCCGCCAGCAGGCCACCGCCGAACAGGCACAGCGGCAGAGGCCAGCCCAGGCGTACCTGCAGGTTGTAGGTGGTGAAGGCGCCCACCGCCATGAAGGCGGCCGAGCCCAGCGACAACTGCCCGGCGTAGCCGGTGAGCAGATTCAGCCCCAATCCGGCCAGCGCCAGCACCAGGAAGGGAATCAGCAGGGCGTTGAACAGATAGTCGTTGCCGACCCAGGGCAGCACGCCGAAGGCCAAGGCCAGCATGGCAGCCCATACCAGGCGCGCCGGCCGAACCATGGGCGCACGGGGAGAGAGCGGACGCGCGGCGAGCGCGTCGACGGTGGTGGTCATGGTGAATCCTCTAGACGCGCTCGACCGTGGGTTCGCCGAACAGGCCGACCGGTCGAATCAGCAGGAAGACCAGGGCGAAGGCATAGGGAAACCAGTTCTCGATGCCGCTACCGATGAAGGGACCGAGATAGACCTCGGCGAGCTTTTCACTGGCGCCGATCAGCAGGCCGCCGACGATGGCGCCGGTGATCGAGGAGAAGCCGCCGATGATCAGCACCGGCAGCGCCTTGAGCACGATCAGGGACAGCGAGAACTGCACGCCCAGCCGCGCGCCCCAGAGCAGCCCGGCCACCAGGCCGACGCAGCCCGCCACCGCCCACACCAGTGCCCAGATGCGCGGCAGCCGAATACCTACCGCCTGGGCCGCCAGGGGATCGTCGGCCACAGCGCGCAGCGAGATGCCCAGCCGGGTGCGTTCGAAGAGCAGCGACAGGCCCAGTACCAGCAGCGCCGCCACCGCCGCGGCGAACAGATCGAAGGACGACAGCAGCAGGTCGCCCACTTCCAGCGGACTGTCCTCGATGCCCAGATCCAGGCCATGCACCTGGGCGCCCCACAGCGCCTGGGCCGCGCCCTCGATGAAATAGGCCAGCCCCAAGGTGGCCATGAACAGCACCAGCGGCGAGCGATTCACCAGCGGGCGCAGCACCGCGCGCTCCACCGCCACGGCCAGCAGGATCATGACGCCCAGCGTGACCAGCAATGCCAACCAACCGGGCAGGCCGCGCTCCACCAGGCTGACATAGGTCAGGGCGGCGAACAGCAGCATGGCGCCCTGGGCGAAGTTGAACACGCCCGACGCCCGGTAGATGAGCACGAAGCCCAGCGCCACCAGGGCATACATCACCCCGGCGAGCAGGCCGCCGAGCAAGACTTCCAAGAAAAACGCCATGGTCTTCTCCCTGTGGCGTAGGTATTCCCTAGTGACGAGTGCCCAGGTAGGCAGCTATTACGGCTGGGTCATTACGCACCGTGGTGGGATTGCCGTCGGCGATCAGGCGGCCGTAGTCCAGCACCACCACGTGATCCGCCAGCTGCATCACCACCTGGATGTCGTGCTCGATCAGCACCACGGTGACGCCCTGCTCGCGGTTGATGGCCTGGATGTAGCCGCTCAGTTCCTGCTTCTCGCCGGCGTTCATCCCGGCCATGGGCTCGTCGAGCAGCAGCAGCCGTGGCTCGGCGGCCAGCGCCCGGGCCAGCTCCACCCGCTTCTGCAGGCCATAGGGCAAGCTGCCCACGGGGGTCTCGCGCCAGGGGCCGAGGTGCAGGAAATCCAGCGCCCATTCGGCCACCGCCCGCTGCGCCCGCTCCTCCGCCGACGCCCGGCCGAAGGCGAATACCTGTTCCGGCCAGGAGGCCCGCCGATGGCGGCCGCGCCCGGTGAGCACGTTGTCCAGCACGCTCATGCCCTTGAACAGCGCCAGGTTCTGGAAAGTCCGGGCGACGCCGGCATGGGCCGCGGCCTGGGGCCGGCGCAAGGCCTTGGCACTACCGGCCAGCCGCACCCTGCCCTGCTGCGGCCGGTAGAGTCCGTTGATCACATTGAGCAGCGAACTCTTGCCGGCGCCATTGGGCCCGATGAGGGCGCAGATCTCGCCCTCGCGGACCTGGAAGCCGACCCCGGTGAAGGCCGTCACCCCACCGAAGGCCAGCGCCAGGTCGCTGACCTCCAGCAATACCGGTGCCGCTGAGGTCGCCATGGCCAGGCTCGCCCCCATCTTCTAGGCCGCCGCCTGGGCCGCAGCGCGGGCTTCCAGCTCGCGCACCAGCGGCAGCACCCGCTTACCGAAGTACTCCACCTCCTCCTGGAAGTGCAGGAAACCGGCGAGCACCAGGTCCACGCCCTCCGCCTTGAGCGCCACGATGCGCTCGGCGATCTGCTCGGGGGTGCCGATCAGGTTGGGTTTGAAGCCATCGTTGTACTGCACCAGGTCCTCGAAACTGGAATTGGCCCAGTTGCCCTTGCCTTCCGGGCTGGCGGCACCGGCCTGGCGCGCGGCATCGCCGAAGGCCTTGACCGCCTCGGGGTTGGCCTGGGCGACGATGTCCTGCAGCACCTCGCGTGCCTCGGCCTCGGTGTCGCGGGCGATGATGAAGGCGTTGACCCCGATCTTGACCTCGCGCCCCTCGGCCGCCGCCTTGGCGCGCAGGTCTTGCACCTGGGCGCGGATGTCCTCGCGGGTGCCGCCGTTGGTGAAGTACCAGTCCGATACCCGCGCCGCCATGTCCCGCGCCGCCCGCGAACTGCCGCCCTGGAAGATCTCCGGGTGCGGCTGCTGCAGCGGCTTGGGCTTCAGGGTGTAGTCGCGGAAGCGATAGAAGTCACCGGCGAAGGTGAAGTTGTCCTGGGTCCAGATGCCCTTGAGAGCGCGGATGAATTCCTCGGAACGGCGATAGCGCTCGTCGTGCTCCAGCCAGGGCTCGCCGATGCCGTGGAATTCGCCCTTGAACCAGCCGGACACCAGGTTGATGGCGATGCGGCCATTGGTGAGCTGGTCGATGGTCGCCAGCTGCTTGGCGGCCAGTGCCGGATTCCAGGGGCCCGGCAGGATGGCGGCGATCACCTTAAGTCGCTCGGTGGCCGCCAGCAGCGCATGGCTGAAGGCCACGGACTCGTGCTGGTACTCGGCGCCGTAGCCGGCGGTGAAGCGGATCTGCGTCAGGGCGTAGTCGAAGCCGGCCTGCTCAGCGAGTTGCGCCAGCTTGCGGTTGTAGTCGATGCCCCAGTGGGTGCGCTGCTCGATGTTGCTGACGACCAGGCCGCCGCTGACGTTGGGGACCCAATAGGCGAATTTGACGGGATTCTGCGACATGCAAAGGTGCTCCGGGTTGGGCTCGCCGTATCGGCCGAGCGAAACTGTTACCCCGAGTCCCAATCAAGAACCGAACCAAGTCTGGAATTCGCTAAAAATCAATCAGTTGAAGAAAAAGAAAGACGATTTCAGCTGTGCCCTCAGCCACAGCTGTCCAACCGCTGTTGCCTGGGCAACAGCTCGCCAAGGCATCTGCGACGGGCTTCTCGCCCGGCGAAACGGACTCAGGCCGCCGTGGTACGCAGGAATTCGCTCCAGCGCCTTACCAGGTAGTTGTGCTCGTCCATCACCGAATTCCAGACGCCGATATGCCCCATCCGCTGGGCGTAGGAGCCGCCCTCGCGGCGCTGCCCCACCTCGATCAGCGGCAGGCCGTCGCTGCCTGGCAACTGTTCCCGGGCCGGCAGGCCGCCGTACCAGAAGTCCCACTCGGCGACGCTCAGGTGGTCGCGCGCCCGCACCGGATTGGCGATGTAGAACCCCTGGCGGGCCATGACCGCGCCAGGCCAACCGGCCAGCCACCAGTTGAGGTAGGCATAGGCGGCATCCCGCACCCGCCCTTCGGCGCAGCGCGACAACGACAGGCCACCGAACCAGGCGCGATAGCCTTCCCGCGGTACCGCCACCCGGTAGTCAACGCCGGCCCGGTGCAGGGCCATGAGCATGGGCGACCAGAGACTCTGGATGTCCACCCCGGCGGCCAGGGTCAGCTCGCCGGCGCTACGGTCATCGGACCAGAAGGCGGCGAAGTGCCGATGGCGCTGGCGCTCCACCAGCAGCTCGGCCAGCCGATCGATCTCGTCCAGGCGCAGGTTGCCGATGTCGTCGAAACGCGCGAGACCAGCGGCTTGGATCGCCAGGGCGGCGTCCAGGGCACCGATGGCCGCGTCGCTCTGCAGGGCGCTGTGGCCGCACCAGCCTTCGTCGATCAGCCAGGCCCAGCTTTCCTCCTCGCCGACCAGGCCGGGCGGCAGGCTCTTCGGGCGGTAGGCGAAGCTGTCGGCGTTGTGGGTCAGCGGCAGCATGCTGATGCGCTCGCTGGGCTGGCCGCCCAGGCTGCCGTCGTGCTGCACATAGAGGCGGTCACACGGCCGGCAACCCGGTGCCAGGCGATCCGTGGCATGCAGCCGGCCACGCTTGGGCAGGTCGTTGATTTCCTCCCAGAGCGCGATGCGGCGGATGTCGATGGGCTGGATGGCCCGCGCCGGCCAGACGAAGTCGACGTTGTGGAACCACTGGTCGTAGAGGTCGTAGCTGCCCGGCTCCAGCACGGCGATGCGCTGCGCGGTCTGGACGTCGTGGATCTGGTAGACCAGGCGGATGCCCAGCTCAGCCTCCGCCCGCTGGCGGATGGGTTCGAGCAGGGTTACCGAGGTACCCAGGACCCTGAGGGTCAGCGGCGTGCTCATGCCGCCCGCCCCAGGCCACCCATGAAGGCGGCGAAGGAACGCCGGAGCAGCGCGGTGTCCAGGTCGCGGACGATGAACACCAGCCGCGAGCGGCGTGCGCCCGCCGGCCAGGCCGGCAGGTGCACCGGCGGATGCAGGCTGTGCTGCACGCCATGGATGACGATGGGTTGGCTGGCGTCGATCACGTCGAGGATACCCTTGACTCGGAGGATGCGTTGCCCGTGGCATCTTAGCAGCATCGACAGCCACACCCCGAAGGCCATCCAGTCCAGCGGCCGGTCGAACTCCAGGCAGCAGACCTCGGCGCTGCCGTGGCGGCCTTCGGCGACAGCGGCGAACAGCCGCCAGCGGCTAACCTCAACGGCGGGATCGGCAGCGCGCAGGCCCTCGCCCAGCAGCAGGTCATCGCCACTGGCCACGCTCGCCGCCAGGGCGCGGGTGGCGGTGGGATTGAGTTGCACCAGGTGGCGGTCGAGTCCTTCCAGCACGGCGGGGGTGACGCGGTCGGCCTTGCTCAGCAACAGCCGGTCGGCTGCGGTGACCTGGTTGAGCCATTCCGGATGCAGCCCTTCCTGCAAGGCGGCATGCTCGGCGTCCACCACCGTCACCAGCAAGCCCAGATGGAAGCGTCCGCGCAACTGGGGATCGAGATTGAGGGTGGCCAGGATCGGCCCCGGATCGGCCAGGCCGGTGGTTTCCAGCAAGACCCGGCGAAAGGGCGGGATCTCGCCGCGGCTGCGGCGCCCGTGTAGCGTCAGCAACGCCGCCTTGAGATCGCCGCGCACCGAGCAGCAGACGCACCCACTGGGCAGTAGCACGGTATCCGGGGCCACTTCCTCCACCAGCAGGTGGTCGATGCCCACCTCGCCGAATTCGTTGATCAGCAGCGCCGTCTCGCCCAGCGCCTCCTCGGCCAGCAACCGCCGCAGCAGGGTGGTCTTGCCGCTGCCGAGAAAGCCGGTGATGACGTTGACCGCCAGGCTCATGGCGCTACCTCGAGCGGACCCAGTACCCGCGGGTCCAGCGGATCGAGCGGCCGCCCCAAAACCGTCTCGGCCTGGCGCCAGAGGTCGTCCAGGCCTTCGGCCAGGGCCTGGCGGCCGGTCGGTCCCTGGATCAGGTAGGAGGCCCCCTGGACATCGCTGACCGCGAGGCGGAACGGCGCCACCACCCGATTGATGGCGGCGATCCGGCGCAGGCGCTCACGCCGTCGGGGCAGGTCGTCGCCCAGCGGGTCGCTCCAGTGGAGATCCGGCCCAAGCAGGCCGCACAGTCCGCACATGGCTACCTCCTAGGGCATGACGTCGCCGGAATTGGGGCCGAGGGTCTGGCCGACGAAAAGATTGCCCCCCGGATCGCTGGCCAGCAGCAGCGCCGCCGGCGCCACCTCCTCTGCCCGGCCGAAGCGGCCCAGCGGCAATTCGCGGGCCTTGGCCGTCTTCCAGGCGGCGCTGATGCCCTCCACCAGCGGGGTCTCGATGGGACCGGGGGCGATGGCGTTGACCAGCACGTTGTCGCGCCCCACTTCCAGCGCCAGGGACTTGGTGAAGCCGATCACCCCGGCCTTGGCTGCGGCATAGTGGCAGAGTTCGGCGCCGCCCTTGATGCCGAGCTGGGAAGCGACGTTGATGATGCGTCCCCAGCGCTGCGCCTGCATGAACGGCAAGGCGCGCTGGCTGGCGAGAAAGACGCTGGTGAGGTCGACGCGCAGCATGTCGTTCCACTGCGTCAGGGTCAGGTCGACGCAGGGGGCCTGGGTCAGCATCCCAGCGTTGTTGACCAGGATGTCGATGCCGCCATGGGCCGCCACGCAGAAGTCCACCCCGGCCCAGGCGCCTTCCGGCTGGCCGACGTCGGCGACGGTCTCGGTCACTACGGCCCCCAGGGCGCGACATTCCGCGGCGACTCGCGCCAGCCGCGTGGCGTCGCGGTCGGCCAGCACCAAGCGGGCTCCCGCCCCGGCATAGGCCCGGGCGATGGCGGCACCGATGCCACTGGCGGCACCGGTCACCAGGGCGCGACGGTCTTGCAGATCGAACATGAGCTGCTCCTCAGTCGGGCCAACGGACGGTCAGGCCGCCATCGACGATCAGACTCTGGCCGGTGATGTAGCTGGCTTCGGGACTGGTCAGGAAACGCACCAGCGCCGCTACCTCTTCGGGCTTGCCGACCCGTCCCAGGGGAATGCTGCGGGCGGCCTTGGCCAGCCCCTCCGGTCCCAGGGAGTTCTTGGCGTCCAGCGATTGCGGTGTCTCGATCAGCCCGGGGATCACCGCATTGCAGCGGATACCGCGCGGCGCCAGTTCGACGGCCAGCGAGCGGCACAGCCCCGGTACCCCGGCCTTGGCCGCGGCGTAGTGGGCATGGTCCTGCCAGCCGTAGACGCCTCCGGCGATGGACGAAATGGCCACCAGGGCGCCACCCTCCCCCAGGTGCCGCGCGGCAGCGCGAAAGGTACGCATCACCCCGGTAAGGTCGACGTCGAGCATCTCCTGCCAGCGCGCGTCGCTCATTTCCAGCAGCGGCGCGGCGCGCAGCAGACCGGCATTGGCCACGGCATAGTCGAGGCGGCCGAAGTGCGCCAGGGCGGCGTCGGCCAGGGCGTCCACCGAGGCGCTGTCGCTGACGTCCAGGGGTTCGAGCAGACAGTCGCCACCCGCGGCGGCTACCAGCCGGCGGGTCTCCTCGGGATCATGGGGATCGGCGGGATAGTAGCCGCCGACCACCCGCACACCCTGTTGCGCATAAGCCACGGCCAGGGCCTGGCCGATGCCGCTGGCGGCACCGGTGATCAGGGCGACGGGAGATTGGTGAGAGATCATGGCGGCTCCGGTCATTTTAGGCTGGTGGGTTCGACGTGGCGGGCGGCCCACATCACCAGGCCGGACAGAAAGCACGGCAAGGCACCGAACCAGAGCGCGGCGCTGTGCCACTGGCCACCGCTGCCGAGCACACTGGTGATGCCGAGGCCGGCGAGGATGGCGCCGATCGGCCCCATGGCGTGGACGATGGCGCCGCCGGTGGCGCGGATGCTGGTGGGAAAGCTTTCGCCCATGAAGAACAGCAGCGCCGAATAGGGCCCGGTGAGAAAGAACAGGCCGAGGCTGTAGAGGGCCACCACCGGCACCAGCTGGCTCGGCGCCTGTAGCATGGCGAAGAAAGCCAGACCGCCGCACATCCAACCCAGGGCGACGGTGTTGCGCCGGCCGATGCGATCACCTAGCCAGCCATGGAACAGGTAGCCGATGAAGCCGACGGCATTGGACAGCACCAGGATCCACAGCGAGTTCTCGAAGCTGAGCCTATGCACGCTGACGATCACCGAGGTCCCCAGCACGCTGAACACCTGGATCGCCGACCAGTTGAGCAGCAGTGCCAGGCTCAGCACCAGGGTCGGGCGCAGCGCCTGGCCCTTGAAGGCCATGGCCACGCCGGCCTTGGCATGTTCTTCGTAATCCACCCCGTACTGGCGCGCCAGTCCCCGGGCCTCCTGCTCTTCGCCGGCCTGGCGCAGCCGCTGGATGCGGGCATGTACCTGGAACTGCGGACTCTCCTTGAGCTTGCGCGCCAGCACGGCGATGACGAAAGCCGGCACGGCGGCGAACACGAAGCAGCCCTGCCAGCCGATGTGCGGCAGCAGCAAGGCGGTGAGCCCCGCGGCGATCAGCGCGCCAATGGGCCAGCCGCTCTGCACCAGGCTGTAGACGAAGCCCCGCCGGCGTACCAGCCGCGGATCGTCGGAGGCGGCATAGACCTCGGTCAGGTAGGTGGCGTTAACCCCCTCCTCCGCATAGCCCAGGCCGGCCACCGAGCGCACCAGCACCAGTGGTACCTTGCCCATACCGGCGCAGAGCGCGGTGAGCGCCGAACACAGGGCGGTACCGCCGATGGTGACGATGATGCCGCCGCGGCGGCCGATGCGATCCACCAGCGGACCAATGGCGAAGGCGATCAGGGCCCCGCCCAGCGCCACCCAGGTGGCGAGTTGCGCCTGCTCGGCCTCGCTCCAGTTGAAATGGCCACCCATCACCGGCAACAGGGTGCCGAACAGGATGAAGTCGTAGACGGCGAACACCCAGGCGAAGAAGGCGATCCAGGTGGCGTAGCGGACATCGCCGGAAGACAGCGGCTGCGGCTTCCAGGCAGCGGTGGTTTCCGTGTGGAGCGAACTGGCGGCAGGGAGGGTCATGGTCCTGTACCTTCGGTGTGGGCGCTTAGCGCTGGCGCGGCTGGCGCCGCAGGAAGTCGTCGGCGATCTCGTCCATGGTGGCGAAGCGCACCCCGGCGTGACCGCGGATATGCTCGATCAGGCGCTCGAGCATCAGCAGGACCTGCGGCCGCCCCGAGACGTCGGGGTGAATGGTGATGGGGAAGACGGCGTAGTCCATTTCGCGGTAGACCCAGTCGAACTGGTCGCGCCACATCTCCTCCAGATGGCGGGGATTGACGAATCCGTGGCTGTTGGGCGCCTTCTTGATGAACATCATCGGCGGCAGGTCGTCGAGGTACCAGTTGGCCGGGATTTCCACCAGGTCGGTCTCCTGGCCACGCACCAGCGGCTTCATCCAGCTTTCCGGCTGCTGGCTGTAGTCGATCTTGGTCCAGTTGTCCCCGACCCTCACGTAATAGGGACTGAAGTCGTTGTGCATCAGGCTGTGGTCGTACTTGATGCCCTTCTTCAACAGCAGTTCGTTGGTGACCCGGCTGAACTCCCACCAGGGCGCCACGTAGCCGGTGGGGCGCTTGCCGGCCAGGGTGGTGATCAGCTCGATGGAACGATCCAGCACCGCCTCCTCCTGCTCGGGAGTCATGGCGATGGGATTCTCGTGGCTGTAGCCATGGATGCCGATCTCGTGACCGGCCGCGGCCACCGCCTGCATCTGCTCGGGGAAGGTCTCTACCGAGTGGCCGGGGATGAACCAGGTGGTCTTGATTCCGTAGCGCTCGAACAGCTTGAGCAGCCGCGGTGCGCCCACTTCGCCGGCGAACAGACCGCGCGAGATGTCGTCGGGCGAATCCTCGCCGCCGTAGGACCCGAGCCAGCCCGCCACCGCGTCGACGTCGACGCCGATGGAGACGAAGATTTCTTTGGCCATCGTTACAACCTCCAGTACCCGGAAGGACAGACGGCGGTGGCGGGGCCGGGCCCCCGCCACCGCGGAACGTCAGGCGTCGAGCAGGGCTTCCACCACGCTGGCGGTATCGAGCAGGCGTTCGTCCGTCACGGCCGGAGCCACCAGCAGCAGGCCGGTGGGCAAGCCCTGGTCATCTCGGCCGCTGGGCAGGGACACCCCGGGCGCACCGAGCAGGCTGCCGGCCATGGTCAGGCGCAGCAGTTCCAGGTTGGTGGCGGCGAAGAGCTCAGCGTCGGCTGCTAGCGGCGCCAGTGGCGGCGCCACCCGGCTCACGGTGGGCACCAGCAGCACGGCATCGGCGAATTCCACGGCGAAGCGCGCGCGCAACTCATCCCGGCGTTGCCGCAGACCCACCGCCCGCTCGGGCGGCAGCCCGCGGCTCCGCTCCAGGCGGTGGCGCACCCGCGGGTCCAGCCGCATGGCCAGGGGACTGTCGAGCAGCGCGCGATGTAGCTCAAAGGCTTCCTGGGCGCCTGGCCAGCCCTCTTCGGCGAGAACATCCAGGGCCTCGGCGAAGACCGTACGGGTGCGGCGCTCCACCGTCACCCCGGCGTTGGCCAAGCGCTCGGCGGCGGCCAGCAGATTGGCCCGCACGGCCGGCTCCACCCGAGCGTCTTCCAGCACGCTCAGGTCCAGCACCAGGCGCACGGCGCTCGCCGCCGGCAAGGCGCGCTCGGCGCCGCCCACCAGCAACCGATCCAGCAGCCGTACATCGCGCAGGCTGCGCGCCAGCGGGCCAGGGACGTCATAGGAAGCGGCCAGCGGAAAGATGCCGGCGGCCGGATAGCGGCCCAGGCTGGGGCGATAGCCGACCAGGCCGTTGAGCGCGGCTGGCAGGCGCACCGAGCCGGCGGTGTCGGTGCCCAGCGCCAGAGGCACGATGCCCGCGGCGACGGCCACCGCCGAGCCCGACGAGGAGCCCCCGGGAATGCGCACCTCGCCGCGCACGCACGGATTGGCGGGCGTGCCGAAGTGAGGATTGAGGCCCACGCCCGAATAGGCGAACTCGCTGAGATTGAGCTTGCCCAGGCTGACCAGGCCGGCCTGGCCCAGGCGCTGCACCAGCTCGGCATCGCGCTCGGCCGGCGGCGCGAAACGCCGCAGCTCGGCGCCACAGGTGGTGACCTCACCCTGCAGATCGAACAGGTCCTTCCAGGCCAGGGGTACCCCGTCCAGCGGCGACCGAGGGGTGCCGAACCGCCAGCGCTCCCGCGCAGCCAGGGCCTCGGCGCGACCCCGTTCCGCCGTCAGGGTGATGAATACCGCCGCAGACGCCTGGGCGCGCGCCAGGCACGCCTCGAACACCGTCAAGGGATCGAGGGTACCGGCGGCATAGGCCTCCCCGAGACCAACCGCATCCAGTGCCAGGGCTTGGGATGGTGCCACGACCCCTCCTTAAACGTATATTTTATAAATAGATACGTTTAACAGAGCAGGCTTTGTGCCAGTTTTGCAGCGATAGCTGAAAAGCGCGCGCGGCTTGGCACTTCCAGGCACCCCGCGCAGCCAAAAGCCCTGAAAGTAAAAATGTACTTAAATTAAATAGATCCATTTTTGTGCAAAGAAGTAACGCCCGCCCCGTTACCGTGCGCGGGGCCTGCCAGCCCGGTAACGCGCGAAAGCCCGCTGGCCTGTGCCACAATTCTCATCTCCCCCTCGGAAGGCCCCTGATGTCGGCAGAAGTCCCCGCCCCCACCGATGACAGCCGTACCGCCGCGCGCTACGTGATGATCCGCAGCACCCTGCGCGAAGCCATCCTGGCGGGGCGGGCGGCGCCGGGGCTGGTGCTGGTGGAAGCGCCCCTGGCCCAGCTGTTCGGTACCAGCCGGGTGCCGGTACGCCAGGCGTTGACGCTGCTGCAGGATGAGGGCCTGATCCGCCGCTTCGAAGGCCGTGGCTATCTGATCGATCCGGCCGGTACCGCGGGCGAACCCCAGCGCCAACCGCTGACCCGGCAATTGCTGGGGCTGGACGATGACGAGGCGCTGATCGACACCCGTTCCCTGGGTGAGCGGGTCGGCGACGAGATCGCCGCCTGCGTCAGCCATGCCATGCTCTTCGGCCATTTCCGCCTGGACGAGCAGCAAGCCGCCGACCACCTGGGGGTCAGCCGCAGTGTGGTGCGCGAAGCCCTGATGCGCCTGCGCGATCGCGGCCTGGTGGAAAAGGAGCCCTATGGCCAGTGGCTGGCCGGCCCCCTCACCGCCCAGGCCATCCGCGACGACTACGAGATCCGCGCGCTGCTGGAACCCGAGGCGCTGCTGCAGACCGCACCCGGGCTGCCGCGCGCGGAGCTGCTGGCCATGCTCGAACGCCTGGAGGCGCTGGCCGGCCAGCCGGCGCCCTCCTCCTGGGCCGCCGTGGAGCGGATCGAGGCGGACCTGCATGGCCGCTGCCTGTCAGGTCTGCGCAACCGCAAGCTGGCCCAGCTGATCACCCACAGCCAGAGCCCGCTGAACGTGTCGCGCATCTTCCACCAGTCGCTCGGTACGCCGCTGGACGAGGCGGTACTGGTGGAGCACCGCCTGGTGCTGGAGTCCCTGCTGGTGGGCAGCCCCGAGTCGGCCGCCAGCCAGTTGCGCAATCACCTGCTGCGCGGGCGCGACCGCACCCTGCAACGGCTCAAGGTGCTGTCGGTGCTCGCCGACCCGGAACTGCCGCCCTATCTCACACGCCTGAGCTAACGCGCCCGCAGGTGCCGCACGTAGCGGTCGCCGATGAACTGGATACCGCACACCAGCACCACCAGGATGGCGATCACCACGGCCATCACCTGGGTGTCGTAGCGTTGGTAGCCGTAGCGGATCGCTAGGTCGCCGAGGCCACCGGCGCCTATGGCGCCAGCCATGGCCGAGGCGCCGATCATGGCCACCAGGGTCACGGTGAAGCCGCCGATGATCCCCGGCAGGGCCTCGGGCAGCAGCACGTTGAAGACGATGTGGCGGCGCTCGCAACCCAGTGCCTGGGCCGCTTCTATCACCCCGCCGCCGACTTCGCGCAGGCTGACCTCGGCGATGCGGGCGAAGAAGGGCGTGGCGCTGAGGGTGATGGGCACCACCGCCGCCCAGACGCCGATGGTGGTGCCGGTGATCAGCCGCGTCAGCGGGATCAGCGCCACCAGCAGGATGATGAAGGGCGTGGCGCGGAAGGCGTTGATCACCGTGCCCAGCACCCGGTTGAGGGTGGGCGCGGCGAAGATGGCGCCGCGCCCGGTGGTGACCAGCACCACCGCCAGGGCGATGCCGGCGAACCAGACGATGGCCGCCGATACGCTGACCATGGTCAGCGTATCGAGAAAGGCCTTCCACAGCGCCTTGAGCATGAACTCAGACATAACCCAGCACCTCCGCCCGGGCGAACAGCCCGTCCTGGTCCAGGAAGGTGGCCAGGCGCCGCTCGGGCGCACTGGTGGCCACCAGCAAGCGGCCCAGGGCATGGCCCTGGATCCGGTCGATGCCGCCGTGCAGCAGCTCCACCGGCGCGCCGAGGGCCTGGCCCAGCGCCTGGAAGTCGGGCTCCACGCCCTGGCCGTCGTAGTGGAGTTCCAACACCGCCCGGGCCCCCGGCTGGCGGCTGCTGCCGAGCTGCCGGGCGAGGTCCGCCGGCAACTGGGCGGCCAGCGGGGCCAGCAGCGCCTGGGTGGCTTCGGCCCGGGGCGCACCGAACAGCTGCCACACCGGCCCCTGCTCGACGATGCGCCCGTGCTCCAGCACCACCACCCGGTCGCAGATCTGGCGGATCACCGCCATTTCGTGGGTGATGAGCACGATGGTCAGACCCAGGCGGCGATTGATGTCCTGCAGCAGCGCCAGGATCGACTGGGTGGTCTCGGGATCCAGCGCCGAGGTGGCCTCGTCGCACAGCAGGATCTCGGGTTTGAGCATCAGGGCGCGGGCGATGCCCACTCGTTGCTTCTGGCCCCCGGAAAGGCGCGAGGGGTAGACCTGCTCCTTGCCTTGCAGGCCCACCAGCTCCAGCAGTTCCCGGGCACGCGCCTCGATCTCGTCACGGCGAAACCCGGCCGCCTTGAGCGGCAGGGCCAGGTTCTCCAGTACCGTCTGGGAAGCCAGCAGGTTGAAGTGCTGGAAGATCATGCCGATGCGGCGGCGCAGCGCGACGAGCTGACTGCCGCCCAGGGTGCCGATGTCGACGCCGTCGATCAGCACCTGGCCGGCGCTGACGTCCTCCAGGCGATTGAGGGTGCGGATCAGGCTGGACTTGCCGGCGCCGCTCCGGCCGATGATGCCGAAGATCTCGCCGCGGGCGATGGACAGGTCGATGTCCGCCAGGGCGGTGACGGGCACCGCGCCGCCGGTATAGACCTTCTGCACCCCGCTCAGGCGCAGGTGCTCCCGGGCTGCGACGGCCTGGGGTTCGGCCGGCGTTTGCGGCTCCAGTGTTTTCCGCACGGCATTGCTCATCGTGCGGCCTCCTGGCGGTTCAGCCAGGCCAGGCTGTAGAGTTGCGGATTGCCATAGGCCTTGGCGATGGCCTCGCGCACCCGCGGATCGTTCTGGAATACCTGGATGAAGGTGAGGATCGCCGGATCCTTGGCCTTGGCCGGCTGGGTCACGAACCGGAGGGCATAGAGGTGACCATTGGCCTCGTCGTCGCTGAACAACAGAGCGCTGCCCGGATCCGTGGTGCCGGCGGCGAGGATGTGCGAGGGATAGCTCTGCGCCAGGGTCACGTCGTCCAGCACCCGCGCCAGTTGCGGACCGGGCAACTCGATGAATTTCAGGTGCTTGGGATTGGCGATGATGTCCTGCAGGCTGGCCTTGGGCCCGGCGTCGGGCTTGAGCTGGATCAGGCCGGCACGAGCATAGAGCTGCAGTCCGCGCCCCTGGTTGACCGGATCGTCGGCCACCGCCACGGTGGCGCCGTCCGGCACCTCGGCGAAGCTCTTCACCCGCTTGGAATAGAGCCCGACCTTGTTCTCCACGCCATAGGCGATGGGCACCAGGCCATAGCCGTTCTGGGCGTTGGCGTTCTCTAGAAAGGGCTGGTGCTGGAAGTAATTGACGTCGATGTCGCCGTGGGCGAGCGCCAGGTTCGGGGTGTTCCAGTCACTGAAGGCGACGATCTCCACCTCCACGCCCTGTTCCCGGGCGACTTCGGCGGCGCGCTCCAGGGCGGCGTTCTGCGGACTGTCGTTGATGCCCAGGCGAATCTTCTGGGGTTCGGCAGCCTGGGCGGACAGCACCAGGGCACCGCTCGCCAGGAGCAGGGCCAGGCGCTGGAAAATCGGGGGAATAGCCATGGGGAGACCTCGAGGTGTCGAGGGCTCGTCCGGTGGTCCGGTGGAACCCGTAGGGAAAAGGATCAGCTGCCCTTCTGGTCGGGCGTGTCGACGAAGAAGTAGTCCTGCCAGGAGCTGGGCTGGTTGCGGATGGCACCGATGCGGTACATGAATTCCGCCAGCTTCAGGGTGTTCTGCGGCGCGGTGTCGAAGTTGACCTCGGGGCTCTCGATGATCTTCTGGATCAGCGCCGGATCGAGCCTGGAGTTCTCCACCTTCACGTAGGTACGGGCGGCGGCGGCCTTGTCCCGTGCGATGATCTGCCCGGCCTCGGTCAGCGCCTCACGGAAGGCCTTGTAGGTCTTGGGATTGTCCTGGCGGAATTTCTCGGTGACGAACACCAGGGTCGGCGAGTTGGCGCCACCCAGCACGTCATAGGAACTCAGCACCCTGTGTGCCTTGCCGCTGGCCAGCTCCTGGTCCTGGAACGGCGGGTTGGCGAAGTGGCTGTTGATCTCGGTGCCCCCGGAGATCACCGCGGCGGTGGCATCCGGATGCGGCACCGCGACGGTCAGGGGATCCAGGCGATTCCAGTTCTTCTCGCCGAAGGCCTGGGCGGCGGCGTATTGCAGGAAACGCGACTGCACCGAGACATTGACTGCCGGCACGGCGATGCGGTCCTTGGCGGTGAAGTCGGCCAGGGTCTTCACCGCCGGATTGTTGGTCACCAGGTAGTAGGGGAAGGCGCCGAGGCCGGCCACCGCCTTTACGTTCTGCCGGCCGTGGGTGCGATCCCAAAGGGTCAACAGCGGGCCGAGCCCGGCCGAGCCGACATCCACCGCACCGGAGAGCACCGCCTCGTTCACCGCCGCGCCCCCGGAGAGCTTGGTCCAGCTGACCTTGATGTCGACGCCCTCCTCCTTGCCGTGCTTCTCGATCAGCCCCTGGTCACGTGCCACGTGCAGCAGCAGGTAGACGACGCCGAACTGCTCGGAAATGCGCAGGGTGCCCTCGGCCTGGGCGGCCTGGGGCGCGGCGACCAGCCCGGTGAGCAGGCTGGCGGCGAGCCCCAGGGCGAGGGGACGGCGGGTGAAGGGAAGACGTAGGGGCATCGTGGAGCGCTCATCCATGGATTTGGCTTATAGCCTACTGAGGGTGTTGGGATTTTTTGAAATAAGTAAGGGTTATATGGATAGGTCGAGTGTCGGTGTGGCTTTTCCCTCACCCCAGCCCTCTCCCAAAGGGAGAGGGGGCACCCCGCCGTCCACCCTACTCCGGGCTCTCACCCATCACCGTAGGTTGGCGCTGAGCACAGCGAAGCCCAACACCGCGCGCTATCCCTCTGGCACACCCCTACTCCCGCACCGCCTGCCGCGACGCGTCCGGCTTGGCCACCCGGAAACCCTGGGCGAAGGTCGCCTGGGCATCCAGCCGCTGCGGGATCAGGCCGCTGCGGTGGTAGAAGTCGGCCGCCGCCTGCTGGTCGGTCACCACCTGGGCATCGATGGGCTCCCAATGCAGCTTGCGCCGCTCGAACTGCAATCGCGCCACCGCCTCAGGAAAGCCAATGATCTGCGCCAGCGTCTTGGCATAGCTGTCCAGATGCGTATAGCCCCAGCGCTGCGCGGCGGCGAGGCGGTCGAGATAGTCCTGCAGCGCCGCGCGCCGGGCCGGATCGGCCAGGGCCGTGTCGGTGGCGGCGAGGAAGCTGTTGCCGGCCCACAGGCCGCGGCCATTGACCAGCACCCGGGCGCCGTCCACCTGCTCGGCCTGGGCGGTATAGGGCTCCCAGGTCGCCCAGGCGTCGACCGAGCCGTTGGCCAGGGCCATCTTGGCGTCCACCGGGCCAAGGAAGCGAAAACTCACGTCCTGGGCGGTCAAGCCCACCGAATCCAGCGCCTTGAGAGCAATGTAATGACCGATGGAGCCGCGGCCGGTGGCGATGCGCTTGCCCTTGAGATCGGCCGCCGAGCGCAGCGGCGAGTTCTGGGGCACGATCACCGCCGTGCCATAGGGATCGGATTTGTCCACGGCGATGGCCTTCACCGGTGCCCCGGCCGCCAGGGCGAACAGCAAGGGGCCGTCGCCGATGATGCCGGCGTCCACCGCGCCGGCATTGAGCGCCTCGGCCAGGGGCGCGGCGGCGGGAAACTCCGCCCATTGGATGCGATAGCCTGGCAGGTCGCGCAGGCCGTCGGCGGCTTCCAGCTGGGCGCGCATGTTGCCCTTCTGGTCGGCGATGCGCAGGGTGAGGGTCTCCGCGGCCAGGGCCGCGCTGGCGGCGAGCAGCAGCGGTAGCGCCAGCAGGGTACGGCGGATGAGGGTCATGGCGTGGGTTCCTGGGTGAAGACGCTGGCATCGGCCAGGGCGGCGACATCGACCGGCTTGGGCAGCACCTGGAGCTGGCTGAACAGATCGGCCACCTTCTGTACCGCGGCGACATCAGTCGGTTGTACGGGGCGCAGGCCATGGGAGGTCCGCGCCGAGATGGCCGCCGCGGCGCCTTCCGGCAGGCGGGTCAGCTCGGCATAGATGCGGGCGTAATCCTGCGGATGGGCCACCGCCCAGGCCCGTGCCTGGGCCAGGCGACCGGCGAAATCGGCGATGGCGGCACGCTTGGCCGGATCTTCCAGGGAGGCCGAGGTGGCGGTCAGAAAGCCCAGGGCGGTGGTCAGCCCCTCACCGTCGCGCAGCAGCCGGGCACCGTGCTGCTCGGCGATGCCGAGATAGGGATCGAAGGTGGCCCAGGCCTCGATCTGCCCGGCATTGAAGGCGGCGCTGGCATCGGTAGGCAGCACGAACTTGACCGTGACGTCTTCGCGCTTGAGCCCTGCCTCTTCCAGGGCGGCATAGAGCAGATGCTGGGAGATGCTGCCCTTGGCCGAGGACACCACCACGGTATGCCCCTTGAGATCCCGCACCGAGCGGATCGGCGAATCCTTCTGTACCAGCAGGCCGTTGGCCTGGGGAAAGCCGACATTGGTGGCGATGAGCTTGAGCGGCACGCCCCCGGAGGCGGCCATCAGCACCGGCAGGTCACCGGCATAGGAGGTATCCACCGCGCCGACGCGCTGGGCCTCGAACAGTGGCGCGGCGCCCTGGAAGTTGGCCCAGCGATACTGGTAAGACGCCCCGTCGAGGCTCCCGGCGGCCTCCATCATGGCGCGCAGGCCGCGGGCCTGGTCGCCCAGCACCAGGGTCACCCCGGAGAGATCCGGCGCCGCCTGGGCCTGCCCCAGCAGGAAGGCCAGGCCCAGGGTGGCGAGCAGTCGCTTCATTGCGCGTACTCCCGACCTTCGTGTCGCTCCAGCTGACGCACCGCGGCTTCCCAATGACGGACATGGGCACCGCGCGCCAGGTTGCCGGGGATGAGATCGCTGACCTTCTGCGCGACGGCGTCGGGCGCTATCACCAGCTCGGCCCCGCCACTCTGGGCCGCCAACTGCGCGGAGCAGGAGCGCTCCAGGTAATAGAGGTGCCAGAAGGCTTCCTCCAGGCTCTGGCCAGCGGTGAGCAGTCCGTGATTGCAGAGGATCATAGCCTGGTGCGGACCGAGGTCGGCCACCAGCCGGCTTTGCTCGTCCAGATCCAGGGCCACGCCCTCATAGCCGTGATAGGCCAGGCGGCCGAAGAACCTCATGGCATGCTGGGAAATCATCAGCAGCCCGCCGCGCTGGGCGGAGACCCCGATGCCGGCAGCCGTGTGGGTGTGCAGCACCGCATGGGTCTCGGGCTGGGCCCGGTGGATGGCGCTATGGATCACGTAGCCGGCCGGATTGATGCCGAAGCCCGTGGGGTCGAGGACGATCTCGCCGTCGATATCCACCTTCACCAGCGAGGACGCGGTGATCTCGTCGAAGGTCTGGCCGAAGGGGTTGATCAGGAAGTGCGCCTCCGGCCCCGGCACCCGCAGGGAAAAGTGGGTGTAGATATGGTCGGTCCAGCGTTCGCGGGCGGCCAGCCGGTAGGCGGCGGCGAGCTTGACCCGCGCCTCCCATTCGGCGGCGGACACCCGGGCGCGAACGCTGGCGGGCGAGAGGACGAAGGCGGTCATGCAAGGGCTCCGAAAGCAGGAAAAGGGGCCAGGGCGAGGGGCCTTGCCCTGGTCTGCTTAGAACCTAACCCTGCTTGGACGCCATCGATAAATATCGATTACGCATAACCTAATATGCCCACATCAAATATATAAGTTTTTCCAATATGCATTTTTAGGTTTTCAGCACAGAACCAATGGATCTAAGGAAGAAGGCCACCGCCCTGCTTTAATGACCCGCAACACCCACCCGCCATCCTTCGCGGAGCCCGCCATGACCCCTAGGCTCGACCGCCTGCGCCTCTTCCTGCACGACCTCGCCACCCTGGTCGATGAGCAGCCCGCCGAAGCCGAGCTGTTGGCGCGCGGCGCCGCCCTGCTCGGCGAGCTGGTCCGCCACGACGACTGGCTACCCGAGGAGTGTGCCCAGCCCCGACCGGAGCGCTACAGCCAGTACCTGCTGCATGCCGATGCCCGCCAGCGCTTCTCCGTGGTGAGCTTCGTCTGGGGTCCGGGCCAGGCCACCCCGGTGCACGATCATCGCACCTGGGGCCTGATCGGCATGCTGCGCGGCGCCGAGACCGCTCAAGGCTTCGCCCGCGCGCCCGACGGCCGCCTGCTGCCAGAAGGCGCGCCCGTACGCCTGGAGCCGGGCCAGGTGGAAGCGGTATCGCCGCGGGTAGGCGACATCCACCAGGTCAGCAACGCCTACGCCGACCGCACCTCCATCAGCATCCACGTCTATGGCGGCAACATCGGCGCCGTGCGCCGCGCCGTCTACGCCGACGATGGCCAGGAGAAGCCCTTCATCTCCGGCTACACCAACCGCCAGCTGCCCAACCTGTGGGACCTGTCCCAGGAGACCGCCACGCCATGACCGCCTTCCGCAGCCCCGAAGATATCCGCCAGGCCCTGCTCGCCGGCGCGGAAGTCGCCCTGCTCGATGTCCGCGAAGAAGACCCCTTCGCCGCCGGCCATCCCCTCTGGGCCGCCAACCTGCCGCTGTCGCGCCTGGAACTGGAGGCCTGGTCGCGCCTGCCCCGCCGCGACGTCGCCATCACCCTCTATGACAATGGCGAAGGCCTGGCCGAACGCGCCGCCGAGCGTCTGCAGGCCCTGGGCTATACCGATGTGGCCCTGCTCGCAGGCGGACTGGCGGGTTGGCAGGCGAGCGGCGGCGAGCTGTTTATCGACGTCAACGTACCGAGCAAGGCCTTCGGCGAGCTGGTGGAAGCTAGGCGCCATACGCCTTCGCTACCGGCCGAAAAGGTCAAGGCGCTGCTGGATCAGGACGCCGACGTGGTGATCCTCGACGCCCGCCGCTTCGAGGAATACCAGACCATGAGCATCCCCCGTGGCGTCAGTGTGCCGGGCGCCGAACTGGTACTGCGCGTCGCCGAGCTGGCACCCGATCCGCGGACGCGGGTCATCGTCAACTGCGCCGGTCGTACCCGCAGCCTGATCGGCGCCCAGTCGCTGATCAACGCCGGCATCCCCAATCCGGTGGCCGCCCTGAGAAACGGCACCATCGGCTGGACCCTGGCCGGGCAGCAATTGGAACATGGCCAGGCACGCCGCTTCGGCGACGTCAGCCCGGCGACCCGGGCGACCGCTGCCACCCGTGCCCGCCAAGTGGCCGACCGCGCCGGTGTCGTCCGCCTGCCCTTCACCGAGCTGGACGCCTGGCGGGCCAATGCCCAGCGGACCCACTATCTGATCGATGTGCGCACCCCCGAGGAATTCGCCGCCGGCCACCTCCCCGGCGCCCGCTCCACCCCGGGTGGCCAGCTGGTACAGGAGACCGACCACAGCGCCCCGGTACGCGGGGCGCGCCTGGCCCTGGTGGACGACGATGGCGTGCGCGCCAACATGAGCGCCTCCTGGCTCGCGCAGATGGGCTGGGAGGTCGCGGTGGTGGATGACATCCCGCCCGCAGCCCTGAGCGCCACCGGTCCCTGGCAGGCACCCGCTCCCACCCCTGGGCAGGTGGAGCGCATCTCCGTCACCCGCCTGCAGGAACTGCTGGCCGAACCGGGCACCCTGGTGCTGGACGTCACCGGCAGCGCCAACTACGTGCAGCGCCATATCCCCGGTGCGGCCTGGGTGCTGCGCGCCGATCTACCCGCCGCCCTGCCACCGGCTGAGCGCTATGTCTTCACCTGTGGCAGCGGCCAATTGGCCGCCTTCGCCGCCGTCGATGTCCAGGCCAGCACCGATAGCCCCGTCCTGCTGCTGGAGGGCGGCACCGCGGCCTGGCTGGCTGCCGGCTTGCCAGTGGAAAGCGGCGAGACGCGCCTGCTGTCGAGCCGCCGTGACCGCTATCGCCGTCCCTACGAGGGTACTGACGCCCCGCGCGAGGCCATGCAGGCCTACCTGGATTGGGAATTTGGCCTGGTCGAGCAGTTGCGGCGCGATGGCACTAGCGGCTTCCGGGTGATCTAGCCGCCGGTCCGCACGAAGGCGGCGATCCAGGCCGCCGTGTCCGCCAACACCTGGGCCTGACTCAGGCCGCTGCTCTTGAGCGGCTTGAGGTCATGGTCCGCGGTGGCGATCCATTGCACCTCGATGGCCGGCGCCAGCGCATAACCGGCCACCTCCGCGCGGTTGCCCAGGGCATCCCGCTCGCCCTGGACGATCAACGTCGGCGTGGCCAGGGTCGCCAGGTGCTCGGTACGCAGCCGCTCGGGCTTGCCGGCCGGATGGAAGGGATAGCCCAGGCAGACCAGCCCGGCCGCCCCCACCTCGTCGGCCAGCAGACTGGCCATCCGCCCGCCCATGGACTTGCCCGCCAGCCACAGCGGCCCGCTTTCCGCCGCACGCCAGGTGGCGACCACGGCCCGCCAGTGCTCCAGCAATACCGGCGCCGGATTCGGCGGAAGCCGCTTGCCCTCGGCGCGGGCCCGGGCCATGTAGGGAAACTCGAACCTCAGGGTGCGAACGTCGCGCCGCGCCAGCTCCTCGGCCAGCTGCTGCAGGAAGGGGCTGTCCATCCCTGCCCCGGCGCCATGGGCCAGCAGCAGGGTGGCCAGGGGCGTGCCATCCGGGCGACATTCGCGAAAGCTCCCGAGATACAACTCGCCTGCCATGGGCTACTCCTCGTCAAAGCCGCGGAGCTTAACCCGGCGTTCATTGATCTGGATCAATAAAGCTCGGACCGTGCCCCTCACACTGGTCACCTCGAAACCATTGGAGCCCGGCATGACAGCCGCCCTCGCCTGGGACGCCGACCTCATCGCCCGCTACGATCGCGCCGGCCCCCGCTACACCTCCTACCCCACCGCCGTGCAATTCCACGACGGCATCGGCCCCTTCGACCTGCTCGGTGCCCTGCGCCTGAGCCGCCAGGCCGGACGCCCGCTGTCGCTCTACCTGCATGTGCCCTTCTGCGCCAACATCTGCTACTACTGCGCCTGCAACAAGGTCATCACCAAGGACCGCAGCCGCAGCGTCGCCTACCTTGAGGCCCTGCGCCAGGAGATGGCCCTCACCAGCCGGCACCTGGACGGCGGTCAGCGGGTGGAACAGCTGCACCTGGGCGGCGGCACCCCGACCTTTCTCAATCCGCTGCAACTGCGCGAATTGATGGCCGACCTGCGCCGCCACTTCACCCTGGCCGACGACGACCGCGGCGACTATTCCATCGAGATCGATCCGCGCGAGGCCGACTGGAGCACCATGGGGCTGCTGCGCGAACTGGGCTTCAACCGGGTCAGCTTCGGCGTCCAGGACCTGGATCTGCAGGTACAACTGGCGGTCAACCGTCTGCAACCCTTCGACGACACCCGCACCCTGGTCGAGGCCGCCCGCGCCCTCGACTACCGCTCCATCAACCTGGATCTCATCTACGGCCTGCCGCGGCAGACCCCGGCCAGCTTCGCCCATACCCTGGAGCGGGTACTGGAACTGCAGCCCCATCGGCTGTCGGTGTTCAACTACGCCCACCTGCCGCAACGCTTCCCGCCGCAGCGGCGCATAGAAGCCAGCGAGCTACCCACCCCCGCGGCCAAGCTGGAGATGCTGCAGCGCACCGTGGAGCTACTGAGTGCCGCCGGCTATCGCTACATCGGCATGGATCACTTCGCCCTGCCCGACGACGACCTGGCCATCGCCCAGGAAGACGGTACCCTGCAGCGCAACTTCCAGGGCTACACCACCCACGGCCACTGCGACCTGCTGGGCCTGGGCGTGTCCGCCATCAGCCAGGTCGGCGAGGTGCTTTGCCAGAACAGCCCGGACCTCGCCCACTACCAGGAGCGCCTGGCCCAGGGTGAACTGGTCATCGCCCGCGGCCTGCGCCGCTCGCAGGACGACCGCATCCGCGGCGCGGTGATCGCCCAACTGATCTGCCATTTCCAACTGGATTTCGCCGCCATCGAACGCAGTTGCGAGCTGGACTTCCGCCAGTATTTCGCCGACGCCTGGCCGCAACTCAGGGCCATGGCCGCTGACGGTCTGATCCGCCTCGATGAGCGGGGCATCCAGGTACTGCCGCCAGGGCGGCTGCTAATCCGCGCCCTGTGCATGCTGTTCGACCGCTACCTGCCGGGCGGCGACCCCCAGCGCTTTTCCCGGGTGATATGACCCATGCCTGCCACGACTGCTAAAGTTAGACTTTTGGAACCAGACGAGAAGCGACCCGACCCCATGACCGAGCCCCTCAAGCTGCGCACCGCCCAGGCCCATTGCAAGGATTGCAGCCTCGCCTCGCTGTGCCTGCCGCTGTCGCTCGATCTGAAAGACCTCGATGCCCTCGACCAGATCGTCAAGCGCGGGCGGCCGCTGGCCAAGGGGGATTATCTGTTCCGCCAGGGCGATACCTTCGGCTCGGTCTATGCGGTGCGCTCCGGCGCCCTGCGCACCAGCAGCCTGAGCGATGCCGGCGAGGAACAGATCACCGGCTTCCACCTGCCCAGCGAACTGGTCGGGCTATCGGGCATGGACAGCGAGCGCTACCCGGTGTCAGCCCGGGCACTGGAAACCACCACCGTCTGCGAGATCCCCTTCGAGCGCCTGGACGAACTCTCCGAGCAGTTGCCGCAACTGCGCCGGCAGCTGCTGCGGGTGATGAGCCGGGAGATCCGCGACGACCAGCAGATGATGGTGCTGCTGTCGAAGAAGAGTGCCGACGAGCGCATCGCCACCTTCCTGGTCAATCTGTCGGCGCGCTTCCATGCCCGCGGCTTTTCCGCCCAGCAATTCCGCTTGAGCATGTCGCGCAACGAGATCGGCAACTTTCTCGGCCTGGCGGTGGAAACGGTATCGCGGGTGTTCACCCGCTTCCAGCAGAGCGGTGTGTTGGCGGCCGAAGGCAAGGAGGTGCGCATCCTCGATTCCGCCCGCCTCTGCGCCCTAGCCGGCGGCCAGCTGGAAGGCTGAGACCAGGGGTCCTGCCTGAGCGGCAGGACCCCGAGCACCTAAAAGGTGTAGCTGACCGTCGCGGTCACGTTGCGCTCCTCGCCGAAGTAGCAGAAATCCAGGCTGTAGCAGGACGCCACATAGTCCTTGCCCATGAGGTTGTTGGCATTGACCCGCGCCGTGAGCCCCGGCAATCCCAGCCGGGTGAAGTCGTAGGCGAGCATGGCGTCCACCAGGGTGTAGGCCGGTACTTTCCGGGTATTGGCCTTGTCCGCCCAACTGGTCCCCACGTAGCGCGCCCCGGCGCCGACGCTGAAGCCCGCCAGCGGCCCCGCCAGGTCGTACTGCCCCCACAGCGAGGCCTGGTGCCGCGGCGCCTGGTTCGGCGTATTGCCCTGGGTGCCGTCCAGCGCCTGGGTGTACTCGATGTCGGTGAAGGTGTAGCTGCCCAGCAGCTTGAGCCGCTCTGCCAGTTGCAGATGGCCCTCCAGCTCCAGGCCACGGGAGCGGATCTCGCCCACCGAGGAATAGAAGTCCTCTTGGGGCAACTTGGTCGCCACGTTTTCCTGGGTGATATGGAACAGCGAGGCGGTGTAGAAGCTGGCGCCGCCCGGCGGCTGGTACTTCAGGCCCAGCTCCCACTGCTTGCCCTCGGTGGGCTCCAGCGGATTACCCGCGGCGTCGTTGTAGGCGTTGGGATTGAAGGAGGTCGAATAGCTCAGGTAAGGCGCCAGGCCGTTGTCGAACAGATAGAGCAGCCCGGCGCGACCGCTGGCCTGGCTACGGTGCTCGCTGCTGCCGGTACCCTGGGTACGATCCTCGATGCCGATCTTCACCCAGTCCTGGCGCAACCCCAGGGAGAGGCGCCAGCGATCCAGCTCGATGAGATCCTGCAGGTAGACGCCGGTCTGCTCCAGCTCGCGCCGATACTCGCTGCCCGGGTACAGGGTCACCTGGCCGCCATAGTTAGGCTCGAAGGCATCCAGCGGATCGGCCGTGCCACTGGGCCAGTCCACGTGCGTCCAGCGGCGCTGGTAGTCGACGCCGGCGAGCAGGGTGTGGCGGGTCCCGGCCCAGTCGAAGTCCGCCTGTACCAGGTTGTCCAGGGTATAGGCGTGCAGGTTCTCGCGGCCGCCGGAGTAGTAGCGATTGAGCAGGTTGCTGTCCCCGACGTAACCATAGCCATAGACCTGCTCCAGCTCGACCCGCGACTTGGCGTAGCGGAAATTCTGCCGGGCGCTCCAGACGTCGTTGAATCTGTGTTCGAGCCGGTAGCCGACCATCTGCTGGGTCCGCTCGAATTTGTCGTGGTCCGGCTCGCCGTCGAAGAAATGATTGCTGATATAGCGACCATTGCGGCGGTAGAGACTACCCTCGGCGGGCACCCCGCTGTGATAGCCGCCATCCGGATCCTTTTGCAGATAGGCCTGCAGGGTCAGGGTGGTGGCGTCGCTCAGGTCCAGGGCCAGGCTCGGCGCCAGGGCATAGCGCTCTTCCTCCACGTGATCGAATTGGGTATCGCTGTGCTGGGCCAGCCCCACCAGGCGATAGGCGATGCGCCCCTCCTCGTCCAGCGGCCCAGCGAAATCGAAGCCCGCGCCGCGCTGGCCAAGATTGCCCAGCGTCGCCTGCACCTGGTGATAGGGCTGGTACAGCGGCTGCTTGCTGGTCAGGGCCACCAGGCCGCCTGGCAGGCTGCGACCATAGAGCACCGAGGCCGGCCCCTTCACCACGTCGATGCGCTCGAGGAAGTAGGGATCCACCTGCAGCGAACTGAAGGTGCCGCTGTCACCCATGGTCTTGAGGCCATCGAGGAAGACATTGTCGACGCTGTTGTCGGCGAAGCCGCGCATCACCACATAGTCGTAGCGATTGGACGCCCCGACCTGGCCGGTGAAGATGCCCGGGGTATACCTCATGGCCTGCTGGACGGTCTTGGCACCCTGGTCGTCGATCTGCTCGCGGGTGACCACCGAGACCGCCTGGGAGGTTTCCAGCAACGACTTGCTGGTCTTGGTCGCCACATCGCTATGGGTCGCCAGGTAGCCGTCCGTCTCGCCCAGGGCATTGCCCAGGCTGAAGCCGGTGACCGTGGTGTCGCTCAAGGAGGTCACCCCCGCCGCGGCCGCGGCTTCCAGCCGATAGCTGCCGTCCGCCTGGCGCGCCGCCTGCCAGCCGCTGCCCTGGAGGATTTCCCGGAAGCCCTCGGCCGGCGAATAGCGCCCCTGCAACCCGGGGCTGCGGCGGCCTTCCAGGCCTTGGGCCGGTGCCGACAGCAGCACCTGGCTCTGGGCGGCGAAGGTGCTGAGGACCGTCGCCAGGCTGCCCGGGGCGATACGGTACTCCTGGGCCAGGGGAGCGGCCTGAAGGACCCCGAGGGGCGCGGCCAGGCCAGTCATCCCGAGCGGTAGCGCCAGGGCGAAGGCGCGCGCCGCACGGCGAAGAGGATGGAGGGTGAAGCGGGAAGAACGCTGCATGGGTGCCTCGATAGTGGGGATCCTTGTCCCCCCTAAGCCCCGCGAGTTCGCGAAAGGGGAACCGCCCGCCCAGCTTTTTTTCAGGCCGGTACGATCTGCACCCACCAGGGCAGGCGCCGCTCCACCCGCACCGGCAGGCTGTCGGCCAGGGCTACCAGGGCGCGATCGGTATCATCCAAGGGATAGCTGCCCACCACCCGCAGGTCGGCGACCGTGGCGGCGCAGCTCAGCAGGCCGGGACGATAGCGCCCCAACTCCGCCACCAGCGCCGCCAACGGCCAGTCATCCACCACCAGCCGCCCCTGCCGCCACAGCTTACGGCCGGGATCGGCGCGCCCCAGGGGGAGCACCGCGCCGGGGGTCAGCAAAACCCGTGCGCCCTCGGCCAGGGTCTGGGAACGCGCCTGACGCGGAAAGAGTTGGAAGGCCCCGGCATAGGCCGCCACCTCCACACCCTCCTCGCGACTACGGATACCACAGCAGCCCGCCCCCAGCCGTACCCTGCCGGCCACGGTCTCCAGGGTCAGTGGCGCGGCCCCGCGCTGGCCTTCGAAAAGCGCCTCGCCCCGCAGCAGGCGCCAGCCATCCGGGGCCTCCTCATGGGCCAGCTGGCTATCGGTGTTGAGCCAGACCCGCACCCCGGCAGCCAGGTCGAAGGCGCGGATCTCGCCGACCGCCGTGCTCAGGTCGGCGCCCTGCCCCAGCCGCCAGTCATCGCCTCGATTCCAGCCCAGCGCCAGGCCGCCGAGCACCAGGCCGAGCACCTTGAGTGCCCGGCGCCGCTCCAGGGTCTCGCGCCGGGCGAGGGCTATCCGCCCCGACACGGGCAGCCCGGAGAAACGCGCGCTGATTTCCTCCACCCGGGCCCAGGCCACGCCGTGCCGCGGATCCGCCTGCAGCCAGCGCTCCCAGGCCCTCCGGGTCGCAGGGTCGACCTCTCCGGCGGCCAGCTCGGCGAACCAGTGGGCAGCCTCTTCCAGGGGCACCGCGGGATCACGCCCCAGGGCCGTCAAGACACCAGCTCCAGGCAATGCAACATGGCCTGGGCCATGTACTTCTTGACCATCCGCTCCGACACGCCCAGGCGCTCGGCGATGACGGCATAGGTAAGACCTTCCAGTTGCGCCAGCAGGAAGGCCTGCCGTACCCGGCTCGGCAGGCGGTCGAGCAAGGCATCGAGTTCGGTGAGGGTTTCCAGGATCAGCGCCTGGGCCTCCGGCGAGGGCTGCACCTCTTCCGGACGGGCGGCGAGCGCCTCGAGATAGGCTCGCTCCAACGCCTGGCGCCGCCAGTGATTGGCCAGCAGCCCCTGGGCGACGGTCGCCAGGAAGGCGCGCGGCTCACGCAGAGGTTGCAGCTCGCCCTCCCGGGCCAGGAGGCGCAGGAAGGTGTCCTGGGCAAGATCGGCCGCCTGCCCAAGGCAACCCAACCGCCGGTGGAGGCGCTCGCGCAACCAACCATGGTGGTCGAGATAAAGGGTCCGGATATGTCCGTGCCGGTCGGACTCGAGCGTCTGCATCACCATCCTCGGAAGCAGCTGACTTCCGATAATGATAATGCTTCTCGATCACGAGATACAGGCTTGTCGGTGCTCCAGAGCCTTTGCCTGGAGACCGGGTCGCGCTAGAGACTAATCGGCTTGCGCCCGGCGAAGGCGTGGGTCAGGGTGCCACCATCGACCAGATCCAGTTCGCCACCCAGGGGCACGCCATGGGCGATCCGCGAGATGATCAGCCCCTTGGGTGCCAGCAACTGGGCGATGTAGTAGGCGGTCGCCTCGCCTTCCACCGTGGGGTTGGTGGCGATGATCATTTCGGTGAAGCCACCTTCGCTGACACGCCGCTCCAGCTCGGGCACGCCGATGGCGTCCGGGCCCAGGCCGTCGATGGGCGACAGGTGTCCCTTGAGCACGAAGTAGCGCCCACGGTAGCCGGTCTGCTCCACGGCGAAGACGTCCATGGGGCCTTCCACCACGCAGAGGATGCTGTCATCGCGCCGGGTATCGGCGCAGAAACCGCAGATCTCGTCCTCGCTCAGGGTACGGCACTGGCGGCAGTAGCCTACCCCTTCCATGGCCGCGCTGAGGGCGCTGGCCAGGCGCAGGCCGCCCTGGCGCTCACGCTCGAGCAGTTGCAGGGCCATACGCTGGGCGGACTTCTGGCCGACGCCGGGCAAGACCCGGAGCGCATCGATCAATTGGCGAATCAGGGGACTGAAGCTCATGGACTACCGTATGGGAGAGCGAAAGAAAACGGGTGCTTGGGGGCACCCGTAGCAAGCCTCTTCTAGAAGGGCATCTTGAAGCCGGGCGGCAGTTGCATGCCGGAGGTCATGCCGGACATCTTGTCCTGGCTGTTCTGCTCGATCTTGCGCACGGCATCGTTCACCGCGGCGGCGATCAGGTCTTCGAGAATTTCCTTGTCTTCCTGCATCAGGCTGTCGTCCAGGCTGACGCGCTTGACGTCGTGCCGGCCAGTCATGACGACGCTGACCAGGCCGGCGCCGGATTGACCGGTCACTTCGGCGTTCGCCAGCTCTTCCTGCATCTTCTGCATCTTTTCCTGCATCTGCTGGGCCTGCTTCATCAGGCCGGCCATGCCACCTTTCATCATGTCTGCTACCTCGAACTATGAGTTGGAAGCCGGTCAGGCTTGGGTGTCGACCGGCTCGATGGTACCCGCGCGCACCGTGGCGGCGAACTGTTGAATCATCTGGCGGATCAGCGGATCGTCCTGGATGGACTGTTCCGCCTGCCGCTGACGCTCCGCCCGGCGCCGGGCGGCGGCCTGGGCAGGCGTCTCCTGCTCGGGGGTCTGGATGGTCACCTCGAGCGTAATGGTACGTCCCTGCTGCTGGTTCAGCGCATCGTTGAGGCGCCGCTGCTGGTTGGCGTTGAACAGCGCACTCTGCGCCGGATCCAGGTGCAGGTGCCAGCGATCGCCTTCCACCGCTACCAGGGTGCAGTTGGCGGCGATGCTGGCGGTCAGGCCGCCCAGCTTCAGCTCGGGAAACAGCGCCTGCCAGTCGGCGGCCAGACCGGTCGCCGGCTGTACCGCAGGCGCCGGGACTACGGCGACCTCGTCGGCGGCGGGTTCACCGAGACTGTCGAGGTAGTCGTCCAGCCCCACCTCGTAGTAATCCTCGGCCGGCGGCGGCTCTTCGTCACCGTCCAGATCGTCACCGGAGGTGTCCGCCGGCAGCTCGGCGATCATCGTCGCCGCGGGCGTAGCCTCCACGCGCGGCGTGGGCAGCGCGCTCGGCGCCGCCTGGACGGCAGCCGGGCTGGGCCGCTCGACCGGAGCCGGAGCCGGAGCCGGAGTCGGCTTGACCGCCGCGGGGGCAGGCTCCTCCCAGGGAAGATCGACCGGCGCCTCTTCAGGGGTGGTATTAACTGGAGGCGACGGTGCGGGAATGGGTGCGGCCTCCGCCTTGGGCGCGGGCGCAGGTGCCGGCGCCACGGGAGCCGCCGCGGCCACCGGACGCGTGTCGGAGTCAGCCGTGGCCGGGCTGGCTCCCGTCGTCTTTAATGCCGGCCGCTCGGGAAGGGCCACACCTGCCGGCCGGAAGGCCAGCATGCGCAGCAACACCATCTCGAAGCCATGACGCGGATCCGGCGCCAGCGGCAGATCACGCCGCCCCACCAGGCCAAGCTGGTAGTAGTACTGGACGTCTTCCGCCGGCAGGGTCTGCGCCAGGGTCAGCACCCGCTCGCGATCACCCTGGCCATTGTCCACCGCATCGGGCAGCACCTGGGCGATGGCCACCCGGTGCAGCACATTGAGCAGTTCGGCCAGCACCCCGCTCCAGTCGGGTCCCTGTTCGGCCAGGTGGCGCACCGCGTCCAGCACGGCGCGGCCATCCCCTTCCAGCAGCGCCTGGAGGACGTCGTAGACCTGACCATGGTCGAGGGTACCGAGCATGGCGCGCACGTCGGCGGCCAGCACTTTACCCTCGCCGAAGGCGATCGCCTGGTCGGTCAGGCTCATGGCATCGCGCATGGAGCCGTCGGCCGCGCGACCCAGCAGCCAGAGGGCATCGTCCTCGAAGGGGATGCTTTCCGCCGCCAGGACCTGCTGCAGGTGCGCGACGACGCGCTCCGGCGGCATGTTCTTCAGGGCGAACTGCAGGCAGCGCGAGAGGATGGTGACCGGCAGCTTCTGCGGATCGGTGGTGGCGAGCAGGAACTTGACGTGGGGCGGCGGCTCTTCCAGCGTCTTGAGCAGGGCGTTGAAGCTGTGGGTAGAGAGCATGTGCACCTCGTCGATGAGGTACACCTTATAGCGGCCGCGGGACGGTGCGTACTGCACATTCTCCAGCAGCTCGCGAGTGTCTTCCACCTTGGTGCGGCTGGCGGCGTCCACCTCGATGAGGTCGACGAAACGGCCTTCGTCGATCTCGCGGCAGACCGAACAGGTACCGCAGGGCGTAGAGCTGATGCCGGTCTCGCAGTTCAGGCACTTGGCCAGGATCCGCGCGATGGTGGTCTTGCCCACCCCGCGGGTGCCGGTGAAAAGATAGGCGTGGTGCAGCCGCTCGTTGTCCAGCGCGTTGATCAGCGCCTTGAGCACATGGGTCTGGCCGACCATTTCGCGGAAGGACCGCGGGCGCCATTTGCGCGCAAGAACCTGGTAACTCATCGAGACCTGATCAGGAGAAGACTGGGGGAGCACATGCTAACGAAGAGGGGCGGCGAATGCATCCCGCGGTGTCACCCCGGGGCCACACCGCGGTTCTTTCGCCTACCCGCCTAGATGAGGGCGACCCGGGGTGGTTTCAAGCGATCAGGCCCCGCGCGGGGCGAGCCCGCGTGGCGTCAGGCACGCAGGCAGTGGTCTTCGCCGTCGGCCAGCACGACGCTGGAGACATAGGCCGCCAGGGCATCCAGCTGGGCGCGCAGCCCGGCCACGGTGGCGTTCATCTTGAAGGGGTTGTTCGCCTCTTCGTTGCTCAGGGTGAACCTGATCAACAGCAGCGGCTCGCTGGGATGGTAGATGTGGGCGATCAGCGTCGCTTCGCTTTCGCGTCGGCAATCGACGCGGTAGGGATGGAGGCCGTAGCTGAGGGCGCGTCCTGCGCTTTCGAGTCCGTTCTTCACGAGGGTTCCTTGGACCTGGGTCCAGCAGTGATGATGCAGGGCGCATGATGGCACGGAGCCATGCTCGCAAACAGTGCAGTTCGTCACTCTTTACTGCGCTAAGGAGTTCGCAGGCACGAAAGGAGCTGGGGAAGGGACGAACGGAAGAAGTGGGAAAAGCGGGGGGCAGAAATGGAGGTGGCCCCGCCAGCCACACCCCGGCACACGACATCACCGCTGCGGCTGCTCCCTTCCGGGCCTGACCGGGTTCACGGTTGATCGTTGCGGGGGGACCGACAGAGCCACCATAACGCCTCACCCTGAGGTGAGGTGCGCCATTCTACGCGGTTGAGGCGAAGTTGCAAGCCATACAAGGACTTAGCCGCCACGAGGGGCTCGCTACTGGGCGGCCTGCAATTCCCAGAGCGCGGCGAATCTGCCCTCTTCCTCGCGCAGCCGCTGCGGTGGACCGTCTTCGACGATGACCCCATGCTCCAGCACCAGGATGCGGTCGAAGCCGCTCAGGGTCGACAACCGGTGGGCCACCGCCAGCACGGTGCGCCCTTCCATCAACTCCAGCAGCGCCCGCTGGATGACCGTCTCGGAGTGGCTGTCCAGCGCCGAGGTCGCCTCGTCGAGGATGAGGATGGGCGCATCCTTGAGAAAGGCTCGGGCGATGCCGAGGCGCTGGCGCTGGCCACCGGACAGCAGCACCCCGCGCTCGCCGACCGGGGTGTCGTAGCCCTGGGGCAACTGGCGGATGAAGTCGTCGCAGTAGGCATGGCGAGCGGCCTCCTCCACCTCGGCGTCGCTGGCCTCGGGGCGGCCATAGCGGATGTTCTCGCGGATGCTGCGATTGAACAGCGCCGTTTCCTGGGGCACTACGGCAATGCGCTGGCGCAGGCTGTCCTGGCTGACCGAACGAATGTCCTCGCCGTCGATGCGGATCTGGCCCAGTTGCACATCGTCGAGGCGCTGCAGCAGGCCGATCAGGGTGGATTTTCCCGCCCCCGAGGGGCCGACCAACCCGACCTTCTGCCCGGCCGGCACCTGCAGACTCAAGCCCTGGAACACCTGGCGACCATCGGGATAACGATAGTGCACCCCCTCGAAGCGCAGGGCACCGCGCGCCTGCACCAGTGGCCGCTCGACGTCGCTCTGGGCGTGCGGCTGGATGAGGATGCGGAGGGTTTCGCCGATGGCGCCCAGTTGCTGGGTGGTGTCCACCAGCGCCAGGGCCAGATCCCGGGAGCCGTGCAGGATGCGAAACGTCAGGGCGCTAACCATGACCACGTCGCCCGCAGTGATGCCGCCGCGGGTCCAGAGGGCGATGGCCCAGGCCAGCATGCCACCGGCCATCAGCGACAGGCAGGTGTCGTGCAGCACCCGCGCCTTCTCCAGGTGCATCCAGCTGCGCCTTTGGGCGCGGGCTTCCACGCCCACCGCCTGGGCGAAGCGCTGCACCTCGCGCTCCCGTGCCGAAAAGGCCTTGATGGTCCAGACGTTCTGCACCAGGTCCACCAGCTCGCCGCTGACCCGGGCCGACTGGGCGGCGAAGCGCTGATGCCGCGCCCGCCCGCGGATGCCGAAGGTGGTGATCACCAGGGCCACGATCACCACGAAGGCGACCAGCGCTGCGGCCATGCGCAGATCCACGGTGCAGAGCACCACCACCGCGCCGATAAAGTCGACGCAGGGCGGCATGATCTTCCAGGCCAGGCCGCCATAGATGGCACCCGCGGCGGTCCCGGTGGCGGAGACCCGATTGCCCAGGGCCCCGGCGAAGTGCTGGGCGAAATAGTGCATCGGGTGCCCGGTGAGGTAGCGGAACAGGTCGACGCGCATGTCCGCGCAACTGGCCACTACCGTGCGGCAACCGAGCCAGCCGCCACAGCGCCAGAACAGGTTTTCCAGGACGATCAGCGAGATGAACAGCCAGAACGGACTCCATACCTGGGCGCGGTGTCCGGGATCGGCCATGGCATCGACCAGCAGCTTCATGCCGTACTGCACCGCCACCGCACAGGTCGCCGCCCCTATCACCAGCACCAGCAGGCCGCCGAAATGCCAGGGCCGCAGGCGGACATAGCGCCAGAGGAAGGCGCCGACCCGCTCCGGCAGAGGCCACTCGGCCCGTCGGCGCTCACGTCGAGTGGACGCCTTCATGCAGGACTCCTGCCTTCCAGGCTTTGGCGATGCCGCTGCAAGACCTCGGCGAGCGGCGCATAGAGGATGCGCCGCCCTGCCCCATCGGCCATGCCGAACAGCCCGGTGGGACAGAGACGGTCATCGTTCCAACCGGGATAGTCGAGCACCGGATAGAGACAGATGCCCTGCACCGGCACGCCCTGGCGCATGGCGCGCCCGACCTGATCGGCGACGTAGTGCAGCCAGCTCGCCCGCAGCGGCCCTTCCGCGCCGGTCTCGGCGATCAGCAGCGGGCGACCGTAACGCTGGTGGACTTCCGCCAGGATGCCCTGCAACGGTCGATAGGCCGGATCTTCCGGCGCCAGGGTGCCACCGCCGAGATACCACTGGTTGTCCGAGTAGTAATTCAGGCCGAGGATGTCCAGGTACTCGGGGCGACCGCCCAGGCCCGGCCACTGGCGGCCGCTGAGCAGGTCCCAGGCCTCGAACTGGGCCTGGCGGTGGGCCTCGGCCACCTCGCGTTGCTCGGGGCGGCGAGCCACCACGTTGATGAGCGGGTCGACCGCGACGAAGCGGGTACCGGGCAGCTCGGCACGAATCGCCTCGATGGCAGCGATGCTGGCCCGGACCAGCTGGTGCTTGAGTTCCTGGCCGCGTCCGCGGGCCGTGGGATTGAACAGTCCCTGGTCGCCCCCGGCCCAGGCCCAGTAGGAGATCTCGTTGATGGGCGCAAGGCACGGCTGGGTCTCGCCCTCCTCCCGCAACAGCCGGGCGAAGGCCGCGGCGAAGCGGGCGAAGGCCTCGACGAAGGCCGGGCGCCAGATATCCAGGTGATCGGGCCAGCCGTAGTGGCAGAGGTCCCAGATCACCTGGACGCCGGCCGCTTGCGCCGCCCGGAGTTGCGGCAGGACGCTCGCCCAGTCGTAGTGCCCCGGCTGGGTTTCTACTAGGTGCCAGCGGATGCCGTCCCGCACGGTACGCAGGCCCTGGGCCGCCACGGCGTCATAGTCCTGCGCCGCCCAGCGGTCGTGGGCGGTGCTGGCGAGCAGGTCCAGCCGCCGACCATCGGCCCGGCGGTGGCAGGAGCATTCGAAACCGGCCATGAAGAAACTCTGGAACGGGGCGTCGGGGGTCATCGCATCCCTCACGGCGCCTGCCGGGCCAGGCTTTCATGGTGTTCGGCGCTCTCCCCTGCCGCCGGCCCGCGCTCCGCTTCCTCGATGCGCTTGTAGGCAGCCAGCGCCTGGCCCACCACCTGATCCATGTTGTAGTAGCGATAGGTGCCCAGCCGGCCGATGAAGATGACGTGGGGGGTCGCTTCCGCCAGGTGCTGGTAACGCCGATAGAGCTCGGCATTCTCCGGGCGCGGGATCGGGTAATAGGGCTCGCCCTCCGCGCTGGGGTACTCGTAGGTCAGGCTGGTGCGCGCGTGGCTCTGACCGGTGAGGTGCTTGTACTCGGTGATGCGGGTATAGGGCACCGCCTCGCTGGGGTAGTTGACCACGGCGACCGGCTGGAAGCGCGGCTCGTCCCGCGTCTCGTGCTTGAAGGTCAGAGAGCGATACGGCAGGCGTCCGAAGCGATAGTCGAAGAATTCGTCGATCGGCCCGCTGTAGACCAGATGCTCGTGAGGGATCAAGTCGCGAATCTCGCGATAGTCGGTGTTGACCATCACCTTGATGTTGGGATGGTCCAGCATCCGCTCGAACATCCGGGTGAAGCCATGCAGCGGCATCTGCTGGAAGGTGTCGCCGAAGTAGCGGTCGTCGGTGGTGGTGCGGGTCGGCACCCGCGCCGTCACCGAGCGATCCAGCTGCGAGGGGTCCAGGCCCCACTGCTTGCGGGTATAGCCGCGGAAAAAGGTCTCGTAGAGTTCGCGCCCCACCTGGTTGATCACCACGTCCTCGGAGGTGCGGATGTCTTCGACCGGCTCGGCACGGGCGGCGAGAAAGGCTTCAGCGCCCTGCTCGTCCAGTTCCAGACCGTAGAGCCGGTTGAGGGTAGTCAGGTTGATCGGGATGGGCACCTGCTGGCCGGCGACCTCGGCCAGCACCCGATGCTCGTAGGGGCGCCATGCGGTGAAGCGCGACAGGTAGTCGACGATGCGCTGGGAATTGGTGTGGAAGATATGCGGACCATAGCGATGCACCAGGACGCCGGCATCGTCGTAGTGGTCGTAGGCGTTGCCGCCGATATGCGGCCGCCGATCCACCACCAGCACGCGCTTGCCCAGCCCGGCGGCGAGACGCTCCGCCAGCACACTGCCGGCGAAGCCAGCCCCCACGATCAGATAATCGAAACGCTCCAGCGCCGTTACCGCCATTGGATCTTCTCCCGCATCAGGTCACAGGTGCTGTCCCAGGACATCCCGGTCAGCAGGGCATCGGCACGCGCCAGAAAGGCTTCGCGCTGATCTTGACTGGCCAGGGCCGCCTCGCAGGCGGCGACGAAGGCCTCGGCGCCCTCGGCGATCCAGACCACGCCGCTGTCGCCGTAGGTACGCACCACATCGGTGATGGGCGTCGAGACCACCGGACAGCCCCCCGCCAGGTATTCGGGCGTCTTGGTGGGGCTGATGAAGCGTGTGGCTTCGTTCAGGGCGAAGGGCATCAGGGCCACGTCCCAGCCGGCCAGGTAGGCGGGCAATTCATCGTAGGTCTTGCCGCCCAGGTAGTGCAGATTGGGCAATTGCGGCAGGCTTTCGGGCGCGATCTTCACCACCGGCCCCAGCATCACCCACTGCCAGTGCGGACGCAGCCGCGCCACTGCGGCCAGCAGGTCGAGATCCAGGCGCTCGTCGATCACGCCATAGAAGCCCAGTCGCGGCTGCGCCAGATCCGCTTGGTCGACAGGTTCCGGCAAGGCGTCACGGGCCTGGCCGAAATGCGCCACGTCCACGCTGCTGGGAAAGGGGAATACCCGTGGATGCCGGTCGCGCTTGGCTTCGTAGAGGCTGTAGCCGCCGGTGAAGACCAGATCGGCGCGCTCAAGCAATTGCGCTTCCCGCTCCAGCAGCGCCGGGGGCGCGCCACGAAAGGCGGACAGTTCGTCCATGCAGTCGTATACCAGGGTCTGCGCAGGGATTTCGCCAGCGTAATCGAGTGCCATGGGCGTGAAGTACCAGGCCACCGTCACCGGCATCTGCAATTCGCGCAGGTAGGTCTGCAAAAGCTCTCGCTGGGCACTCGCGCGCCCCTCGTTCGACAGCCCTGCGGGCAACCGCGGCACCAGTACCCGCACGCCGTTCTCTTCCACGCGCACGTCCAAATGCGCCTTATCGTCCGCCGCGTCCAGGGGCTCTTCGCAATAGAGCACGTTGTAGTGCTCGGCGAAGCGCACCATCTCGTGTTGCGGGCGCTGGTAGACGAAGCTCCAGCGCAGATGCGCCAGGCAGAGCAACAGCGGTCTGCCTGGGTCCAGGGGACGTTCCGCCATCCGTACCGGCTGCGCGGTCTTGCCTAAGGTTTCGGTATGAGGGCCGGCCCAACTCATCTTGTGCTCCTGTCATGTCGAACGCGAGACCGACCGCTGCAGAACACCCGCGGCCCAGCCTGCGCAAGGGCAATTCGTAAAACGTCCAAAGACCGTCCCGACCTTATCGCCAAGAGCACTACGCGATATCGAGCAACGTTATCGACTTATCGAATCGACAAGGGTTCATAACTTTATGGGCAACTTGCGCTTCGCTAGAACCTTTGCCCCCGCACAACTTCAGAAGCTTATCTGCTCGACGAATCGGCAACACTAACGCTTCGTTTAACGTCTTTATCAAGCGAAGCCTTAGTTGCACAAAAACCTGCACGACATATTTATTTTTATTCGGCGGCTACGGGTGACGCGAGGGCGGTTGCATGTTGATGATCACGGGTGGCGCAGGATACATAGGTTCTCATACGACACTGGAATTGCTGCGGGCGGGCCATGAGGTGGTGATCCTGGACAACCTGGTCAACAGCCGGCTGGAAGCGGTGCAACGGATCGCTACCTTGGCCGGACGCGCACCGCGCTTCGTGCAGGGCGATGTCCGCGATCGGCCGCTGTTGGATCGGCTGCTGCGGGAATTGCCGATCACCGGGGTGCTGCACTTCGCCGGCCTCAAGGCGGTCGGCGAAAGCGTCCAGCACCCCTTGCGCTACTTCGACAACAACGTCGGCGGCACCCTGGTGCTCTGCCAGGCCATGGCCGCCGCCGGCGTGCATCAGCTGGTCTTCAGTTCGTCCGCCACGGTCTATGGGCACTGCGCTCCGCCAATCAGCGAAAGCTGCCCCACCGCCGAACCCACCAACCCCTACGGCCAGTCGAAACTCATGGCCGAGCAGGTCCTGCGCGGGCTGGCCACGGCCGATGCACACTGGTCCATCGCCGTGCTGCGCTACTTCAACCCCATCGGTGCCCACCCCTCCGGCTTGATCGGCGAAGACCCCCAGGGCACACCGAACAACCTGGTGCCCTATCTGTTGCAGGTGGCCAGCGGCCGGCGGCCCTGGCTGGAGATCTATGGCGATGACTACCCCACCGCCGATGGCACCGGTGTCCGCGACTACCTCCACGTACAGGATCTGGCACGGGGGCACCTGGCGGCCTTGCACGCCCTGGCGGAGCGTCCCGGGGTCTCGCTCTGGAATCTGGGCACCGGCCGGGGCCATTCGGTCCGGGAGGTGGTGGCTACCCTCGAACGCCAACTGGGTCGCCCCATCCCCTGCCGCGTTGCACCCCGCCGCGCAGGCGACGTGGCCCGCTGCTGGGCCGACCCGGACAAGGCCTGGCGCGAACTGGGCTGGCGCGCCGAGCGCGAACTTTCCACCATGCTGGAAGATGCCTGGCGGTGGCAGTCGCTCAATCCCCAGGGGTATCGGAAAACCGCCAAGGCGACCATTGCCGTGGAAGAACCCGTTCAGAAAAAAGAACCGTCCCAGGCACCGAACTCTCGTTTCGCTTGAAAAGATAAAATCAGCCTATCGAATTACAACGCTTCGCCTGTTATTAGCGAAGCGTTGTAGTCCACTATTCTCTCGAAGAATACCGCCCCAACAAAGGCCATAAACGAAGCGATAAAAATACAATGTTGACTTTATTATTATCGCTTCGCTGTAGTTGATTATGGCAGCGCTTATCTGAGTAGTGAAAAGGTCAGCCGCTCCGGGCCTGACCTCTGCTCTCAACGTCCGCCCTGGGCCTCCAGGATCTGCAGGAAGGCGGCTTCGTCCAGCACCTTGACGCCCAGCTCAGTCGCCTTGGTCAGCTTGGAACCGGCGCCCGGCCCGGCCACCACCACGGCGGTCTTGGCCGAAACCGACCCCGAGACCTTGGCGCCCAGCGCCTCCAGCCGCTCCTTGGCCTCGTCGCGACTCATGGCCTCCAGGGTGCCGGTGAGCACCCAGGTCTGGCCGGCGAACGGCAGCCCCTGCACGGCCTGCCGAGTACTCTCCCAGTGCATGCCGAAGGCCTTGAGCTGCGCCTCGATGGCCAGCGCCTTGGCGACGTTGTCCGGCGCGGCGAAGTATTCGCGCAGGCCCTGCTTGGCTCTTTCGTTGAGTCCGGACAGCGTCTTGAAGGTCAGCCAGTCCTGGGAGCCCTTGATCAGCGCGGCCAGGCTGGGAAAGGCCGCAGCCAGGGTCTTGGCGCCGGTCTTGCCCAGGTAGGGAATGTGCAGCTGGTCGAGGAAGTCGGCGAAGGCGGCGTAGCCGGAGAACTCCGCGTGCACCTCGGCTTCGTCGGCCAATTGGATGCCGTTGGCCAGCAGCGCCTCCAGCACGTCGCGATTGTGTGCGGACTGGAAGAAGTTATGGATCTCAAAGGCCACCTCCGGCCCGATGTCCGGCAGATAGACCAGCACCTCGGGCAAGGCTTCGCGGATACGCTGCAGGCTGCCCAGGGCGCGCGCCAGGCGCTTGGCGGTCTCCTCGCCCACCTCGGGGATGCCCAGGGCGAAGATGAAGCGTGCCAGGCTCGGCGTACGGCTCGCCTCGATGGCGGCGAGCAGATTGCGGCTCGACACCTCGGCGAAGCCCTCGAGTTCGACGACCTGCTCATAGGTCAGGGTGTAGAGATCCGCCGGCGACTTCACCAGCTCGCGATCCACCAGCTGCTCGACGATGCGATCACCCAGGCCGTCGATGTCCATGGCCCGGCGCGAGGCGAAATGGATGATCGCCTGCTTGAGCTGGGCCTGGCAGGCCAGGCGACCGACGCAGCGATAGACCGCGCCCTCGCTCACCGACTCCTTGCCCTTGCCACGCTTCACCAGTTGGGTGCGCTCCACCGCCGACCCGCACACCGGGCAATGGGTGGGGATCTCCACCGGTCGCGCATCCGCCGGCCGCCGCTCCGGTACCACCTGCATGATCTGCGGGATGACGTCGCCGGCACGGCGGACGATGACGCTGTCACCGATCATCACGCCCAGGCGGGCGATCTCGTCCATGTTGTGCAGGGTAGCGTTGGTCACGGTCACGCCCGCTACCTGCACCGGCTTGAGACGGGCCACTGGGGTGATGGCACCGGTGCGGCCCACCTGGAATTCGACGTTGAGCAGCTCGGTCAGCTCTTCGCGGGCGGGAAACTTGTGCGCCAGCGCCCAGCGCGGCTCGCGCGCGCGAAAGCCCAGTTCGCCCTGCCAATCCAGCCGATTGACCTTGTACACCACGCCATCGATCTCGTAGGCCAGGGCATCGCGGCGCTGGCCGATGTCCTGGTAGTAGGCACGGCAGCCTTCCGCGCCCTGTACCTTGCGCAGCTCGCGGCTGATGGGAATGCCCCACTCTTTCAGCTGCTGGAGGATGTCGTACTGGGTGTCCGGCAGAGCACCGCCCTCGACCCGCCCGAAACCGTAGCAGCAAAACTCCAAGGGCCGCTGGGCGGTGATGCGCGAATCCAGTTGGCGCAGGCTGCCGGCCGCGGCATTGCGCGGATTGGCGAAGGTCTTGCCGCCGCTTTCCATGGCGCGGGCGTTCAACGCCTCGAAGCCGGCGCGGGACATGAACACTTCACCGCGCACCTCCAGCACCGCCGGCCAACCCTTGCCCTGCAGGCGCAAGGGCACGTTGCGGATGGTGCGCACATTGGTGGTGATGTCTTCGCCGGTGGTGCCGTCGCCCCGGGTGGCGCCCCGCACCAGCAGGCCGTCCTCGTACAGCAGGCTGACCGCCAGGCCATCGAGCTTGGGTTCGCAGGTGTATTCCACGCCCGAATCCGGCCCGGCGAAGTCGGTCTCGCCGAATTCCTCGCGCAGGCGCTTGCCCACGCTGCGGTCGAAATCCTGCAGATTCTCGTCGGCGAAGGCGTTGCCCAGGCTGAGCATGGGCACCTCATGACGGATGGTGCCAAAGGCGGCCAGGGCCGAGCCACTGACCCTCTGGGTGGGCGAATCGGGCGTCACCAATTCGGGATGCTCGGACTCCAGCGCCTTGAGCTCACCGAACAGGCGGTCGTACTCGGCGTCGGGCACGCTCGGCTCGTCCAGCACATAGTAGCGATAGTTGTGGGCATCGATCTCGCTGCGCAGGGCGGCGATGCGGGTGACGGCATTCTGGGCGTCGGTCATGGCGGTCTCTCACTGTCGCCACCCCGGGGTGGCCCTGGCGGCACCCAGGGCGCCGCGGCAAAACTTACAAACAAAAAGAGCAGCCGAGGCTGCTCTTGGTTCGCTCCGGCGCGATCAACGCTTGAGCATGAGGCTCTTGCGCTCGAAGTCGACGATGCGCTGGCGGTAGTGCTCGATGGTCTGGGCCGTCATGACACTGCGCTGCTCGTCCTTCAGCTCGCCATTGAGTTCGGACGACAGCTTGCGTGCCGCAGCCACCATCAGGTCGAAGGCCTGCTTGGGATGCCGCGGACCGGGCAGGCCGAGGAAGAAGCTCACCGCCGGGGTGTGGAAGTCGTCGATGGCATCCAGGTCGAAGGTGCCCGGGCGCACGGCGTTGGCCATGGAGAACAGCACCTCGCCATTGCCGGACATGCTCTCGTGCCGATGGAAGATGTCCATGTCGCCGAATCTCAGGCCGCTCTCGAGGATGTTCTGCAGCAGCGCCGGACCGGAGAAGCCCTTTTCGTCACGGGAGATGACGTTGATCACCAGCACCTCGTCGACCGGCGCCATGGCGGCATTGCCACTGGCGCTGCTGGTCGGCTCGCTGACCGGCTCGCGCTCGGGCGCCTTGGCGCTCAGCGGCTTTTCCTTGCGCGGCTTGTCGCGCCCACGCAGCGGGACTTCGTCGGCATCGGCGGCCAGGCCGCCCAGGCTCTCGTCGCCCGCGGACAGGTCGAAATCGTCGGCCTTGGGCTCTTCACGCCGCTCTTCGCGACGCTTGCGCTGGGTGGCGCGCGGTGGCGTGAGCTCGCCAGGATCGTCCAGCGAAGGCTCCTTCGGCTCTATCACGCGCGTCGGACCGACGATTTCCGGATCCTCGTCCTCGTGTTCCGGATGATTGCTGAGCGACTGGTCGAGCTTGAACTTGAGCTTGCCCTTGCCACTCATGCGACGCCAACCATCGAAAAGAATACCGGCGATGACGATGACGCCGATGATGATCAGCCACTCGCGCAGACCCATATCCATGAAAAAGACATACCCCTGTGAAAATAATGAACCGACATCCGTCGGGAAACTTTGGAAAGTCATCGCCTGCGAGGCCTTTCCAAAACCTCCGGAACCTACGCCAAGTCAGTGTTCTTGCTAGCTTTTTCTACTTAGCACACAAGCGGCCATAAGCTAGCACGACTGTCGCCAACTTTACACCGCCACACCGCCAGGCTGTGGGGCACTACGCGTCGACCATGGCCACCGCCTCTTCCACATCCACCGCTACCAGACGCGAACACCCCGGCTCATGCATCGTCACGCCCAATAACTGATCGGCCATTTCCATGGCGATTTTGTTGTGCGTGATGTAAATGAACTGCACCTTCTCCGCCATGCTCTTGACCAGCCGCGCGTAGCGGCCGACGTTGGCATCGTCCAGGGGCGCATCCACTTCATCGAGCATGCAGAAGGGTGCTGGGTTGAGTTGGAAGATGGCGAAAACCAGCGCCAGGGCCGTCAAGGCCTTTTCCCCACCCGAGAGCAAATGGATGGTGCTGTTCTTCTTACCCGGCGGCCGCGCCATGATCGCAACCCCGGTATCGAGTAAATCTTCCCCGGTAAGTTCCAGGTAGGCGCTGCCGCCACCGAAAACTTTTGGGAACAGTGCCTGCAGGCCATGGTTGATCTGGTCGAAGGTGTCCTTGAAACGATTGCGCGTTTCCCGGTCGATCTTGCGGATCACGCTTTCCAGGGTCTCCAACGCCTCGACCAGGTCGGCGTTCTGGGCGTCTAGGTAGGTCTTGCGCTCGGCCTGCTGCTGATATTCGTCGATGGCCGCCAGGTTGATCGGCCCGAGCCGGGCGATACGGGCCGCGAGAGCTTCCAGCTCCTGCTCCCAGGCCGCCTCGCTCGCCTCCTCGGGCAAGCTGGCGATCACCGTCGGCAGGTCGTAGCCGTCGGCCGCCAGTTGCTCGGCGAAGCCGCTACGGCGCGTGGCCAGGCCCTGCCATTCCAGGCGATGCTGTTCCAGCTGACCGCGCAGCACCGTCGCCTGCTGTTCCGCCTGCAGGCGCCGCCGCTCGAAGTCGCGCAGCTCGCGATCGGCGTCCTCCAGGGCCAACCGCGCCGTGCGCATCTCCTCGTCCACCTGCAGCCGCCGCTCGAGCAGTTCCTCCAGGCGCAGACGCAGCTCGTCGAGCGGTTCGCCACCCTCGTCCAGGTTGAGAGTCAACTGCTCGCAGCGCTCACCGAGGCGCGCGGTCTGCAACTCCAGCCGTTCCAGCGCCTGGAGGGTCGACTGGCGCTGAGCCCTCAGGGTGGTCAGCCGTACCGTGAGCTGGTGCTGCTGCTCCTGGGCCTGCCGCTGCCGCTGCCGCGCGGATTCCACCGCTTGCCGGTGGCGGTCGCGCTGCTCCTGCAACTGCGCTCGCTGTTCGGTATCCACGGCCATGGCGTCGAGGGCGTCCTGCAGCCGCAAGCGGCACTCGCCCAATTCTTCCTGCTCCCGCGCCAGCAGCTCCTCGACATCCTTGAGTTCAGCCTCCAGCTGGCGCCGGCGGATGCTCAACTGCTCCGCCCGTGCCTGCTGGGCGGAGAGCTGGGCACGAGACTCGGCGAGGCGCTGCTGCTCCTGCTGCTGGCGGCGCCGGGCGTCGTCACGTTCGCCTTCCAGCCGCTGCTGGGCGGCGCGCCTATCCTCCAGGCGCTCCTCCTGCTGCGCGAGCCCTTCGCTCAGTTCAAGGCGGCGGCCCTGCAGCTCCTCCAGCTCGCGGCCACGGGCCAGCACACTGCCTTCGGCGGCCTGGGCGCGGCGGACCCGCAGGAAATGCCGGGAGATCCAGTAGCCTTCCGGGGTGATCAGACTCTGCCCCGCTGCCAGGTCGGCCCGCCGGGCCAGGGCCTCGTCGTAGCCATTCGCGACCAGTACCTGCCCCAGCCAGGGCGACAGGTCTCGCGGCGCCTGCACCTTTTCCAGCAGGCTGCCCGCTGCCGCGGGTACCGCGCCGGGCAGCGCCAGATTGAGGGCGCCACTGGCGAAGGTATCGAGGCGCAGGGGTGCCAGGTCATCCAGGCAGACCGCCTGCAGGTCACTGCCGAGCACGGTTTCCACCGCCAGCTCCCATCCGGGCGTGACCTGCACGTCGTCCGCCAGCTGCGGCGCCTGCAGGAGCCCCTCGGCCTCGAGCCACTGGGCTGCCCCGGTGTCGAGCGCCAGGGCCGCCTGCTGCAGCGCCTCCAGCGAGGCGATGCGACCCTCGAGTCGCTGCAATTCACCCTGGCGCTGGCTCTGCTCGTTGGCCAGCGTCAACAATTCCTCACGCAGTTGCTGCAGGCCATCGGCGATCTGTACTTCCTGTTCCGCCAGCCCTTCCAGCAGGAGTTCGTCTTCGGCGATCTGCTCTTCCAGGGCGACCAGGCGGTCGGACGGTCCGTCCTCGCCCAGCAGGGTGCGCTCGTCGCGCAGTCGCCGCTGCCGCTCCACGCCACGCTCCAGGCTCTGCTCCAGGGAACGGATGCGCGCCTGCTGCACGTCCGCCTCCCGTTGCGGCTCGACGCTGGCCGCGCTGAGCGCTTCCCAGCGCTGCTGCCAGTCGGCCAGGGCCAGTTCGGCCTCCTCCAGGGCAGCGCTCCCCTCTTCGCCCAGGTCACGCGCCGCCTCTTCCTCCGGTTCGAGCATCGCCAGCTCTTCCTCGAAGGTGGCGAGCAGCACCCGGTCATGCTCCAGATGGGATTCCGCCTCGCTGCGCGCCTGTTCGGCCTCGCGCAGATCGTCCTGCAACTGGCGCTGACGCTGCTGGCCGTGCTGGATGGTCTGCTCCAGGCGGGCGATGTCGCCGCCCAGGGAGTAGAAACGCCCCTGCACCTGATTGAAGGCCTCGCTCAGCTCGTGATGACCGTCGCGGAGCCGCTCGATGCCGGCATCCGCCTGGCGCTGCTCGGCGGTCAGGGCCTCCAGGGCGGTCTCCTGGTCGCGGATCACCTTCTCGCGCTGCGCGACGCGCCCATCCAGCTCGCGCCAGCGCACCGCCTGCAATTGCGCCTTGAGTTGCCGCTCTTCCTGCTTGAAGGCCTGGAAGCGCTCGGCCGACTGCGCCTGGCGATGCAGTCGCTCCAGCTGGCGCTCCAGCTCCTCGCGCAGGTCGGTCAGGCGGGCGAGATTCTCCTGGGTACGGCGGATGCGACTCTCGGTTTCGCGCCGCCGCTCCTTGTACTTGGAGATCCCCGCAGCCTCCTCGATATAGTGCCGCAGGTCCTCGGGGCGCGCCTCGATCAGCTTGGAGATCATCCCCTGCTCGATGATCGAATAGCTGCGCGGTCCCAGCCCGGTGCCCAGGAAGATATCGGTGATGTCGCGGCGGCGGCACTTGGTGCCGTTGAGGAAATAGGTGTTCTGCCCTTCGCGGGTCACCCGGCGGCGAATGGAGATTTCCGCGTAGCTGGCGTACTCGCCCACCAGGGTATGGTCGGAATTGTCGAAGATCAGCTCGATGGAGGCCTGGGATACCGGCTTGCGGCTGTTGGAGCCATTGAAGATGACGTCGGTCATCGATTCGCCGCGCAGGTTCTTCGCCGAGCTTTCACCCATCACCCAGCGTACGGCGTCGATGATGTTCGACTTGCCGCAACCGTTGGGGCCGACCACCGCTGCCATGTTGCTCGGGAAATTCACCGTCGTCGGATCGACGAAGGATTTGAATCCCGCCAGCTTGATCGACCTCAACCGCATCTCAGGAGCCCTTGTCCACCGTGCCGTGCCCAACCGCGGGCCAAAAGCTGGGAGTCTACCATCGGCGCGCCCTGCTGCCGTCGCCGTGCATTACCTTATTTCCAGCCGTTCTGCACGGGAGCTGCGGCGACAGGCTATAGTCCTGCACCCTCCCACCGCAGGATGCCCCCATGAAGAGACTTCGCCTCCCCCTGCTCGCCGCCGCCCTGGCGGCCAGCGCCCAGGTCCTGGCAGCCCCGCCGCTGCTCAATGTCTCCTACGACGTGATGCGCGATTTCTACAATGACTACAACCCGGCCTTCCAGGCCCACTGGAAAGCCGAGCATGGGGACACCCCGGTGATCCAGATGTCCCACGGCGGCTCCAGCAAGCAGGCCCGCGCGGTCATCGACGGCCTGCAGGCCGATGTCATCACCATGAACCAGGCCACCGACATCCAGGCGTTGGCCGACCGCGGTCTGGTACCCAAGGACTGGGAAAGCCGCCTGCCGGATCGCAGCGCGCCCTTCACTTCCGCCACGGTGCTGATCGTGCGCCAGGGCAACCCCAAGGGTATCCACGACTGGTCCGACCTGCTCAAGGACGGCGTCCAGGTCATAGTGCCCAATCCCAAGACCTCCGGGAACGGTCGCTACACCTATCTCTCCGCCTGGGCCTACGCCCTGCGCCAGCCGGGTGGTAACGAAGAGAAGGCACGCACCTTCGTCAGCGATCTGTTCAAGCACGTACCCATCCTGGATACCGGCGGCCGCGCTGCGACCACTACCTTCATGAAGAACCAGCAGGGCGATGTCCTGGTGACCTTCGAGAACGAAGCCGAGATGATCGCGCGGGAATTCGGCCGGGGCGGCTTCGAGGTGGTCTACCCGAGCATCTCGGTGCAGGCCGAGCCGCCGGTGAGCGTGGTGGACAGCGTCGTCGACAAGAAGGGCACCCGTGCCGAGGCCGAGGAGTACCTCAAGTACCTCTGGTCCGACGAAGGCCAGAAGATCGCCGCGGACAACTTCCTTCGCCCGCGCAACGCCATCGTACTGGCCCAGTACGCCGACCGTTTTCCCAAGCTCGAACTGATCGATGCCCAGAAGGAATTCGGCCCCTGGGCCGGCATCCAGAAGACCCACTTCGCCGATGGCGGCGTCTTCGACCAGCTCTACACGCCTCAGTGAGACGCTCGCGCCCGGCCAAGTGTCGGGCGCCTGTCTGGCAGGCATAAAGGACGCGCACACGAAAACACCGCCCGGAGGCGGTGTTTTCGTTTATTTGGAGCGGGAAACGAGACTCGAACTCGCGACCCCGACCTTGGCAAGGTCGTGCTCTACCAACTGAGCTATTCCCGCAATGTGGCGTCCCCTAGGGGACTCGAACCCCTGTTACCGCCGTGAAAGGGCGGTGTCCTAGGCCACTAGACGAAGGGGACGAAACCTCTTCCGCAAGGCCTTTCACCTTGCATCCAACCGTCATGAAACAGCCGGATAATGTTTGGAGCGGGAAACGAGACTCGAACTCGCGACCCCGACCTTGGCAAGGTCGTGCTCTACCAACTGAGCTATTCCCGCAATATGGCGTCCCCTAGGGGACTCGAACCCCTGTTACCGCCGTGAAAGGGCGGTGTCCTAGGCCACTAGACGAAGGGGACGAAACCTCTTTCCGCAAGGCCTTTCACCTTGCATCCACCCGCCCGGAGGCAAGCGGATTGTATTTGGAGCGGGAAACGAGACTCGAACTCGCGACCCCGACCTTGGCAAGGTCGTGCTCTACCAACTGAGCTATTCCCGCAATTTTGGCGTCCCCTAGGGGACTCGAACCCCTGTTACCGCCGTGAAAGGGCGGTGTCCTAGGCCACTAGACGAAGGGGACCAGGTAGAATCCCTCGGGACTCTGGCCTACCACTCGGCTGACGCTTGCCGCCGTTGGGAGTGCGCGCATTCTAGGGAGCCTTACCCTGGGCGTCAATAGCTGATTAAATACTTTTCAAATCAACGACTTCGCTCGTACGACAAACGGCGGGCCAGTACCACGGAGAAGGTCATGTCCTCAACGATGATTGCAGCGGTAGTGGGACTCGGCATCCTTCTCATCATCATGATCGCGTTCGTCAATCAGAAGCTCGAGGCGGGACGCCTGGAGAAGCAGCGACTGGTCGCCGACCTCACCGACCGCATCAAGAGATGCGCCCAACTGGCGGGCAGCCTGCCGGGTCAGTTGATGACACCGGCGTTGAAGCAGCTGTTCAATCGCATCGAGCTGGGGCTGATCGCCCGGCTCGGCGCCCTGCAGCCACCCTCCGCCACCCTGACGGCGCGCAAGACCGAGCTGGAAGAGGGCTTGGCCAAGGGTGACGACATCGAAGTCACCAACGTCGCCCGCCCGGTGCATACCGAGGCGCGGGTGAAGGAAGTGCGGGGCTATCTGGAGATGCTGCACTCCTTGGTGGCCCACGCCAACCAGGTCGGCATCCTCGATGGCCAGGAGGCGCAGCGCTGGGTCGCCGAGATGCGCTACCTGCTCACTTTGAGCTATGTGGAATTCTTCCGCTACCAGGCCGAACAGCAGATCAAGAACGAGCACTTCATCCAGGCCCGCCAAGCCTACGAACGGGCCATCATGCAGATCCGCAAGCAGCAGCAACCCGAGCGCTACACCGAATTGCTGGCCTATCTGGAGGAGCAGATGACCCAGGTCAAACGTCAGCAGAGCGAATTGGCCGAGCAGGCCAGCGGCAGCGCCAACGAGCTATCGGACAGCGTGGACACGCTCAAGGATGATAGCTGGCGCAAGAAGAACGACTACGAGTGAGGGCGTCCCTGCCCTCCTCTCCACGTCAGCAGTCGGTCGCCGCCAGGAAGGCCGCCACCAGGGCTTCGATGCCCGCCTGATCCGCCGCGCTGAAGCGCGCCGGATGCGGACTGTCGAGATCCAGCACACCTAGCAAACGTCCCTCCTTGACCAGGGGTACCACCAGCTCACTGCGCGAGGCCGCGTCGCAGGCGATGTGTCCGGGAAAGGCGTGGACATCCTCGACACGTTGCGTCAGGCGCTGGCTGGCGGCCGCTCCGCATACTCCCTTGCTGAAGGGAATGCGCATGCAGGCGACCTTGCCCTGGAAGGGCCCGAGGAGGAGCTGGTCCTGGCCGTCGACGAAATAGAAGCCCGCCCAGTTCAGGTCGGGGACTTCCTGGAAGATGAAGGCGGACAGCTGGGCGGCATTGGCGACCAGATTGCGCTCCCCGGCCAGCAGGGCTTCGACCTGCGCCGCCAGCATCGCATAGCCTTCCAGTCCCGCACCTACGCCCGTCAGTTCTACGGTCATGCTTTCTCCAACAGTTTGAGCCCGACCCACTGCCGGGCGAATTGATAGGCACAACGGCCATTGCGGTTGCCCCGTCCGGACGCCCAGCGGATCGCCTCGCGATCGGCCTCCTCGGACCATTCCAGGGTCACCCCGGCCTTTTCCGCCAGGGTCGCGCACCAGTGGCGGACGACCGCCAGGTAGTGGTCCTGGGTGAAGGGGTAGAAGGACAGCCACAGGCCGAAACGATCCGACAGGGCGATCTTGTCCTCGGCCGCCTCGCTCGGATGCAACTCGCCGTCGACATGCTCCCAGTTGGCGTTGTCGCTCTGCCGCTCGGCCACCAGGTGGCGGCGATTGGACGTCGCGTAGAGCACGACATTGTCGGGCGCCTGTTCCAGCGAGCCATCGAGCACGCTCTTGAGCACGCGATAGTCGTCGCTCCCGGCATCGAACGACAGGTCGTCACAGAACACCACGAAGCGTTGCGTCTGGCCGGCGATCTGCTCCACCACTCGCGGTAGGTCGGCGAGATCGTCACGCTCGATCTCGATCAGGCGCAGGCCCTGCTCCGCATACTCCGCCAGCAGGGCGCGAATCAGGGAGGATTTGCCGGTGCCACGCGCGCCCCACAGCAGGGCATGGTTCGCCGGCAACCCGGTGACGAATTGCCGGGTATTGCGGCCCAGCTGCTCGCGCTGCCGATCGATACCCAGCAGGTCGGACAGCCGCAGCTCCAGATTGACCTCCAGGGGCTGGAGGTAGCCGCCATGCCCCTCGCGGCGCCAGCGCGCGGCGTAGCACCCTTGCCAGTCGAGGGGCTCACGACGATGGGGCAACAGGGGTTCGAGGCGCTCCAGCACCTGCCGCGCGTGGAGCAGAAAGTCTTCCAGGTTGGTACTCACAGAGGATGGTCCTTGACGACAGAAAAGAGCGGCCGGGCGAGCTGCCCGAACCGACCGATGCATTATCGTATGACTTTTGAAATCAGTACAAAGCCTAGCCCTGTCAATCCGCTAGGACGCGAGGGCGAGGCGAACGTGCTTCTCCAGTTGCGCCGGCTTGGTGATGGGCGCGAAGCGCTGGACCCGCCCCCGCTCCGGGCTGATGAGGAACTTGGTGAAGTTCCAGCGGATGGCCGTCCCCAACAACCCGGGTGCCGCGCGCTTCAGGGCCGTGAACAGCGGATGCGCCGCGTCGCCGTTGACCTCGATCTTGGCCATCACCGGAAAGCTGACGCCGAAACGCGTGACGCAGAAGGCCTGGATCTCGGCATTGCCCTCCGGCTCCTGCCCCCCGAACTGGTTGCAGGGAAAGACGATCACGCGGAGCCCCTCGGCCAGGTAGCGCTGCTGCAACCGCTCGAGGCCGTCGTACTGGCGGGTGAAGCCGCAGCGACTGGCGGTGTTGACCACCAGGTAAGCCCTGGCTGGCCAGTCGGCCAGGCGAGCCGTCTGGCCGTCGGCGGTCTGGAACGGCAGGTCCAGGAGCGCGGACGTCACGCGGACGCCCTGGGTTCGAGCTGAAGGGCCACCGAGTTGATGCAGTAGCGCAGTCCGGTCGGCGGCGGACCGTCGGGGAAGACGTGGCCCAGGTGGGCATCGCAGCGGGCGCAGAGCACCTCGACGCGGTGCATGCCGTGGCTGAAGTCTTCCTTTTCCCGCACCGCCTCGCCATCGATGGGCGCGTAGTAGCTGGGCCAGCCGCAACCGGAATCGAACTTGGTGCTGGAGTCGAACAGCGCCAGCTCGCAGCAGGCGCAGTGATAGACGCCGGGCGTCGTGGTGTTGCAGTAGGCACCGGTATAGGGTCTTTCGGTGGCGGCCAGTCGACAGACGCGGAATTGATCGTCGGTCAGGCGCTCGCGCCAGTCTTCCGGGCTACGCTGTACTTTTTCCATGGTGACCTCGCTGGATGCCGGCGCATCTTTTGTAACAGGCGATGCGGCCGTATGATTCCCGCTCAGTCTGGCATCCACCCCCGGATGCTGCCAAGCGCCGGTCGGCGTCCGCCTCTGCCGAGTCTTTCTCGCCCTTTTCCAGGATTCTTTCCACCATGCAGGTCTCCAAGTCGAACAAGCTCGCCAATGTCTGCTACGACATTCGTGGCCCGGTCCTCAAGCATGCCAAGCGCCTCGAAGAGGAAGGCCACCGCATCCTGAAGCTCAACATCGGCAATCCGGCGCCCTTCGGCTTCGAGGCACCCGAGGAGATCCTGCAGGATGTGATCCGCAACCTGCCGACCGCCCAGGGCTATAGCGACTCCAAGGGCCTGTTCAGCGCCCGCAAGGCGGTCATGCAGTACTGCCAGCAGAAGCGTATCGAAGGTGTCGGCATCGAGGACATCTACCTCGGCAACGGCGTCTCCGAGTTGATCGTGATGGCGATGCAGGCGCTGCTCAACAACAACGACGAGGTGCTGATCCCGGCGCCGGACTATCCGCTGTGGACCGCCGCGGTCAGCCTGGCCGGCGGCAAGCCGGTGCACTACCTGTGCGACGAGCAGGCCGGCTGGTTCCCGGACCTGGCCGACATGGAAGCCAAGATCACCAGCAATACCAAGGCGCTGGTGCTGATCAATCCGAACAACCCCACCGGCGCGGTCTATTCCAAGGAAGTGCTGGAAGGCATCGTCGAACTGGCGCGGCGGCACAACCTGGTGCTGTTCTCCGACGAGATCTACGACAAGATCCTCTATGACGAGGCCCTGCACATCTCCACTGCCTCGTTGGCGCCGGACGTGCTCTGCCTGACCTTCAATGGCCTGTCCAAGTCCTATCGCGTCGCCGGCTTCCGTTCGGGCTGGCTGATCGTCTCCGGTCCCAAGCACCGCGCCCAGAGCTACATCGAAGGACTCGACATCCTCGCCAACATGCGGCTTTGCGCCAACGTACCGGCGCAGCACGCGATCCAGACCGCGCTGGGCGGCTACCAGAGCATCAACGACCTGGTGCTGCCGCCGGGGCGTTTGCTGGAACAACGCAACCGCGCCTGGGAGCTGCTCAACGACATCCCGGGCGTGAGCTGCGTGAAGCCGATGGGGGCGCTCTACGCCTTCCCGCGGATCGACCCCAAGGTCTGCCCCATCCACAATGACGAGAAATTCGTCCTCGACCTGCTGCTGTCGGAAAAGCTGCTGGTGGTCCAGGGCACGGCCTTCAACTGGCCCTGGCCGGACCACTTCCGGGTGGTCACCCTGCCCCGCGTCGACGACCTGGAGCAGGCCATCGGCCGCATCGGCAACTTCCTGGGCGGCTACTCCCAGTAGCGGGCAAAGCATTTCCGCGTCTTTCACCGGTTGGCACCCCCTGCGGCGCCAACCGGCACCGGCGCTCGCCCCTCGGCGACCAGGCCAACGCACGACACAGTTTGCAATAGTGGAAACGTTGAATGGATCGGGGCCGAACCTTATATAGCCGGCAGATAAACCTGTGAGGAGCTGTACCCCACCATGATGCGCATTCTGTTATTTCTGGCTACCAACCTGGCGGTGCTGATCGTTGCCAGCATCACCTTGAAGGTGCTCGGCGTGGATCGCTACACCGGTCAGAACTATGGCAGTCTGCTGGTGTTCTGTGCCGTGTTCGGTTTCGCCGGCTCGCTGGTCTCGCTGTTCATCTCCAAGTGGATGGCGAAGATGAGCACCCGCACCGAGGTCATCAGCCAGCCGCGTACTCGTCACGAGCAGTGGCTGCTGCAGACGGTCGAAGAACTCGCCCGCGAAGCCGGCATCAAGACGCCCGAGGTCGGCATCTTCCCGGCCTACGAGGCCAACGCCTTCGCTACCGGCTGGAACCGCAACGATGCCCTGGTGGCGGTCAGCCAGGGCCTGCTGGAGCGCTTCTCCCCCGATGAGGTCCGCGCGGTGCTGGCCCACGAGATCGGCCACGTCGCCAATGGCGACATGGTGACCCTGGCGCTGATCCAGGGCGTGGTGAACACCTTCGTGATGTTCTTCGCGCGGATCTTCGGCAACTTCGTCGACAAGGCCATCTTCAAGAACGAAGAAGGTCATGGTATCGCCTACTTCGTGACCACCATCGTCGCCGAACTGGTCCTGGGTATCCTGGCCAGCATCATCGTCATGTGGTTCTCGCGCAAGCGTGAATTCCGCGCCGACGAAGCCGGCGCTCGATTGGCCGGTCCCAACGCCATGATCGGCGCCCTGCAGCGCCTGCGTGCCGAGCAAGGCATCCCGGTGCAGATGCCCGACACCCTGAACGCTTTCGGCATCAATGGCTCGCTGAAGAACGGCCTGGCCGGCCTGCTGATGAGCCACCCGCCGCTGGAAGACCGCATCGAAGCACTGCGCCGCTACGGCCAGCGCTAAGCGCGAGCAACGAAAGAACCCGGCCTTGGCCGGGTTTTTTCATGGGCGCGTCAAAGCCCGGATGGCATCGCCCAGCCCCTCGCCCGTTAGCGGAAACATGCGCTGCGCCATCAGCTCGCGCAGCAGCTGGATCGAGGTGCTACTGGCCCAACCTTCCTGGGGATAGGGGTTGAGCCAGGCCGCCCGGGGAAAGTGCTGGCACAGCCGCTGGATCCATAGGGCGCCCGGCTCCTCGTTCCAGTGTTCGACGCTGCCTCCGGCGTGGGTGATCTCATAGGGCCCCATGCTGGCATCGCCCACGATCACCAGGCGGTAATCCGCGCCGTAGCGCCGCAGCAGCTCGTCCGTCGCCAGGCCCTCGTCATGACGCCGGGCATTGTCCCGCCAGACGCGCTCATAGACGCAGTTGTGGAAGTAGTAGTACTCCAGGTGGCGGAATTCCAAGCGGCAGGCGCTGAACAGTTCGGTACACAGCCGGACGTGCAGATCCATGGAACCGCCGACGTCGAGCAGGAGCAGCACCTTGGTCGCATTGTGCCGTTCCGGGCGATAGCGGACGTCCAGCAGCCCACCGTCGCGCGCCGTGGCGGCCACGGTGCCGTCGAGGTCGAACTCGGCCGCCGCGCCCTGGCGGGCAAAGCGCCGCAACCGGCGCAGAGCCAGCTGCAGATTGCGGCGGTCGAGGGGCGCGCGGTCGTCCAGGTTGCGGTAGTCGCGCTGCTCCCAGACCTTGGCGGCGCGGCCCTGGCGGGTACCCGCCTCGCCGACGCGCACACCGAAGGGATTGTAGCCACCGCTGCCGAAGGGACTGGTACCGCCGGTTCCGACCCACTTGTTGCCGCCGGCGTGGCGCTCGCGCTGTTCGGCGAGACGCTGCTGCAGCGTCGCAAGCAGTTCGTCGAGACCACCCAGGGCCTGGAGCCGCTGGCGGTCTTCCTCGGAGAGCAGCCGCTGCAGTTCCAGGCGCAGCCAGTCGGCGGGAAGGGCACTCGCCTCCGCGGGACGCTCCGCGCGCGCCATCTCGCCGGCGTAGACCTGATCGAAACGGTCGAAGAAGCGCTCGTCCTTGACCAGCAGCGTACGCGCCAGCAGGTAGAAAGCCTCGGGATCGGCGATCGCCAGACCCGCGTCCAGCGCGGCGTGCAGATCCAGCAGTTCGCCCAGCGACACCGGGATGCCGGCCGCCCTGAGGCGGGTGAAGAAGTCGAGGAACATGCCCGTGTTCAGCTCCGGCGACGGCGCATGAAGGCCTGGCGTTCGAGCAGTTGCAGGTCCTGCTCGTTTTTCAACAGGGCACCGGCCAGCGGCGGCAGACCGCCCTCCCCCTGCAGCCCCTGCTGCGCCGCCTGGTCGCCGAGCAACAGCGCCAGCCAGTCCACCAGCTCCGAGGTGGAGGGCTTCTTCTTCAGCCCCGGCACGCTGCGCAGGTCGAGGAACAGATCCAGGGCTTCCTTGACCAGGCGACCCTGCAGGTCCGGGTAGTGCACCTGAACGATCCGCTCCAGCGTCTCGCGCTGGGGAAAGCGGATGAAATGGAAGAAGCAGCGGCGCAGGAAGGCGTCCGGCAACTCCTTTTCATTGTTGGAGGTGATGATGATCAACGGCCGCCGCTGGGCGCGGATGGTTTCGCCCGTCTCGTAGACGTGGAATTCCATCCGGTCGAGTTCCAGCAGCAGGTCGTTGGGAAACTCGATATCGGCCTTGTCGATCTCGTCGATCAGCAGTACCACCGGATCCTCGGCGGTGAAGGCATCCCACAGTTTGCCCGGCTTGATGTAGTTAGCCACGTCCTGCACCCGGGGATCGCCCAGCTGGGAATCGCGCAGGCGACTCACGGCGTCGTACTCATAGAGCCCCTGCTGCGCCTTGGTGGTGGACTTGACGTGCCAGGTGATGAGGCGTGCCCCCTGGCTCTGGGCCACCTGTTCGGCCAGCAGCGTCTTGCCGGTGCCCGGCTCACCCTTCACCAGCAGCGGACGCCCCAGCTGGATGGCCGCATTGACCGCCAGGCTGAGCTCCGCCGTGGCCACGTAACGCTCGGTACCCTGAAAAGCCATCGTCGATCCTCAACGCCTGTTTCTCCAGACGATAGCACGCCGCGACCGGGCTGGACGCCACTGGACGCAAGGCCTAGGCTGCGAGTTTTCCGCGCCGTACAGGGATCCCCATGAGCCGCATCTTCGCTGACAACGCCCAGTCCATCGGCAATACGCCGCTGGTCTACATCAATCGCCTCGGTCCCAAGGGCGTAACCCTGCTCGCCAAGATCGAGGGGCGTAACCCGGGTTATTCGGTCAAGTGCCGCATCGGCGCCAACCTGATCTGGGACGCCGAGGCCAAGGGGCTGCTCAAGCCCGGCATGAGCCTGGTCGAACCCACCTCGGGCAATACCGGCATCGGCCTCGCCTATGTCGCCGCCGCCCGTGGCTATCGTCTGGTGCTGACCATGCCCGCCTCCATGAGCCTGGAACGCCGCAAGGTGCTCAAGGCGCTGGGTGCGGAGCTGGTGCTCACCGAACCGGCCAAGGGCATGAAGGGCGCCATCGAGAAGGCCCGGGAGATCGCCGAGAGCGAGCCGGGGCGCTACTTCATGCCGCAGCAGTTCGACAATCCCGCCAACCCGGCCATCCATGAAAAGACCACCGGACCCGAGATCTGGAACGACACCGACGGCGCCATCGACGTCCTGGTAGCCGGTGTCGGCACCGGGGGCACCCTCACCGGCATCTCGCGCTTCATCAAGAACACCAAGGGCAAGCCGATCCTGTCGGTCGCGGTGGAACCGGAAACCTCGCCGGTGATCAGCCAGACCCTCGCCGGCGCCGAGGTGAAGCCCAGCCCGCACAAGATCCAGGGCATAGGCGCGGGTTTCGTTCCGCGCAACCTGGACCTGGCGATGGTCGACCGCGTCGAGCAGGTCAGCGATGAGCAGGCCAAGCTGATGGCCCAGCGACTGATGCGCGAGGAAGGCATCCTCTGCGGCATCTCCTGCGGGGCCGCCATGGCCGCGGCGGTCAGGCTGGCGGAAACGCCGGAAATGCAGGGCAAGACCATCGTGGTCATCCTGCCGGATTCTGGCGAACGCTATCTCTCGACGATGCTGTTCGATGGCCTGTTCGACGAACAGGACCTGGTCCAGTAGGACGCGGCCAGCGCTGCCCGGCGTCGATCAAGGCAGCGCTGGCACGGCATAGACCGCTTAGCTCCGCCCAAGAAAAAGCCCGGTTTCCCGGGCTTTTTTCGTATCAGAGATGCTTGATCTCGGCCTTGGCATCCAGGGCCCGGCGATAGGCCGCGAAGTCTACCTGTCCGGCACGCGACGCCAGGTAGCGGCGATACAGGGCCTTGTCCTCGGCACTCAGGGCTTCCTTGGGTACCCCTACGCCTTGCAGGCGCAGCAGGACGAAGTCACCGTTCTGCAGGCTGATCCCTGCAAAGGACGGCTTGTCACCTTCCGGCTTGGCCATGCGGAACACCGCCTGCAACACCTGGGGATCGACGCCCTCCTGGTTGCGGGTGGCAGCCTCGATGGTGCGCCAGTCGCCTGCCGCGGCCTTGCCACCGTCGCGCAGGGTCTTGAGTTGCCCTTCACCAGCCTGCTTGGCCACGGCTGCGGCCTTTTCCTGGGTCAGGCGCGTGACGATCTCGTTCCTGACTGCATCCAGGGGTTGCAACTGGGGCGTACGGTGCTCCTTGTCGCGGATCACCACCAGGGTTTCCGGATCCAGTTGCAGGGCGGCGCTGTTGGCGCCGTTGCGCAGCACGTCCTCGCTGAAGGCGGCTTCTATCACCTGGCGATTGGCGGTGAGGCCTTCGCCCCCTTCGCGACCGAAGGGCGCGCTGGTCTTGACCTGCAGACCCTGCTCCTGGGCCGGCTGGCTCAGGTCGGAGGCTTCATAGGCCGAGCTTTCCAGCTTGCGACCCGCTTCCACGAACAGGCGATCGGCATCTTCCGCTTTGAGCTGCTGCTCCAGGCGCGGACGCACGCTGGCCAGGGTGGGCACCTCGGGAGCCTGGACGCCCTGCAGCTTGATCAGGTGCCAGCCGAAGCTGGTACGCACCGGTGCGGACACCTGCTGCGGCGCCAGGGCATACAGCGCCTCTTCGAACGCCGGATCATAGACACCGCGACCGGCGAAGCCGAGGTCACCGCCATTGGCTGCCGAACCCGGGTCCTGGGAGAATTCCTTGGCGAGCTTGGCGAAGTCTTCACCCTTGCTCAGGCGCTCCTGAATCTGCTGGATCTTGGCCTTGGCCTGATCGTCGTTCTGCTTGTCGTTGACCTCGATGAGGATATGCGCCGCGTCACGCTGCTCCGACAGGTTGGCGATCTCGGACTTGTAGGCGGCCTGCAGGCGGCTTTCGTCGACCTTGGCCTTGGCCAGGAAGGCATCCTTCTTCAGCTCGACGTAATCGATGACCACCTGCTCGGGGGTCATGAAGGCGTTCTTGTGGCTGTCGTAGTAGGCCTGGATCTCCTCCTGGGTCGGCGTGATGCCAGCCGGCGACGCCTTGACGGTACGCATGGCGAAGTCACGGGTCTGCCGCTCGAGTGCAGCGAAGGCCTCGATGTCGGCATCGGTGACGAAGTTGCTGCCGACGATACCGGCACGCAGCTGGCCGATCAGCATCTCGTCCCGCAGCAGATCGCGGAACTGCAGGCGGTTGTAGTTCATCTGGCGAACGGCCTGATCGAAGCGCTGGGGATCGAAACGCCCTTCGGTCTGGAATTCGGGGGTATTGAGGATCAGTTGGTCGAGCGCCTGCTCGGAAAAGGCGAAGCGATCCGCCTTGGCGCTCTGCAGGATGAGCTGCTTGTCGATCAGCGCCTTGAGCGCCGATTCGCGCAGCAGGCGGTCATCCAGCGTGGAAGGATCGAAGCCCTGTCCCAGCTGTTGCTGCAGCTGTCGACGCTGCATTTCCACGGCCTGGGCCAGCTCCGTCTGCTTGATCTCCTCTCCATTGACCAGGGCTACCGCACCCTGGTGACCCGTCGCGCGGATGATCGCTTCGAAGCCGGTCAGTGCCATCAGCAGGATGATGAATCCGATGATGACTTTGGCAATCCATCCCTGCGAACGGTCCCTGATGTTTTGTAGCATGTTCCCCCCACGAGCTGTGGCCGGACCGGCCATGGCGAATTCGTCGAATAGCAAATAGCGAAAAGGCGCATCTCGAGATGCGCCTTTTCGTCAATCAAGGACCTTGCATCCAGCAGGATGGCGGGTACCGGCAACCTACTCCGGTGACCCGCCCATCAAGCCCAGGGGCGTCGTCAGTGGGTACTGACGCGCTCCTTGCCCTCCTGATCCCGCTTCTCGTCCTTGCTGACGAGCTCCGGACCATCATCCGGAAGCGGCTCCGGCGTGTATTGCAGCGCAACCTCCAAGACCTCGTCAATCCATTTGACCGGCTTGATCTGCAAGTCGGCCTTGATGTTGTCCGGAATGTCCCGCAGATCCCGGACGTTTTCCTCCGGAATGATCACGGTACGGATGCCGCCACGGTGGGCTGCCAGCAGCTTTTCCTTGAGGCCACCGATGGCCAGCACCTGACCGCGCAGGGTGATCTCGCCGGTCATGGCCACGTCGGCCCGCACCGGGATGCGGGTCGCGGCCGAGACCAGCGCCGTGCACATGCCGATACCGGCGCTCGGGCCGTCCTTGGGCGTGGCGCCCTCGGGAACGTGGATGTGGATGTCGTGCTTCTCATGGAAGTCCTTGGGGATACCCAGGCTGCGACCACGGCTGCGGACCACGGTCAGTGCCGCGGTGATGGACTCGGCCATGACGTCGCCCAGGGAGCCGGTCTTGATCATCTGGCCCTTGCCGGGCACCACGACGGACTCGATGGTCAGCAGTTCGCCACCCACTTGGGTCCAGGCCAGGCCGGTCACCTGACCGATCTGGTCCTGCTGCTCGGCCAGGCCGTAGCGGAACTTGCGCACGCCCAGCCAGTGCTCGAGGGTGTCCACCGTGACGCTGGCGGTCCGCTCCTTGCTCAGGGCATGCTCCTTGACCACCTTGCGGCAGACCTTGGCCACCTGGCGCTCCAGGCTCCGTACGCCCGCTTCGCGGGTGTAGTAGCGGATGATGTCGCACAGCGCGGCTTCGTCGAATTCCACCTCGCCCTTCTTCAGGCCATTGGCCTTCACCTGCTTGGGAATCAGGTAGCGGGTAGCGATGTTGACCTTCTCGGCCTCGGTGTAACCGGGCAGGCGGATGACCTCCATGCGGTCCAGCAGCGGCGCCGGAATGTTCATGGAGTTGGCGGTGCAGACGAACATCACATCGGAGAGGTCGTAATCCACCTCGAGGTAATGGTCGTTGAAAGTGTGGTTCTGTTCCGGATCGAGCACCTCGAGCAGCGCGGACGCGGGATCGCCCCGCATGTCGTTGCCCATCTTGTCGATTTCATCGAGCAGGAACAGCGGATTGCGCACCCCGACCTTGGTCATCTTCTGGATCAGGCGACCCGGCATGGAGCCGATGTAGGTCCGACGGTGACCACGGATCTCGGCTTCGTCACGCACGCCGCCCAGGGCCATGCGCACGAACTTGCGCCCGGTGGAGCGAGCGATGGACTCGGCCAGGGAGGTCTTGCCCACCCCGGGCGGACCGACCAGGCACAGCACCGGCCCGCGAACCTTCTTTACCCGCTTCTGCACGGCGAGGTATTCGAGGATGCGTTCTTTGACCTCTTCGAGCCCGTAGTGGTCCTTGTCCAGGACCTCCTCAGCACGACCTAGGTCCAAACGCACCTTGCTCTCGGCTTGCCACGGCACGTTCACCAGCCAGTCGATGTAGGAGCGCACCACGGTGGCCTCGGCCGACATCGGCGACATCTGCTTGAGCTTGTTCAGCTCGGCATTGGCCTTGGTCAGGGCATCCTTGGGCAGACCGGCGGCCTCGATGCGGCGCTTGAGGTCATCGACCTCGTTGTGGCCTTCGTCGATGTCACCCAGCTCTTTCTGGATGGCCTTCATCTGTTCGTTCAGGTAGTACTCGCGCTGGCTGCGCTCCATCTGCTTCTTGACGCGGCCACGGATGCGCTTTTCCACCTGCAGGAGGTCGATTTCCGCATCCAGTAGCGCCAGCACGTGCTCGACGCGGGCGCCGAGTTCGGTGATCTCGAGGATTTCCTGCTTCTGTTCGATCTTGAGCGCCATGTGGGCGGCCATGGTATCGACCAGGCGGCTGGGATCCTCGATGCTGTTGAGCGAGGACAGCACCTCGGCCGGCACCTTCTTGCCCAGCTGCACGTACTGCTCGAACTGGCTCATCAGGCTGCGCGAGAAGACCTCGGATTCACGATCCGGGGCTTCGCTATCATCGATCAGGGTCACCAGGGCGCGGGCATAGGCCTGGTTCTCGACGAAGGATTCGATGCGACCACGCTGCTCGCCCTCGACCAGTACCTTGACGGTGCCATCGGGCAGCTTGAGCAGTTGCAGAACGGTCGCGACCGTACCCATGTGATACATGTCGTCCGCGGCGGGGTCGTCATCGCCGGGATTCTTCTGCGCGACCAGCAGGATCTGCTTGTCGCCAGCCATGGCAGCCTCGAGGGCCTCGACGGACTTTTCCCTTCCGACGAACAATGGGATGACCATGTGGGGATAGACCACTACGTCACGTAGGGGCAGCAGGGGAAGTTCTATCGTCGTAGTCATGGGATACGGGTCTCGGCAAATAATCGGCCGCAGATGCGGTTAAGGCCTCGGTTTTCTCTAACATGAGGTTGGCCGCCGCAAAATACAACCGTCGCTGAATTGAAAAAGGGGCCGAAGCCCCTTTTGTCACGCGTCCGGCGCCGCCTTGGCGGGCTCGCTGTTCTCGTAGATGAGCAGCGGCTGGGAACTGCCATCGATGACGCTCTCGTCGATGACCACCTTGCTCACGTCCTTCTGCGAAGGGATCTCGTACATCGTCTCCAGCAGGATGCCTTCGAGGATGGATCTCAGGCCCCGGGCCCCGGTCTTGCGCTCCAGCGCCTTGCGGGCGACCGCCTTGAGCGCATCGGGACGGAATTCCAGGTCCACGTCTTCCATCTCGAACAGCTTGGCGTACTGCTTGGTCAGGGCGTTCTTCGGCTCGGTCAGGATCTGCATCAGCGCCGGCTCGTCCAGTTCGTCCAGGGTCGCGATGACCGGCAGACGACCGACGAACTCGGGGATCAGCCCGAACTTCACCAGATCCTCGGGCTCGGCATCGCGCAGCGATTCACCGATCTTCTTGCCCAGCTCCTGGCTGCGCACCTCGGCGTTGAAGCCGATGCCGCCGCCCTTGGTGGAACGGTTCTGGATGACCTTTTCCAGGCCGGCGAAGGCGCCACCGCAGATGAACAGGATGTTGCGCGTATCCACCTGGAGGAATTCCTGCTGGGGATGCTTGCGACCACCCTGGGGCGGTACCGATGCTACGGTGCCTTCGATCAGCTTCAGCAATGCCTGCTGCACACCCTCGCCCGAGACATCACGGGTAATGGAGGGGTTGTCGGACTTGCGCGAGATCTTGTCGATCTCGTCGATGTAGACGATACCCATCTGGGCCTTTTCCACATCGTAGTCGCACTTCTGCAACAGCTTCTGAATAATGTTCTCGACGTCTTCACCCACGTAACCGGCTTCGGTCAGGGTGGTGGCATCCGCGATGGTGAAGGGTACGTTGAGCAGGCGCGCCAAGGTTTCCGCGAGCAGCGTCTTGCCCGAGCCAGTCGGACCGATCAGCAGGATGTTGCTCTTGCCCAGCTCGACGTCGTCTTTCTTCTCGCGCTGGTTAAGACGCTTGTAGTGGTTGTAGACGGCAACGGCGAGGACACGCTTGGCACGCTGCTGACCAATGACGTACTGGTCGAGGATGCCGCTGATTTCCTTCGGCGCGGGCAGCTTGTGCGCATTGCTCTCGGCCTGAGCTTCCTGGACTTCCTCGCGGATGATGTCATTGCACAGGTCGACGCATTCGTCGCAGATGAAGACGGAGGGTCCAGCGATCAATTTACGTACTTCGTGCTGACTCTTGCCGCAGAAGGAGCAGTAAAGCAGCTTGCCGTTATCGTCGCTATTGCGCGTATCTGTCATTCGATCGATCCAATGGAATGTGCTTACATCAACAAGATGGAGCCAATTGCACGGTTTTTCAAGCCTACCTGCCCAAACGACCGGCGTCTGGGCGGGTGGTCGAGGCGGGGTCAGGCGGGGATGTTGCGCTTCTCGAGGACCTTGTCGATCAGGCCGTAGGCAACGGCTTCGGGGCCACTCATGAAGTTGTCACGGTCGGTGTCGCGGGCGATTACGTCCATGGGCTGGCCGGTGTGATGCGCCAGCACCTTATTCAGACGCTCGCGGATGGTCAAAATTTCACGGGCGTGAATTTCGATGTCCGAGGCCTGACCCTGGAACCCACCCAGCGGCTGGTGAATCATCATCCGCGAATGCGGCAGGCAGAAGCGCTTCTCGGCCGCACCGCCGGCCAGCAGCAGGGCGCCCATGCTGCAGGCCTGGCCGATGCAGATGGTGGACACGTCGGGCTTGATGAACTGCATGGTGTCGTAGATCGACATGCCAGCGGTCACCGAGCCACCCGGGCTGTTGATATAGAGGTGGATGTCCTTGTCGGGATTCTCGGCCTCCAGGAACAGCAGCTGGGCGACGACCAGGTTGGCCATGTAGTCCTCGACCTGGCCGACCAGGAAGATGACCCGCTCCTTCAGCAGCCGGGAGTAGATGTCGTAAGCGCGCTCACCCCGGGCGGATTGCTCCACCACCATGGGTACCAGACCGCCAGCGGCTTGAATATCGGGCATGGATTGCATGTAAGAATTGCGGGACATGTCCTGCACTAGCTCCCTATCTGGATGACCTGTCAAAAACACTTAAGCCAGCACGAGGCTGGCTTAGGTGAACGAGCAACTTGAGGCAGATCAGGCTGCTTGCGGAGCCTCGGCCGGTTTGACCGCGTCCTCGTAGGAGACCTGCTTGTCGGTGACTTTTGCCTGCTTGAGGACAGTATCCACGACTTGTTCTTCCAGTACAACCGAACGCACTTCGTTCAGCTGCTGCTCGTTCTGGTAGTACCACTTCACTACCTGCTCGGGCTCCTGGTAGGCCGCCGCCATTTCCTCGATCAGCTCGCGAACGCGGGCGTCATCGGGCTTGAGCTCAAACTGCTTGACCATCTCGGCGATAATCAGGCCCAGCAGCACGCGGCGCTTGGCCTGCTCGGTGAACAGCTCGGCCGGCAGCTGGTCGGGCTGGATGTTGCCACCGAACTGCTGGACGGCCTGGACGCGCAGGCGATCCACTTCGTTGCTGATCAGGGCGGCCGGCACGTCGATCTGGTTGGCGGCCAGCAGACCGTCCATGACCTGGTTCTTGACCTTGGTCTTCAGAGCCTGGCGCAGCTCGCGCTCCATGTTCTTGCGCACTTCGGTGCGGAAACCCTCGACGGTGGTCTCTTCCACGCCGAACTGCTTGAAGAAGGCTTCGTTCAGCTCGGGCAGCTCGGGGGCGGCCACTTCCTTGACGGTGACCTTGAACTGGGCGGCCTTGCCGGCCAGATCCAGGTTCTGGTAATCCTCGGGGAAGGTCAGGTCGAGCACGCGCTCGTCACCGGCCTTGGCGCCGACCAGGCCGTCTTCGAAACCGGGGATCATGCGGCCGGAGCCCAGCACCAGCTTGGTGCCTTCGGCGGAGCCACCAGCGAAGGCTTCGCCGTCCTGGGTGCCGACGAAGTCGATAGTGACCTGGTCGTCAGTGGCAGCAGCGCGGTCGACCGCTTCGTAGCGGGTGCCCTGCTTGCGCAGCACGTCGAGCATCTTGTCGATGTCGGCGTCTTCGACACTGGAGTCCTGGCGCTCGATCTCGATGCCATCCAGGCCCTTGACTTCGAACTCGGGGAAGACTTCGAAGGTGGCGACGTATTCCAGATCCTTGCCCTTTTCGAACACCTTGGGTTCGACGGCGGGTGCACCGGCCGGGTTGAGCTTCTGCTCGACGACGGCTTCGTAGAAGGTTTCCTGAATGAGATCACCCAAGGCTTCCTGACGAGCCGAGGCTTCGTAGCGCTGGCGGATGACGCTCATGGGTACCTTGCCCGGGCGGAAACCGGGAACCTTGGCACGCCGTGCAGTCTGCTGCAGACGCTTGTTCACTTCGGTTTCGATACGCTCGGCCGGCACGCCAATGGTCATGCGACGCTCGAGAGCAGAGGTGTTTTCAACGGAAACTTGCATGGATATTCCTCGTGGCACAAGAACGGGCCGGCAACCCGACCCCCCAGAATCAAGGGCAACCATTCTAGAGAGAGTCTCAAGCGAAGTCACCTGGCACGAACTAGCGGTGCATACGGCGGCCGCCGACGCGCGCTCGCCCCTCCTGACCAAAGGCAACATTTTGTTGCCCGCCATATGTTGTACGACGTCATATGTAGTGCTAAACCCTGAAAGCGCAAGCTAACGACAAGGCCAGCGGCCTTCATGCACAACAACAACAATCGTTAGGAGAGTGGCCCCATGGAGCGTTCCAGTTCCGTCGAAAAACCCGTACCCGCCGCCCGCGAAACCCGTTCGGGCCTGCGCCGGATGGCCAAGCTGCTCGGTCCCGGCATCATCGCGGTGCTGTCCTGGCTGGGCGCCGGCGACCTCATCACCTCCTCGGTGGCCGGGGCCAACTACGGCTACGCCATGATGTGGGTGCTGGCGGTCTCCCTGCTGCTGCGCTTTCTCATCGTCAACATCATTGCCCGTTTCCAGCTGTGCAATAACCGCGGCATGTCGATCCTCGAAGGCTACGCCCAGCTGCATCCGCTGTTCGCCTGGTTCATGCTCGGCTACGCGCTGATCATGGGGCACCTGACCAATGCCTATATGCTCAAGGGCGCCGGCGAGGCCCTCGCCACCCTGCTGCACCTCGACCAGCCGCTGCTCTGCTCGGTGGCCGTGGTGATCGCGGTCTGGCTGCTGGTGGGGCGCAATTTCTACGGGCTGATCGAAGGGGTGATGAAGGGGTTGTTGGCGATCATGACGCTGGCCTTCATCACCCTGGCGCTGATGTCGGGCCCGGACCTGGGCGGCATCCTGCGCGGCACCATCGGCTTCAGCATCCCGCCGGACGAAGGGGTACACGGTGCCCTGCTGGTGGCGGTGTCGGTGATCGGCGCCGTGGCCGGCTCCATCGCCAATTTCGTGCATCCCTATGTGATGAAGGAAAAGGGCTGGACCGGCCCGGAGCACAAGCGCATCCAGCGCAACGACCTGCTCTTCGCGGTGGTCGTCGGCATCGTCATCAACCTGGCCATCTGGGTGGTCGGGGTGGAAATCCTCAGGCCCAACGGCTTGCAGGTGAATACCCTGAACGACCTGGGCGCGGCGCTGGAACTGTTCTTCGGAGCGGGGGGCTGGCTGATCTTCTTCACCGGGGTGTTCGCCACCCTGTTCGCCAGCGTGGTGGGCAAGACCACCGCCTTCCCCATGCTGATCACCGATGCCCTGCAGCACATCCGCCCGGAGCGGCGCGAACGCTATGGCAAGACCTTCCACAAGGATCCGCTGCACAAGTGGTTCATGCTCTTCATCCTGGTGACCCCGCTGGTGTGGTCGCTGCCGGGCATGCCCGACTTCGTGACCCTGACCATCGGGGTCAACGCGCTGAACATCGTCGGCCTGCCGGTGATTTCCCTGGGGCTGCTGATCATGTCCAACCAGAAGTCGCTGCTGGGCGACGAATACCGCAACAACTGGTTCGAGAACCTGGCGCTCGGCTTCGCCACGCTGCTGGCGATCTGGGTCGCCATCCAGCTGGGCATGCAGCTGCTGGGCTGAGGATCCATCACCGCGAGGGGCGACACTTGCGCCCCTCCTGCTCAAGGAGTCTAGAAATGTCCGAACAGCATCACCGCCCCGTCTTGTTGCAAGTGGGTCCCCTGTTGCCGGCGCTGCAGGAGGCCCTGGCCGCGCATTACGACGTCCTGCGCCTGTGGGAGGCGCCCGAGCGCGCCACGCTGCTGGCCGAGCGCGGCGCGGACGTCATGGGCCTGGTGACCTCGGGCGTGCATGGGGCGACCCGTGACCTGATGAGCGCCCTCCCCGGCCTCAAGGCCGTGTTCAGCTTTGGCGTGGGCTACGACAGCATCGACCTCGCCGCCGCGCGGGACCTGGGCGTGGTGGTCAGCAACACCCCAGGCGTGCTCGACGACTGCGTGGCCGATACCGCCTTCGCCCTGCTGATCGACGTGGCCAGGGGCATCAGCGCCGCGGATAGATTCGTGCGCCGCGGTGACTGGCGCCAGGGCAAGTTTCCGCTGACCTCGCGCCTGGCCGGCAAGACCTGCGGCATCGTCGGCCTAGGCAACATCGGCAAGGCCATCGCCCACCGGGTGACGGCCTTCGGCATGACGGTGGCCTACCACGGGCGTCAGCCGCAGCCCGGGGTGCCCTACCGCTACGAAGCCGACCTCGAGGCCCTGGCCAGGACCGCGGACTTCCTGGTGCTGTCGCTCCCCGGCGGCCCGGCCACCGACGGCCTGGTGGATGGCCGGATCCTCGCGGCGCTCGGTCCGCAGGGCTATCTCATCAATATCGCCCGGGGCAGCGTGGTCGACGAGCCGGCCTTGGTGGACGCCTTGCGGAGCGGCGCCCTGGGTGGTGCCGGCCTGGATGTCTTCGCCGAGGAACCGGCGGTTCCCGCGGCACTGCTGGCAATGGACAACGTGGTCCTCACCCCGCACCTCGGCAGCGGTACCCGGGAGACCCGCCAGGCCATGGCTGACCTGGTACTGGCCAATGTCGAAGGCTATTTCGCCAGCGGCACCCTGGTGACCCCCGTCTGACGGGGTCACCCCACCCCGGACTGCCCGCGTTAGTCGATGGCGGGCAGCGTCTTGCTGCGGATGCGGCGCGCGAGGGAATCGTAGATCTCGCGGCAGCCTTCATCCCAGAAGCGATCGGGATCGTCATGGGGTTCGAGGGCGACGGAAAATTCGCCCTCGCGCTCCTTCAGCACGAAATGCTCATTGGTATAGAAGAAGGACAGCCCGATGGCGAAGGTCTGGGGATTGCCAGCCAGGTCATCGACGATCACCGTGAGGTCATAGCGGGCATAGACTTCCAGCTCGCGCACGATGTTGCCATCGACGCGCTTTTCCAGCCCCAGGCCGGCGTCCACCTGGTCCGCGGGGGTGAGCCCCAAATAGCGGGTGAAGCAATCCGGCAATTCATGCAGGCGGCGCTCCAGTTCCTGCCAGTAGGCTTCCTCACGTTCGGCTGCCTTGCTCAGCGCCTGACTCAATGCCTGATATCGTTCCATTGCCGTTCCCATCTGTTCACTGGAGGCCGTCGACGGACGACCGACAGCTCTGAGACCCCAGCGTGGTTCAGGGGTGCCCGACCGGTCGGTGACGGCCGTCAACTCTCCGGCCAGCCCCAGCTCGGCGTGCGGGTTTCGCCGAGCAGGAACTCCCGATTGGCGTCGGTGCAGGCGCGCAGGTAGTCGGTGACCAGGGTGACGCGGCGCAGGCGGCGCAGGTCTTCGCGGTAATAGAGCCAGAAGTGCCGGGTGATCTGGATCTGTTCCGGCAGCAGCGCCACCAGGCGGGGATCGGGCTCGGCGACGAAACACGGCAGGATCGCCAGGGCGTGGCCGCGGAGCGCGGCCTGGTATTGGGCGATCACGCTGGTGCTGCGCAGACCGCTGCTGGCCTCAGGCAGGATGCGCTCCAGGTAAAGCAGCTCCGGGCTGAAGGCGAGATCGTCGACGTAGGTGATGAAGCTGTGGCGCTGCAGGTCCGCGAGTTCGGCGATGGGCGGATGGGTCGCCAGGTAGTCCGCGGTGGCATAGAGGCGCAGGCGGTAGTCGCACAGCTTGCGGCAGACGTAGGGGCCGCGCTCCGGACGCTCCAGGGTGATGGCGATATCGGCTTCGCGGCGCGACAGGTTGACGAAGTGCGGGACCGGCAGCACCTCCAGGGTGATGCCCGGATAGCGGTCCTGGAAGAAGCTCAACTGGGGCGCGATGAAATAGCTGCCGAAGCCTTCGGTGGCACCGATGCGCACCTGGCCGGAAGGCGCCAGGCGGGTATCCGAAATCTGCTCGCAGGCGGTCTGCAGGGTGCTCTCCAGGGTTTCGGCGTGCACCAGCAGGCGCTGCCCTTCCATGGTCAGACTGAAGCCGGTGCTGCGCGACTTCTCGAACAGCAGCGCCCCCAGGGCCTTCTCCAGCGCGGCGATTCGCCGGGACACCGTGGTGTAGTCGACGCCCAGCCGCCGGGCGGCGCCGCTGGCCTTCTGGGTGCGGGCGACCTCAAGGAAGAACCTGAGGTCGTCCCAGTCGAGACGCGCTGCCGAACTATTGGATTTTTGCATATCGGTTGGGCGTTTTTGCCGGAAGCCAGGAGACTTTTGCCAGAACTATACTGCCTACCAGGACGCGCCACGAGAGGTCACGGCGCGGACCGCTGATAGCCAACAACAATAAAGAGAGCAGGCACCCATGACCCATCCTCAGGCTCCGTCCGGGCGCTCCGCCGGATTTCGTCACCCCCTCCCCGCCTCGACCGCCGCGGGGCATCGGTCATGACGGCCGCCGCTGCCTTTCGCCAAGCGCGCGACTTACTGCTGCGCCATCGCACCGACTACGCCACCGCCGTCCGCGATTTTCGCTGGCCGCAGTTGGAGTACTTCAACTGGGCGCTCGACCACTTCGATCACCTGGCCGAGGAGAATCCCGGCCCGGCGCTCTGGCGATTGGACGCCGAAGGCCGGGAAGAGCGCTACAGCTTCGCCGAACTGAGCCTGGCGTCCAATCGTACGGCCAACTTCCTGCTCGCCCAGGGGGTGCGCCGCGGCGACCGCATCCTGGTGATGCTGGGCAACGAGGTGGCACTCTGGGAAACCCTGCTGGGCGCCTTCAAGCTGGGCGCCGTGGTGGTACCCGCCACTACCCTGCTGAGCGATGCCGATCTGCAGGACCGGGTGCAGCGGGGTCGCATCGCCCATCTGGTGGTGGGCAGCGTCCATACGGCGCGCTGCGCCAGTATGGACCCTGCCCTGACCCGGATCTGCGTTGGCGCGCCCGTCGCCGGTTGGCATCCCTATGCCCCGGCCGACTGCGCCAGCGACTTCCTTCCCAACGAGCCGACCCGGGCCGAGGATCCACTGCTGCTCTATTTCACCTCGGGGACCACCTCGCGGCCGAAGCTGGTGCTGCACAGCCATAGCAGCTATCCCATCGGGCACCTGTCAACCCTCTACTGGATCGGCCTGCAGCCGGGCGACGTGCACCTCAATATTTCCTCTCCCGGCTGGGCCAAGCACGCCTGGAGTTGCGTCTTCGCGCCCTGGAACGCCGGCGCCTGCGTCTTCATCCACGATGTGCCGCGCTTCAAGCCCCAGGCGCTGCTGGAGGTACTGTCGAGCTATCCGGTCACCAGCCTCTGCGCGCCGCCCACGGTGTGGCGCATGCTGATCCAGGAGGACCTGGCAGCCTATCGCGACCGTCTCAACCTGCGCGAACTGGTCGGCGCGGGCGAGCCGCTCAATCCGGAGATCATCGACAGCCTGCAGGCCGCCTGGGGGCTGCCCCTCAGAGACGGCTTCGGCCAGTCGGAGACCACGGCGCTGGTGGGCAATACGCCGGGCCAGCCGCTCAAGCCGGGCTCCATGGGCCGGCCGTTGCCGGGCTGCCAGGTGCAGTTGCTGGACGCCGATGGCCAGCCAGGCGAGGACGGCGAGGTGGCCCTGGCGCTGCAGCCAAGACCCGCCGGGCTCATGCTCGGCTACGAGGACAGCCCGGAGAAGACCGCCGAGGTGATGCGCGACGGCCATTACCGCACCGGCGATACCGCAGTTCGCGACGCCGATGGCTACATCACCTTCGTCGGGCGCGCCGATGACGTCTTCAAGTCATCGGACTACCGCATCAGCCCCTTCGAGCTGGAAAGCGCCCTGATCGAGCATCCGGCGGTGATGGAGGTCGCCGTGGTCCCCAGCCCCGATCCCCTGCGCCTCAATGTACCCAAAGCCTTCGTCATCCTCGCCGCCGGGCACCCGCCTTCACCTGCGCTTGCACGAGAGTTGCTCGGCTTCGCGCGCAACTGCCTTTCGCCCTACAAGCGGGTACGCCGCCTGCAATTCGTCAGCGAACTGCCCAAGACGCTATCCGGCAAGATCCGCCGCATCGAGTTGCGCCTGGGTGAGGCACAGCGCCGTGCCCAGGGTGCAGGCGATACCCACGACTACGCCGAAGAGGACTTCGCCGACCTCCCAGCCTCCGTTTCCGCTCCCACTGCCCAGGAATCCCTGTCATGACCCAGACTGCCATTCGCAACGTGCCACTGCTGATCGACGGCCAGTTCGTCACCTCCACCAGCAGCGAGAGCCGCGACGTCATCAACCCGGCGACCCAGGAAGTCCTGGCGCGGGTGCCCTTCGCCACCGCCGAGGAAGTGCAGCGCGCCGTAGCCAGCGCCAAGACGGCCTTCGCCAGCTGGCGCAAGACCCCCATCGGTGCCCGGGCGCGCATCTTCCTGCGCTATCAGCAGCTGATTCGCGAGCACATGGGCGAACTGGCCGCGCTGCTCACCGCCGAGCAGGGCAAGACCCTGGCGGATGCCGAGGGCGATGTCTTCCGTGGCCTGGAGGTGGTGGAGCACGCGGCGGGCATCGGCAACCTGCAACTGGGCGAGCTGGCCAACAATGTCGCCTGCGGGGTGGACACCTACACCCTGCTGCAACCCCTGGGCGTCTGCGCCGGCATTACCCCCTTCAACTTCCCGGCGATGATCCCGCTGTGGATGTTTCCCATGGCCATCGCCTGTGGCAATACCTTCGTGCTCAAGCCCTCGGAGCAGGATCCCTTGGTGACCATGCGCCTGGCCGAGCTGGCGCTGGAAGCCGGGGTACCGCCCGGAGTGCTCAACGTGGTGCACGGCGGCCCGGCGGTGGTGGACGCCCTGTGCGATCACCCGGACATCAAGGCGCTGTCCTTCGTCGGTTCCACCCGCGTCGGCACCCATGTCTATCGCCGCGCCAGCGAGGCCGGCAAGCGCGTCCAATGCATGATGGGCGCCAAGAACCATGCGGTGGTCATGCCCGATGCGCCGCGCGAGCAGACCCTGGCCAACCTGGCGGGCGCCGCCTTCGGCGCGGCTGGCCAACGCTGTATGGCGGTCTCGGTGGTGGTGCTGGTGGGTGAAGCCAACAGCTGGGTGCCGGACCTGGTGGCCAAGGCCCGCAGCCTCAAGGTCGGCGCTGGTCACGAGACGGGCACCGACGTCGGCCCGCTGATCTCCTGCCAGGCACTGGACCGGGTCAGTGGGCTGATCGAGCGCGGAGTGAGTGAAGGGGCAACGCTGGAGCTGGATGGCCGTAACGTCCAGGTCGATCGCTACGAGCAGGGCAACTTCGTCGGCCCGACGCTGTTCTCCGGGGTGACGCCTGAGATGACCCTGTACCGCGAAGAGCTGTTCGGCCCGGTGCTCTGCGTGATGCAGGCGGCGACCCTCGACGAGGCCATCGCCCTGATCAACGCCAATCCCAATGGCAACGGCGTCGCCCTCTTCACCCGCTCCGGCGCGGCGGCGCGGCGTTTCCAGGAAGACATCGACGTCGGCCAGGTGGGTATCAACGTGCCCATCCCGGTACCGGTACCGCTGTTCTCCTTCAGCGGGTCGCGCGCGTCCAAGCTGGGCGACCTGGGGCCTTACGGCAAGCAGGCGGTGCTCTTCTATACCCAGACCAAGACCATCACCACGCGTTGGCCGGACGAACAGGACGTAGGCGGCGCCGTGAACACCACCATCACCCTCAAATAAGGGAGACGCCAGCATGCATCTGGGATTTCTGGGACTGGGCAACATGGGCGCGCCCATGGCCCGCAACCTGCTCAAGGCCGGCCATCGGCTGACCGTCTACGACGTGTCCGCCGTCGCCCTGACTGCGCTGCAGGCCGAGGGCGCCGAAGTGGCCGCCTCCCCTGCCGCGGTGGCGGACGGGGGTGCCGAGGTGATCATCACCATGCTGCCCGCGGCCACTCATGTGAAGACGGTCTATCTGGGCGAGGACGGCCTGATCGCCCACGCCCGGCCGGGCACCCTGCTGATCGACTCCTCCACCATCGACCCGCTCAGCGCCCGCGCCGTGGCCACGGCTGCCGCCGAGCGCGGGCTGGAGTTGCTGGACGCACCGGTCTCGGGCGGCACCGGCGGCGCCGCGGCCGGCACCCTCACCTTCATGGTCGGCGGCAGCGCGGCCGGCTTCGAGCGCGCCCAGCCGGTATTGGCCGCCATGGGCCGCAACCTGGTGCACTGCGGCGCCAGCGGCAACGGCCAGGTGGCCAAGGTGGCCAACAACCTGCTGCTCGGCATTTCCATGATCGGGGTGGCCGAGGCCATGGCGCTGGGTACCCGCCTGGGCATGGATGCCAAGACCCTGGCCGGGGTGATCAATACCAGCAGCGGCCGTTGCTGGAGCTCGGAGGTGAACAACCCCTACCCCGACGTCCTGCCCCAGGCCCCCGCCTCGCGCGGCTATCAAGGCGGTTTTGCCGCCGACCTGATGCTCAAGGACCTGGGACTGGCCACCGAGGCTGCCCGCGCCGTGCGCCAGCCGGTGATCCTCGGCGCCGTGGCGCAGCAGCTCTACCAGAGGTTCAGCCAGACCGGTGGCGGCGGACTGGATTTCTCGGCCATCATCCAGGACTACCTGGACGAGGACGGTGCATGAGCGACGCCAAGGTATTGCTGGAAAGACGCGGTGGGGTCGGCTACCTGACCCTCAATCGCCCGGCCGGGCTCAATGCCCTGGACCTGGAGATGGTGCGCAGCCTGCACGGCGCCCTGCGCGACTGGGAGCAAGACCCCAGCGTGCGGGTGGTGGTGCTGCGCGGCAACGGCCCCAAGGCCTTCTGCGCCGGCGGTGACGTCCGCGCGCTGTACGAGAGTTACCAGCGCGGCGACGACCTGCACCAGACCTTCTTCGCCGAGGAATACGCCCTGGACCTCGCCTTGCACCGCTATCCCAAGCCGGTGCTGGCGCTGGCCCACGGCCTGGTGCTGGGCGGCGGCATGGGCCTGGTGCAGGCGGCGCGGTTGCGGATCGTCAGCGAGCGTACGCGCATGGCCATGCCGGAGACCGCCATCGGCTACTTCCCCGACGTCGGCGCCAGTCACTCCCTGCCGCGCCTGCCCGATCACCTGGGGTTCTACCTGGGGCTGACCGGGGTGCAGATCGGCCCGGCCGATGCCTTGGCCGCGGGTCTGGCCGATGTCTTCATTCCTGAAGCGGCCAACGACGACCTGCAGCAGCGCCTGGAAGAGGCCACGGCCAGGGGCCCGACCGACCTGGCCGCCCTGCTCCAGGAATTCGCCACAGCACCGGTGGAAACGGCCCGGCTGACCGACCTGCGGCCGGCCATCGCCGAGCACTTCGCGGCCGCGACCGTCACGGAGCTGCGTACCGGCCTCGCCCAGGAAGAGCGCCCTGCCTACCGTGACTGGGCCCGGGAAACCCTGGCCGTCCTGGATCAGCGTTCGCCGCTGGCGGTGGCCACCGCCCTCGAGCTGTTGCGCCAGGGCAGCGGGCTGTCGCTGGAGCAGTGCTTCGCCCTCGAGCTGCACCTGGATAGACGCTGGTTCGAAAAGGGCGAGATCGTCGAAGGAGTGCGCGCCATGCTGGTGGACAAGGACCGCACGCCGCACTGGAGTCCGGCCCGCTGGCAGGACCTGGATCCACGTCGCGTCGCGGCCTTTTTCGCCGATTTCCGCCATGCCTGAGGGAAGCCCTTCGCCTCCGGGATCGGCGGCTGGGTGTGCTTCAAGGCGCTCTGGAGCCACGGGGGCTACGGCCAGCTGGAGGACTACCTGGTGGACCACCATTACCCGGATAGCCGCAGCACCGAACGCTGCGAAGGATCCCGTGAAATCCTGCGGCCGCTGATCACCCGGAAAGGCGATCGCCGCGAAATGTGAGGGCGTCCGGAATGACGGCCGTGACCTGTCCAGCAAAAGCCAAAGATGACCCTCGAGGGGCGTCTGGACGTTGGTGGACCGGTGCTACGCTCATGGCTGGGACCGCGCTGGTCCCCGCCTCGCCAAGGAATACCGCTATGGCCTCCCTGCTCGCCTGCATCGATGGATCCCCCCACGCCGAAAGCGTCTGCGATCACACCGCCTGGTTGTCGCGGCGGCTGGATGCGCCCGTCACCCTGCTGCACGTGCAGGAAGCCGCCAGCAGTGGCAAGAAGGTCGCCAATGGCGAGCCGGTCTTCCTCGAAGACGACGCCGGTGCCGGGATGGCCAAGGCCTTGCTGCTCAAGGCGCGCCAGCGCCTGCTGCAACAGGGGCTGACCCTGCCACCGCAGATCCTCCGACGCCCCGAAGGCCTGGTCGATACCCTGAAGACCCTGGAAGCGGATACCCGCCTGCTGGTGATCGGCAAGCGTGGCGAAGGCTCCGGGGACAGTGGCATCGGCAGCCAGCTGGAGGCGGTGGTGCGCGCCGTAAGCCGTCCGATCCTGGTGTGTTCGGGCCCCTTCAAGCCGCCACGCCAATTCACCATCGCCTATGATGGCCGGGAAGCCACCCACCAGGGCGTCCTCGCCCTGGCGCGCAGTCCGCTGCTGGCCGGCATGAGCGGAACCCTGCTGCGGGTCGGCGAAGACGATCCGGTGCTGCGCAAGCGCCTGGAAGACCTGGCCCTGTTGCTGCGCAGCGCCGGGTGCCGGGTAGACACCACGGTCGCCCATGGCGACGTCGAGCGTATCGTCCCGCGCCACCTCGACGAACGTCGCGCCGACCTGCTGATCATGGGCGCCTACAGCCACTCCTCGGTCTGGCGCTTCCTGCGCGGCAGTCGCACCACCCAACTGCTGCACAAGACCGAGGTGCCCCTGCTGCTGCTGCGCTAGGGTACAGCCCATCCGCTCCCGACACGTTTCGTCGGGGAGTGGCCGCCGGGGCTCAAGCCGACCCGGAAATCGCCGAAGCAGGATATATAGAGCCCGGCCCTCCGCCGGCTCCCCGGCGCGTCGGTAGGCCCCATGAGCACCCATGTCATCCATTTCACCGCTCCCATCAATTCCAGCAGTTGCGGCCAGCTGATCGCCCAGTGTTCCCAGGCGGTCCAGCAGGACGCCTCGCGCATCCTGCTCAAGATCGCCACCATGGGCGGCGACTGCAGCTACGGCTTCACCATGTACAACTTCCTGCAATCGCTGCCGCTGCCGGTACACACCCATAACCTGGGTACCGTCGAGTCGATGGGCAACATTCTGTTCCTGGCCGGCCAGCACCGCACGGCCAGTCGCCACAGCAAGTTCCTCTACCACTCCTTCTACTGGAACCTGAACAATTCGGTCGACCACGCCCGCATGGCGGAATACGCCATGTGCCTGGACTACGACCTGGATCTCTATGCCCGCATCGTCGCCGAGCGTACCGCCGGTGCCGCGGAAGCCCTGGACATCTACAGCTGCCTGAAGGCCAACGCCCGCCTCCTCAGCCCGGAAGCAGCGCTGACCACCGGGGTGATCCACGCGGTGGACGAATGCCAGGTGCAGCCGGGGGAGAAGGTCAGCTTCATTCACCTCTGAACGAAAAAAAACCCGGTGGCCTGAGCCACCGGGTTTTTGCGTTGGAGCTATCGCCGCGATCAGCGGCTGAAGGACACCAGGGTGTTGGGATAGCCGACGCTGGCATCCAGGCGGCTGGCATCGAGGAATACCCCCAGGTTCTTCGCCCCTTCCTGCACATAGCTGATCTTGACGATCTGGCCATTGGCGAGGCGCACCGAGCCACCCAGCTTGAAGGCCGAGCGATTGGCCGCGGTGGCCGGAATGGAGATGGCTGCGGCGCGACGGTAGACGCCGCGGTTCCAGTCACTGTTGGTGAAGTCGTTGATCGGGCTGCTGATGGTGGCGGCGCTGCTCACCCCGGTAGGCGAGACGGTCACGGTCTTCGGATAGCCCATGGCGTTACCGTTCAAGGCCGCACCCTCGGTGAATACGCCAAGGCTGTTGCCGGCCTGCACGAAGGAAATCCGCCGTACTTGGCCATCCGCGGTGGTCAGGTAGGCGCCGGCCTTGAAGGCGGCACGATTCACCGCGGTACCGGGTACCGAGACAGCCGCCTTGTTGCGGTAGACGCCCTTGAGCCAGTCCGAGTTGGTGAAATCGTTAAGCACCGAGGTCACGGTCCCGGCGGTCGCACCGCCGGTGGCCGGGGTCTCGACACCCGCGTTGCTGCCGCTGTTGCCGGCGCTGCCACTGCTGCTGCCGCCCGTGTTACTGCCACCGGTGTTGCCTACGGCTCCGGCATTGCTGCCGGTGGAACCGCTGCTGCCGGTGCCGCTGTTGCCGGTCGACGGCGTGGTGCTGCCACTGGCGATCGGGCCGATGGCGGTGCAGCTGCTGTCGTCCAGGTACTTGCGCAGGGTCGGCCACTGCGGACGCTCCTGGCCATTGATGGGCTCCACCGACATGAAGTAGCTGCCCCAGCCCGGGCCGGCCGCCCAGTAGGAGGCCGGGATGCAGTTCTGCTTGAGGTACGCCAGCATGTTGTCCATCAGCAGGTTCCAGCGCGGATTGTTGTCCGGCACGCCGAATTCGCCGATGTAGCCACGCTTGCCGTTCTTCTTCAGCCAGTCGACGAAGGGCTTGACACGGGTCACGCCATAGTTGGCGTCGAGCTTGTTGACGTCGGTCTTGTCGTAGCTGCCGCCGGCGTTCTCGTCGAAGTAGGAATGCGCCGAGAAGATGATGTTGTTCGCCGGATCCTTGAGGTTCAGCAGGGAGTCGTTGAATTCGGCCCAGCGGGTCGCGCTCGACCAGCCGTTGCCTTCGACGATGACCGGACGGCTGCTGTCCACCGCGCGAACGCCGTTGATGCCGTACTGGGCGGCAGTCGGCCAGTAGGCCATGGCATCGTGGGGCTCGTTCATGATGTCGTAGGCGTATAGCGACGACTGGCCACTCCACTGCCGCGCGATGTGGGTCATGATCTCCTGGTAGCGGGCGTAGGGAACGCCGCTGGTGCCGATCACCTGGCCGCGATAGCGCGCATAGTTGTGCAGGTCGAGGATGATCTTGATGCCGTGCTTCTGCGCGTAGCCGAAGGTCTGGTTCACCAGGGCCACGTAGGCGCTGTCCAGGGGTCCGCCGAGCTTGGGTTGCAGGCGCTCCCAGATGATGGGGAAGCGGATCAGCTTGACGCCGCGGGCGCTCCACTGCTGGAAGTAGGCTTCCACCGGGAAGATGTAATTGGTGCCATTGATGCCGGGCAGCACCTGGGGCGCGAAACCGGCGCCGGACAGGTTCAGGCCTACCAGGCTCACGGATTCGGCCTGGACGGCACCGGCGGACAGGGCGAGCATGGTGGCGACGGCGGCGAGCGGACGACGGAGAGCGGCGACGGAGAAACGGATCGGAGTCATGGACAGGTACTGCTTTGGGAGGCGTGGCGTCGATGTCCTTTGTGTACGAGCAATGCCTAGGTTTAGGTGAAGCCACTGGGACGTGACAAGAAAGCACTCTGCGTCCTGCAGTTGCCTTACCCAATACAAGTCGTATGCCAGCCAAGTGAAACCTTTCACCTGGCAAGGGGTCACGATGTGCCCCACCGCCTTGAAAGCACCGCGCCAGAGGCGTTGCAGCAAACGTAACCAAATATGCGCGACATGGAGTCGCAGCGCGAAATGCCTGGCCCGGACGAAACAATCGGCCTGCGAGGACAGAAATCTGACGCCAAGATCATGATCCGCTCTGGCAGGGAATTTTCCTCGTGGTCCGTTATCCAAGGATCAGCAATGTCTTGTATATAAGGTCCAGTCATGCGCGCAGAACAGCCGGGAACCCCTGTCTTCCAACCCACTCTTCTGGTGGTGGACGACGAGCCATTGGTCGCGGATTTCGTCCGCGAGATCCTCGAGCCCGAAGGCTTCAACATCCTCGCCGCTGACTCCGCCGACACCGCCCTGGCGCTGTTGGAGAAAGAAGAAGCCAATATCGACATCCTGCTGACGGACATTCGCATGCCCGGCTCCATGGATGGTGCGCAGTTGGCCAATCTGGTCTGCCAGCGCTGGTCCGACATGCCGATTATCGTCATGTCCGGCTACGAGACCCCGTCCACCGCCAGCATCAAGGGCAAGGTGCGCTTCCTGCCCAAGCCCTGGTCGATCGGTCAGTTGATCGATGCGGTGAATGGCGTGGCCTATTCGGTGACGCCAAGCGTCTGACGCCCGAGGAACCTTGGCGATGGGACTGATGTCCTATTGCCATCTCGGTATCTCGGACCTGCAGCGATGCTCGCCTTCACCCAATCCTTCGTTTCGCGCCTTCCCGATGTCTCCTGCCTATTCGGCCCGCTCACGCCCGATGGTGGCCTGCCCGTGCAGGTTTCCAGCCGCTGTGGCCAACACCGCCTGACCCTGATGCTCGACCGGATTCGCCTGCAGGATTCCGCGTATTGCGACACCCAGGCCGTACGGGTTCGCCGCTCGCTCAACGCGCGCTAGCCTCGCCCGTTCAGCTCAGAGGGGTGGCGCCGGCCTGAGCAGGACGGCCTTCAAGGAGAACGCCGAGGTGACGCTGGCCACTCCGGGTATGCAGGTAAGCACTTCCGCCAGGAAGTGCTGATAAGCCGCCAGGTCCTGCACCACAACCCGCAACACATAGTCCGCATCGCCAGTCATCTGGAAACAACTCATCACCTGTGGCGCCTTGACGATCTCCCGTTCGAAGGCGCGCAGGTAGTCGGTCGACTGCTTTTCCAACCGCACCGAAACGAAGACGCTGACACTGCCGGCCAGGCGGGTTTCATCCAGCTGGGCGTGATAGCCCTGGATGTAGCGCTCTTCCTCCAGTCGCTTGACGCGCCGCAGCGTCGGGGTCAGCGACAGCCCGATCTTCTGCGCCAGATCACGCCAGCTGAGGCGGCCATCGGTGGACAGGGCGTTGAGGATGCGCAGGTCGATACGGTCCAGGCCAGCCATGGTGCAAAACCTCTACTGTTGTTCTTGTACGGGGTTCAATAGCACCAAAAGCCGGCGCTGCCCACCCCGAATTTGCGGCAAAACGGCTAGCGCGGCCGGCCTATACTCAGGTGACCAATAACAAGAATGCCGAGGCCTCCACCATGTGGCACCCTGCATCGCACCCGGACGGCCAACCCGTCCCGCGACTCGCCCGTACCCCCTACCTTCCGGAGGTGCGGTCATGAGCGACTACCCTCCCCTGCAGCTGCACGTCCCCGAGCCAAGCGGCCGTCCAGGACGCTCCACAGACTTCAGCTACCTGCAACTCTGCCCGGCTGGCCGCGCCGAAAAACCGCCGGTGGACGTGGCGCCCGTGGACACCCGCGAGCTGGCTACCCAGCTGATCCGCATTCTCGACGACGACGGCAACGCCGTGGGCCCCTGGGCCAGCGAGGAAGATCCCGCCCTGTTGCTGCAGGGCCTAAGAGCCATGCTCAAGACCCGACTGTTCGATGCACGGATGCTCAAGGCGCAGCGGCAGAAGAAGCTCTCCTTCTATATGCAGTGCCTGGGCGAGGAAGCCATCGCCGTCGGCCAGACCCTGGCCCTGCGCCCGGATGACATGCATTTCCCCACCTACCGCCAGCAGGGCATCCTCATCGCCCGCGAGGCGCCGCTGGAGGAAATGATCTGCCAGTTGCTGTCCAATGCCCGCGACCCGCTCAAGGGCCGCCAGTTGCCGGTGATGTATTCCTACCGCGACCTCGGCTTCTTCTCCATCTCCGGCAACCTGGGCACCCAGTACATCCAGGCGGTGGGCTGGGCCATGGCTTCGGCGATCAAGGGCGATACGCGCATCGCCGCCGGCTGGATCGGTGACGGCGCCACCGCCGAAGGCGACTTCCACGCCGCCCTCACCTTCGCCCACGTCTACCGGGCACCGGTGATCCTCAATATCGTCAACAACCAGTGGGCCATCTCCACCTTCCAGGCCATCGCCGGGGGTGAAGGCATCACCCTGGCCACCCGCGGCCTCGGCTACGGCATCGCCGCCCTGCGGGTGGATGGCAACGACTTCCTCGCCGTACTGGCCGCCTCGCGCTGGGCCGCCGAACGCGCCAGGCGCAACCTGGGGCCGACCCTCATCGAATGGGTGACCTATCGCGCCGGCCCCCACTCCACCTCGGACGATCCGTCCAAGTACCGGCCTGCCGACGACTGGACGCACTTCCCCCTGGGCGACCCCATCGACCGCCTCAAGGCGCATCTGATCGGCCGGGGTCTCTGGTCCGACGAGCAGCATCAGGCGCTGACCGCCGAGCTGGAAACCGAGGTGACCGCCGCGCAGAAGGCCGCCGAGGCCCATGGCACCTTCGCCAGCGATCTCGCCCCCAGCGCCGCCGACATGTTCGAGGAGGTCTACCAAGACCTGCCGCCGCACCTACGTCGCCAACGCCAACAGCTCGGGAAGTGATGCCATGACCGTACAACAGGAAACCGACCTGCCGACCCAGCCCGGCAGCCGCAGCACCCTGACCATGATCCAGGCTATCCGCTCGGGGCTGGACGTGATGCTCGAACGCGACAGCAACGTGGTGGTATTCGGCGAGGACGTGGGTTACTTCGGCGGCGTCTTCCGCTGCACCGAAGGCCTGCAGGCCAAGTACGGCGCCTCGCGGGTGTTCGATGCGCCCATCTCGGAAAACGGCATCGCCGGTGCCGCGGTGGGCATGGGCGCCTATGGCTTGCGGCCGGTGGCGGAGATCCAGTTCGCCGACTACGTCTATCCGGCCATCGACCAGATCGTCTCCGAGGCGGCGCGCCTGCGCTATCGCTCGGTGGGCCAGTTCACCGCGCCGCTGGTGTTCCGCATGCCCTGCGGCGGCGGCATCTACGGCGGCCAGACCCACAGCCAGAGCCCCGAGGCCATGTTCACCCAGGTCTGCGGCCTGCGCACCGTGATGCCCTCCAACCCCTACGACGCCAAGGGCCTGCTGATCGCCTCCATAGAGAGCGACGATCCGGTGATCTTTCTCGAACCCAAGCGCCTCTACAACGGCCCCTTCGACGGCCACCACGACCGCCCGGTGACGCCCTGGTCGGGCCATCCGGCCAGCGCCGTACCGGACGGCTACTACCGGGTCGAGCTTGAGCGCGCCGCAGTGGTCCGTCCGGGCAAGCACGTCACGGTGCTGACCTATGGCACCACCGTCTGGGTGGCCCTGGCCGCGGCCGCCGAGACCGGCATCGACGCCGAGGTGATCGACATCCGCAGCCTCTGGCCGCTGGACCTGCAGACCCTCACCGACTCGGTGAACAAGACCGGCCGCTGCGTGGTGGTCCACGAAGCCACCCGCACCTGCGGCTATGGCGCCGAGCTGGTGTCCCTGATGCAGGAGCACTGCTTCCACCGCCTGGAGGCGCCCATCGAGCGGGTCACCGGTTGGGACACGCCCTACCCCCACGCCCAGGAGTGGGACTACTTCCCCGGTCCGGCGCGGGTCGGCGCCGCGCTCAAGCGCGTGATGGAGGTCTGAGATGGGTACCCATGTCATCAAGATGCCCGACATCGGCGAAGGCATCGCCGAGGTGGAACTGGTCAAATGGTACGTGGCGGTGGGCGACGAGGTCAGCGAAGACCAGACCCTCGCCGACGTCATGACCGACAAGGCCATGGTCGAGATTCCCTCACCCGTGGTGGGCCGGGTGCTGGCTCTCGGCGGCGAGCCCGGCCAGGTGCTGGCGGTGGGTGCCGAGTTGATCCGCCTGGAAGTGGCCGGCGACGGCAACCAGCGTGAGGTCAGTCGCCCCGCGCCGGTAGAAGCTTCCGCGGTGGCATCCCCCAAGGTGGAAGCGCCCAAGCCCGAGGTAGCCCCAGCCCCGCGCCGTCCGGAACCGGAACTCCCGCGCGACGACGACCGACCGGCCTCCCGCCCGACCCCCGGTAGCCCGCCGCTGGCCTCCCCGGCGGTGCGCCAGCACGCCTGGGATCTGGGTATCGAGTTGCGCTTCGTCACCGGCAGCGGCCAGAACGGCCGTATCCTGCATGGCGACCTGGACGCCTATGTGCAGCAGCGTGACGCCGGTCTGCCGTCGGCCACCGGCGGCAATGGGCTGGCCAAGCGCAGCGGCGAGGAACGCCTTCCGCTGATCGGCCTGAGGCGCAAGATCGCCGAGAAGATGCAGACGGCCAAGCGCCACATCCCCCACTTCACCTATGTGGAAGAGCTGGATGTCACCGAGCTGGAAGCCTTGAGAGCCAGCCTCAACCAGCGCTGGCAGGGGCGTCGTGCCCACCTCACCCTGCTGCCCTTCCTCGCGCGCGCCCTGGTGGTCGCGGTGCGGGATTTCCCGCAGATGAATGCGCGCTTCGATGAGGAAAGCAGCACGGTGACGCGCTATGGCGCGGTGCACCTGGGTATCGCCACCCAAGGCGAGCAGGGCCTGGCGGTACCGGTGGTCAGACACGCTGAGGCGCTGGATCTCTGGGGCTGCGCCCAGGAGGTGGCGCGCCTGGCCACCGCGGTGCGCGGCGGCAAGGCAAGTCGCGACGAACTGGGCGGCTCCACCCTGACCATCAGCAGCCTCGGCCCGCTGGGCGGCATCGCCTCCACGCCCATCATCAACCATCCCGAGGTGGCCATCATCGGCGTCAACCGCATCGTCGAGCGCCCGGCCTTTCGCCATGGCCTCGTGGTGCCGCGCAAGCTGATGAACCTCTCCGCCTCCTTCGACCACCGGCTGATCGATGGCCAGGACGCTGCCAGTTTCATCCAGGCCGTGCGCCAGCTGCTCGAACAACCCGCCACCCTCTTCCTGGAGTAGCCATGGACACCCGACTCCTCATCATCGGCGGCGGCCCCGGCGGTTACGTCGCCGCCCTGCGCGCCGCCCAGTTGGGCATCACCACCACCCTGGTGGAGGGTGCCGCCCTCGGCGGCACCTGCCTCAACGTCGGCTGCATTCCTTCCAAGGCCATGATCCATGTCGCCGAGGAGTTTCATCGCACCTGCGGGCGTGCCGACCAGGGCAGCCTGGGCATCCGCCACGGCCGCCCGGAGTTGGACCTCGGCCAGGCCATGGCCTGGAAGAATGGCATCGTCGATCGCCTCACCACCGGTGTCGCCGGCCTGCTGAAGAAGCAGGGGGTGACGGTAGTCGAGGGCTGGGCCGAGATCCTCGACGGCAAGACCGTCGAGGTGCAGCGTACGGGAGGCGAGCGGCTGCGTATCCGCACCGAGCACCTGCTGCTGGCCATGGGCTCCACCTCGGTGGAACTGCCTAACCTGCCCTTCGGCGGCCCGGTGATCTCGGCCACCGAAGCACTATCGCCCACGGAAATCCCGGAGCATCTGGTGGTGGTAGGCGCCGGCTATATCGGCCTGGAATTGGGCATCGCCTATCGCAAGCTGGGTGCCAAGGTCGCCGTGGTCGAGGCTCAGTCGCGACTGCTGCCAGGCTACGACGCCGAACTCACCGCTCCGCTGCGCCAGCGCCTGGAACGGCTGGGTATCGAGCTGCACTTGGGCTGCAAGGTCGTCGGCTTGACGGAGGATGGCACCGGACTGCGGATGACCACGGGCGATGGCCAGGAGCAGGTGCTGCCCGCCCAACGCATCCTGGTGGCTGCCGGTCGCCGTCCCCTTACCGAAGGCCTGGAACGCCTGCCGCTGGACTATGACGGCCGCTTTATCCGGATCGACGATGGTTGCCGGACCAGCATGACCGACGTCTGGGCCATCGGCGACCTCACCGGCGAACCCCTGCTGGCCCATCGCGCCATGGCCCAGGGCGAGGTGGTGGCGGAGCTGATCGCCGGCAAGCGGCGGCATTTCGCTCCGGTGGCCATTCCGGCGGTTTGCTACACCGATCCGGAGATCGTGGTGGTCGGCCTCACCCCCGAGCAGGCCAGGGCCCAGGGGCTGGAGATCAAGGCCGCCAGCTTTCCCTTCGCCGCCAATGGCCGTGCCCTGACCCTGGAAGCGCCGGAAGGCTTCGTGCGGGTAGTGGCCCGCGCCGATGACCATCGCATCCTCGGCTGGCAGGCCACCGGGCAGCAGGTGGCGGAATTGGCCACGGCCTTTTCCCATAGCCTGGAGATGGGCATGCAGCTGGAAGACGTGGCGGCCACCCTGCATCCCCACCCTACCCTGGGCGAGGCGGTGCAGGAGGCGACGCTGAAAGCCTTGGGCCGGGCACTGCATCTCTGACGGCGTCTGCCTGGCTTGGCCTCGACAAGGACCGAGCCAGGCGCCGCTCAGCCAGCGACTCTTCGCTGGCTGGAGGACGGAGGCCTCGTTACAACTGCGCGGCTATCACTGCGGTATCTATCACCGACCGCACCTCGCGGATGCGCCCTTCGGCAAAGCGATAGAACACATGCTCACTGAAGCGCACCCGACGGCCGTTCACCGGCAGACCGAACAGTTCCCCATGCGGGGTGCAGTCGAAATCCAGCTGCGCCGCCAGCCGGGGCGACTCCACTACCAGCAGCCGCGCGCTGAACTGCAGATCCGGGATGGCGGCGTGATCGCCTTCGAGCATGGCCCGGTAGCCGGCCAGGCCCAGAGGACGACCGTTGTGCTCGACCGCCTCGTCGACATAGCGGCCCAGTTCAGTCCAGGCCTGGCGGTTGAGGCAGTCGAGGTAAGCTCGGTAGTGGCTGCGAAGTTCGGCAGGGGTAAGAGGCATGGCGAGGTCTCCGTTGGCAACAATTACAGGGACCTCGCCCAGCTGCCAAGGCTCCCCTTAGCCCAGGCGATTCTTCACCAGCCGTCCGCCTTGGAGGATGACGTCCAGTCGCTCGCCCTGCCCTACCAGGCAGCCGATGTCGGCCAGCGGGTCGCCGTCCACCACCAGCAGATCCGCCAGGGCACCATTGGCGATGCAGCCCAGCTCGCCCTCGCGTTGCAGGATGCGCGCGGCCACGCTGGTGGCGCTGCGCAGGGCTTCCAGATTACCCAGCACCTCGGCGCGGATCCGCAGTTCCTGGGTCTGGTACTCGTGCATCTCGCCCAGCAGATCGGAGCCGTAGCCCATGGGGACGCCCGCCTCGGCGAAGAATTCCAGGGCGCGGCGGCCGGCCAGGCGGACGTCCTCGATCTTGGCTACGGAATCGGCGGGCAGGCCATAGCGGGCGCCATGCTCGGCGAGCATCTCGTAGGTCACCTGGGTCGGCACCGCGAAGGCCCCGCGCTCGTGCATCAGTTGCGCCGTTTCCCGGTCCACCAGGTTGCCGTGCTCGATGGTGCGCACCCCACATTCCACGGCGCGGCGGATGGCCCGGGCGGTATAGGCATGGGCCATCACATAGGTATTGGCCGCCTCGGCTTCCTCGACGATGGCGCGGATCTCGGCCTCGCTGTACTGGGTGTTGGCGATGGGATCGGTGGGCGACGACACCCCACCGGAAGCCATGATCTTGATCTGGGTGGCACCCTGCTGCAGCTCTTCGCGCACCGCCTTGCGAACGTTGTCCACGCCGTCCACCACCCGGGCGATGGCGCCGGCGCGGAAGCAGCAACTGCAGGGCTCGCTCAGCAGCAATTCACCACGGGCGCGCATGTCGCCATGGCCGCCGGTCTGCGATAGCGCCTTGCCGGAGGCGAAGATGCGTGGCCCCGGCACCAGGCCAAGGGCAATGGAGCGCGCCAGGGCCCAATCCGCCCCGCCGGCATCCCGTACGGTGGTGAAGCCGCGGGCGAGCATGCCTTCGAGGATGGGCAGCGCGCGATACATGATGATGGCGTTGGGCTGCAGGGCGTTGAAGCCCAGGTTGGCGCTGGAGGCCAGCACATGCACATGACAGTCGATCAGCCCCGGCATCAGGGTGCGACCGCCTAGGTCGATGACGGTGGTGCCTTCCGGCGGACTGGCGCTCTGGTCACGCACGGCGGTGATGCGCTCACCTTCCACCAGGACTTCTTTACCGGTGACCAGGGTGCCGGTGGTGAGATCAAGCAGCTTGCCGTTGCGCAGCAGCAGGGGAGTACTTTTAGTCATACGGAGGCTTCCGGTTGATGGCCGCTGGATGCGTCGCGGAACAGCGCGGCGCCCCCGGCACTGATGGCCGCGGCGAACATGATGTAGAAGGCCGGCGCCAGATGGCTGCCGGTGGCGGCGATCAGCCAGGTCACGGTGAAGGTGGCGAAGCCGCCGAACAGGGTCACCGCGAAGTTGTAGGCCACCGATAGTCCGGTGGAGAGCACCCGCGTCGGCAACAATTCGCCGAAGGCCGCCAGCAGCCCGCCGAGATAACCGGAGATCAGCAGCCCCAGCACCAACTGGAATACCAGCAGGGACGCCAGGCCCGGCCAGCGATTGAGCATCCAGAACAGCGGCCAGGCGACGCAGAAGATGGCGAGAGCGGAACCCAGCAGCCAGCGGCGCTTGCCATGGCGATCCGCCAGGCGTCCCACCAGCGGCGTGGCGACCAGCAGCACCAGGCCACCGAGCACGCCGGCGCTGAAGCCCAGGCCACTGGGCAGGCCCAGCACCCGGGTGGAATAGGACGGCAGGTAGAACAGCACGGCGTAGGTGCAGACCGTCCAGAGCACGACCATGGAAAAGCTGATCGCCGTCTGGCGTGGATAGATGCGCAAGACCTCGCGCAGCGGCGACTGGGCGCGCTCGACCGTGGCATAGGCCGGGGTCTCGTCGATGCGACTGCGGATGTAGAAGCCGACAGGGCCAATCAGGGAGCCGAACAGGAACGGCAGGCGCCAGCCCCAGGTCTCCAGTTGCTCCGGGGTCAGCAGCGCCGAGAGCAGCGCGCCGAAGCCCGCGCCCAGGGCCACTGCCACCCCGATGCTGGCCTGGATCCAGCTCGAGTAGTACGCCTTCTGCCCAGCGGGCGCGTGCTCGGTGAGAAAGGCGGTCGCGCTGCCCATCTCACCGCCGGCGGAAAAGCCCTGCAGCAAGCGGGCGAGGACGATCAGCGCCGGCGCGAACAGGCCCCATTGGGCGTAGCCGGGAGTCACGGCGATGATCAGGGTACCGGCGGCCATCAGCAGGATGGTCAGCGACAGCGCGGCCTTGCGACCCCGGCGGTCGGAATAGATACCGAGCAGGATGCCTCCCACCGGACGCATGAAGAAACCGACGCCGAAGGTGGCCAGCGCCAAAAGGTAGGAGGTGAGTTCGCTGGCGCTCGGAAAGAACACCTTGGCGATGATGACGGAAAAGAAGCTGTAGACGGTGAAATCGAACCACTCCAGACCGTTGCCGATCACGGTAGCGACGACCGCCTTGTTGGCCTGGCGGCGCTGGACGAGGGACGCTTGTCCCGGGAGAGTCGTGCTGCTCTGCATTGTTGGCTCCTGAATGCTGCTGGCGCAGGAAGCCCAGGCCTCCTACTACGGCGGCGGCAGTTTCAATTGGGAAACAGGACGAGGATCTTTGCCCTCTGCTGCCGAGCTTAAGAGGCCACCACGAGCGGTGAAAACGCTGATTGCAGGGGTTTGCATGCGTCTGGCGCATGCATTAGGCCTAACGCCGCGCCGCCAGGCTTTCGTTCAGCCAGGCTTCGAAGCGGCGGGCCGCCAGGCCTGGCAGACGATCGCCGGGCCACAGCAGGTGGTAGCCGCCCTGCCCCTGCACGTATTCCGCGCAGGCCGGCACCAGGCTGCCCGCGCGCAGATGACCATCGATCATGGGGCGCCAGCCCAGCACCACGCCATGGCCGGCCACGGCCAGGTCGACCAGGATGGGATACTGGCTCACCGTCAACCGCTGACGAATCCGAGTTGCGGGATGGCCGAGGCGGGAAAACCATTCCTCCCAGGACAGCCAGCGGCGCTGCCCGTCCTCGATCATCAGCAGGCGCTGGTCGAGCAATGCCGCAGGAGGCAACTGGCGGCCTCCCAGGTAGTCCGGTGCGCAGTAGGCACCGACCCTCTCGGGAAACAGCTGGCGCCCGGCCAGCCCCGAGGGCGGCAGTTCACGCAGGAAGTAGAGCGCCAGATCGAATTCCGGCTTGAGCAGGGTATCGAGGTTATCGAGGACCCGCAGGCGCACGTCGATGGAGGGAAAGGCCTTGATGAACTGGCCGATCAGCGGCCCCAGCCAGAGGGCCGCGACCCCCGACGAGCAAGCCAGCACCAGTTGCTGCTCGCCGCTGTGGTCCATGACCTCGGCAGTGGTTTCCGCCAGCCCCGCCAACAGTTGCTGGACCCGCTCAGCATAGCGTTGCCCGGACACCGTCAGGTGCAGCCGCTTGTGTTCCCGGCGGAACAGCGCGCGACCGAGAAAGGCCTCCAGCTGCGCCACCTGGCGGCTGATGGCGCTTTGCGTGAGATTGAGCTCCAGCGCGGCACGGGTGAAGCTGCCGAGCCGCACCGTCGCCTCGAAGGCGATCAGGTTGGTCAGAGGAGGTAAGGGATCGATACGCATCCGTGGTTTTCGAGGCGCTGGGCTGGAAGGACCAGTCTAGCGCCTCTGGCAAGCGGATTGCGGCCTCAGCGGTGCTCGAACCTGGCCGGCCGCTTTTCGACGAAGGCGGTCATGCCTTCCTTCTGGTCGGCGCTGGCGAACAGCGAGTGGAACACCCGGCGCTCGAAGCGGATGCCCTCGGCCAGGCTGGTCTCGAAGGCGCGGTTGACGCTTTCCTTGAGCAGCAGGGTCGCCGGCAGGGACCGGCTGGCGATGCCGCGGGCGGTCTCCAGGGTACGCTCCAGCAGTTCGGCCGCGGGAAAGACCTGGGCGACTAGGCCGGCGCGTTCGGCCTCCGCGGCGTCCAGCTGCCGTCCGGTTAGGCACAGCTCCATGGCCTTGGCCTTGCCCAGGGCGCGGGTCAGGCGCTGGGTGCCGCCGATGCCGGGGATGACGCCCAGGGTGATCTCCGGCAGGCCGAAGCGCGCCGTGTCTGCGGCGTAGATGAAGTCGCACAGCAGCGCCAGTTCGCAGCCGCCCCCCAGGGCGTAGCCCGCGACGGCGGCGATCAACGGCTTGCGCCGTTCGGCGATGCGGTCGGCGACGCGGAAGTAGTCGTCCAAATAGATCTGCGGATAGCCCTGCCCGGCCATCTCCTTGATGTCGGCGCCTGCGGCGAAGGCCCTGGCCGACCCGGTGAGCACCACGCAACCCACCGCGGGGTCGGCGTCCAGGCGCGCCAGCAGCGCGTCCAGGTCAGCGAGCAGCTGGGCGTTGAGGGCGTTGAGCGCCTTGGGCCGGTTGAGGGTGATGAGGGCGACGCGATCCTGCACGTCCAGCAGCAGGGTCGGTTCGGCAGAAGCTTCGCTCATGGTCTGTTCCTTATCTAGTCATTGAGTTCCAACGCCAGGGCCGTGGCCTCCCCGCCGCCGATGCAGATGGCCGCCACACCCCGGCGCAGACCACGCTGATGCAAGGCATGGATCAAGGTCACCAGGATGCGCGCACCGGAGGCGCCGATGGGATGGCCCAGGGCACAGGCCCCACCGTGCACGTTCAGGCGCTGCGGGTCCAGCCCCAAGGCGTCCTGGGCGGCCAGGGCCACCATGGCGAAGGCCTCGTTGATCTCGAACAGGTCGACATCCGCCAGTTGCCAGTCGATGCGCTCCAGCAGCCTGCGAATGGCACCGATGGGCGCGGTGGGGAAGTCACCCGGTGCGCCGGCATGGGCGGCGTGGCCACGAATGGTCGCCAGCGGGATCAGGCCCTCGCGCGCTGCCGTGCTGGCCCGCATCAACAACAGCGCCGCGGCGCCATCGGAAATCGAGCTGGCGTTGGCCGCCGTCACGCTGCCGCCCTCGCGAAAGGCCGGCTTGAGGGTAGGAATGCGGGCGGGATCGGCGCGCCGAGGTTGCTCGTCGCTGTCGACGCTCAGGGTTTCCTTGCGGCCCGCCACCGCGACCGGGACGATCTCGGCGGCGAAGGCACCACTGGCCTGTGCCTGGCGCGCCCGCTCCAGGGAGCTGAGCGCATAGGCATCCTGGCGCTCGCGGGCTATCCCCAACCGCGCTGCGCAGTCCTCGGCGAAGGCGCCCATCAGCCGACCGGGCTCATAGGCGTCTTCCAGGCCGTCGAGGAACATACTGTCGATCAGGGCGCCATGGCCGAGGCGATAGCCACTGCGCGCCTTCGCCAATAGATAGGGTGCCCGGCTCATGCTCTCCATGCCGCCGGCCAGCACCACCTCGGCGCTGTCGGCACGCAGCAGGTCATGGCCGAGGATGACCGCCTGCATACCGGAGCCGCACATCTTGTTCAGGGTGGTGCAGCGGGTGCTCTGCGCCAGGCCAGCCGCCAAGGCGGCCTGCCGCGCCGGTGCCTGGCCGAGGCCAGCGGGCAGGACGCAACCCAGCAGCACCTCGTCGACCCGTTCCGACGACCAGTTGCCCCGCTCCAGCACCGCGCGGACCACCGCGCTGCCCAGTTGCGGCGCCGCGAGCGCGGCCAGTTCGCCGCCCAGGGCACCCATGGGGGTACGGGCAGCGGCGACGATGACGATCGGATCTTTCATGGCGGATCTCCTAACGGGGCGCCATGCGCAAGGCGCCGTCGAGACGGATCACCTCGCCGTTGAGCATGGGGTTCTCGATGATGTGGCGGACCAGGGCGGCGAATTCCTCGCCCCGCCCAAGCCGTGGCGGAAAAGGCACGTTGGCGGACAGGGCCTCGCGTACCTCGGGGGTCATGCCGGCCATCATGGGCGTCTCGAACACCCCCGGCGCTATGGTCATGACCCGGATGCCCTGCCCGGCCAGTTCGCGCGCCGCCGGCAGCGTGAGGGCAGCGATTCCGCCCTTGGACGCCGCGTAGGCGGCCTGGCCGATCTGGCCATCGAAGGCGGCGATGGACGCGGTATTGACGATCACCCCGCGCTCGCCACCCGTGTCGGCCTCGCCCCGCGCCATGGCCGCCGCCGCCAGGCGCAGGACGTTGAAGCTGCCCACCAGGTTGACGGTGACGATGCGAGCGAAGGCGCCCAGATCATGCGGGCCGTTACGCCCGAGGATGCGGGCACCGCCCACGATACCGGCGCAATTGATCGCCCCCTGCAGGCTGCCCCAACGCTCCAGGATGCCGTCGATGGCGGCGCCCACGGCGTCGGCGTCGGTGATATCCACCGGCAGCGCCAGCGCCTGGGCGCCGAGCCGCGCGGCCTGAGCCGCCACCGCTTCCGCCTGCCGATCCAGCAGCGCGACCCGGGCACCCGCCGCCACCAAGGCCTGGGCAGTGGCGGCGCCGAGACCGGAACCGCCACCGGTGACCAAAAAGGTTCGATCGTCGATACGCATGGCCAGGCTCCCGAGGATGATGCCCGCATCTTCAGCGCTCGGTAGAGGTCGGACAAGGGCCAGAACGCTCAGCCGCCGTGAGCGTTCCGGCCCCCGCTCACCAGGGCAGCGGCTGGCCCTGGTAGTCGAGAAAGACGCAGCCCGGCTGGCCGGCCCGGGCCTCGATGGTCGCCAGGAGACCGCTCACGCTGTCGGCCACCTCCAGGGGCGCCGCGGCGCCACCCAGCTTGGTACGCACCCAGCCGGGGTGCAGCGCCAGTACCGCGCAAGGGGGTTGCCGGCGGGCTACCCAGCTCTGCAGCAGGCTGTTCAGTGCCGCCTTGCTGGCGCCGTAGAGGGGCATCTCGGCGGCCCGCGCCAGGCTGACGCTGCCCATCTGCGAACTCAGGCAGGCTACCACGCCCTTGATCGCCAGCTGGGATGCCAGGGCGTCCAGCACCCGCAGCGGCGCGACGGCGTTGGTCAGGAACAGCTCGCCCAGCTCGACGGCCGTCGCTCGCGCGCTCGCGTCCTCGGCAGGTCCCAGAATGCCGGCATTGACGATCAGCCGATCCAGCGGCTCATCCGGCAGCTCCCCTCGCAGGCGCGTGCCCAGCTCCGGATCACACAGATCCCCAAGCACCACCCGCAGCCGTCCGGCGGCGCCCAAGGCCAAGTGGTCCAGCGCCGCGCTGGGCCTGCGCACCACCGCCAGCACCCGGGCACCCCGCGCCAGATAGCTTTCCACCAGCCCCAGGCCGATGCCGCGCGAGGCGCCGATCACACAGAGATTCATGGCGTTCTCCTCAGTCCACCAGCGCGAGGCGCAGGTGTCTCTTCTTACCCAGACTCACCCGTCGGCCGGCATCCGCCAGCGTCAGCTGGCCGTCGGGATCCACTACCAGCTCTTCGTCCAACCGCAGACCGCCACCTTCCGCCAACCGCCGCACCGCACTGCGCGAGGGCTGCAGTCCACTGTCCACCAGGAGCTCGACGAGACTGACACCCGCCACCAACCGGGCGCGACTCACGGCGAGTTCCGGCAACTGGCCACTGCCGTCGCGTTCGGCGAACACCTCGGCAGCGGCCGCCTCGGCTTCGCGCTGGGCGGCCTCGCCATGGGCCAGCCGGGTCGCTTCGTTGGCCAGTACCGTCTTGGCCAGGTTGATCTCCGCCCCGCCGAGGGCGCCGAGCCGCCGTACCTCGTCCAGCGGCAGCTCGGTGAACAGCGCCAGGAAACGTCCGACGTCGGCATCGTCGCAATTGCGCCAGAATTGCCAGAAATCGAAGGCCGGCAGCCGCTCCTCGTTGAGCCAGACCGCACCCTGGGCCGACTTGCCCATCTTGCGTCCGTCGCGGGTGGCCAGCAGCGGCATGGTCAGGCCATAGAGTTGCGGACCACCCTGGCGGCGCGAAAGCTCCACGCCATTGATGATGTTGGCCCACTGGTCGGCGCCGCCCAGTTGCAGGGTGCAGCCATAGCGCCGCGACAGCTCGACAAAGTCGTAGGCCTGCAGCAGGGTGTAGCCGAACTCCTCGAAGGACAGCGAATGCTCGCGGTCGAGGCGATTCCGGATGGCGTCGAAGGTCAGCAGCCGATTGATGGAAAAGTGTCGGCCGACGGCGCCCAGAAAGTCCAGGTAGCCGAGGCCGTCGAGCCATTCGGCGTTGTCCACCACCTGGGCGCGGCCATGGTGGTCGCCCACTTCCAGGTAGCGATGGAAGGCCTTGGCGATGCCAGCCATGTTCAGGGCGATCTGGCCCTGGGTCAGCACCGGCCGACTGCTGTCGCGAAAGCTCGGGTCGCCGATGCGGGTGGTGGCGCCGCCGATCAGCAGCAGGATGGGATGGCCGGCGCGCTGCAGCCAGCGCATCAGCATCAGGCCCTGCAGGTGGCCGACGTGTAGGCTGTCGGCGGTGGCATCGAAACCGAGATAACCGGTCACCGGGCCGGCGGCGAAGGCGCGCGCGAGGCCGTCACGGTCAGTGGCCTGGTGGACGAAACCGCGGGCTTCGAGGGTGGCGAGCAGGTCTTGGGTGGTGCTGTCCATGGAGTCTCCTGTGGCTGGACGGTGCCAGGGAGACCAGGAGAAGTTGCCTTGACCGAGCCGCCCTAGGCGGTTCGGTCATGCAGCGCACTACCTACCACCCGCGATGAGTCGGGTAGGAATAATAGGCGCTGATGGGGCAGAGGAAGGTTCGCATGAGCGCCACGCTACCGGGTCGCGTCGCGCTTGGCAACCGCACACCACTCGCGCCTTCGCTTCGACCAGACGTCGCGGCTCCCCTGGCAAGCGCTGAACGAACGGCGACAGTGGCGTTCCGACTCCTGTCCCTTGTCAGCAGTATAGAGACGCAGAGATGAATCCACCCGCTCCACCCCACGGGGTCCCTGGCGCCAGCGCGGCGTTTTCAGGTGTACCTGGCCACGGAAAAGCCCTTGCGTGAGAGGATATCACTGATGAAAAGCATCACCCCGGCCAACCTGCTGTTGGTCCTGCTGTGCCTCACGGTGCTGGCCTACGCGACCGATCTGATCGGTTGACGCGCGCCCAGCCGGTCGTCAGGCGCAGTGCTGGAGTTGCCCTTCTGCGCCTCTTGGCCTAGCGTTCAAGCCGTGTCCATCGAAGAGCCCTGTCCATGCCCAGCCATCCTTCCAGCGCCGTCGAAAGCATCGAGCTGCTGGCGTCCCTGGAATCCGTCGCCGCACTCCTGAAGGTCGTCTGTGATGTCAGCGGCCTGAACGTCGCGACCGTCGCCGAGGTCACCGAGCAGCGCTGGGTCGCTTGCGCGGTGGAAGATCGCATCGCCTATGGCCTGCAGCCCGGCGTCGAACTGGATCTCGAATCCACCCTCTGCAACCACGTCCGCTCGTCCCACGATTCGGTGGTGATCAGCGACGTCGAGCAGAACCCCACCTACTGCGACCACCCGGCACCGGGCCTCTATGGCTGGAAGAGCTATCTGTCGGTCCCGGTGTTCCGCCCCAATGGCACCTTCTTCGGCACCCTCTGCGCCTTCGACCGCCACGCCGCGCCCCGGCTGGAGCAACGGGCGATAGTCGATACCCTGGAAGGCTTCGCCCGGCTGCTGGGAGAGTTGATCGCCCGGGAAGAACAGCGCCGCGACGAGACGGCCGGCCCGCGTGGCAGCGTCGACCTGGCGACCCTGCGCGAGCAACTGCTGGTCCTCTTCGAACAGGACTTGCAGCGCCCGTTGCAGGCCCTGGCGACCCAGGCCATCCCCGCCGACGCCCAGGACGCGAAACGCTGGCAGGCCGAGGCACGGCGGCTGGCCCACCGGAGCGCGGCCGCGGCCGACTTCGTTCGCGCGCGCCTGGGGGCGGGCCTGCCGTTGAAAAGAGCGCTGGTGGCCGAGGTGAACGAGCGACTTACCGCCCTGCTCGAGACGCTGCAGGCCGGGTTTCCCGACCGCGCCTTCCAGCACGAACTGCCACCCCTGCCCGCGGCTCTGCGCCTCGACTTGCCACGCCTGCTGCAGGCGCTGCGCGCCGTGCTGGAACAGGCGGCCGCGCAGAGCGCGCCGGGTGGCCGCATCACGCTGCGCGGCCAGTTGGACGAGCGTACCTATCAGCTGGAGGTGGAGAGCAGCGGCCCTGCGCTGGATCCTGCCGCCCTCACCCAGCTATTTCAGCCGGCGCTGACGCCCGCCAAGCCAGGCCAGCCGCCATCTCTCGCTCTCGGGCTCTATCTCGCCCAGGAAGTCGTACGCGGTCACGGGGGTGCCCTGGTCGCACGCAGCGAGGACGGGCGCCAGCGCTTCATCCTCACCCTTCCCACCGCCCTGGATTGATATCTGTGCTGTTACCAAACCCCTTGCTGGTGATCCGTCACGGCGAAACCGACTGGAACGCCAGCGGCCGCCTGCAGGGTCGCCAGGACATCCCACTGAACGCCCGCGGTCGAGCGCAGGGCCAGGCTCTGGGTCTCGCCTTGCGCGAGCGGTATGACATCACCACCTTCGCCTGCCTGAGCAGTCCGCTGCAGCGCGCGAGCGCTACCCTGGAACTGATCCTCGCGCAATGCCCCGGCAGCCCACGCAGCCGGGGTACCGATACGCGGCTGGCGGAGAAGGCCTTCGGCGACTGGGAGGGACTGGACATGCCCACCATCGCCCAACGTTATCCCGAACAGCACGCCCAGCGTCTCCGCGAGCCCTTCACCTTCCGCGTCCCGAATGGCGAAAGCTACGCGGATGCCGCAGAGCGCGTGCGCCCGCTGCTGGAAGGGCTCGAAGGCCCGACCCTGCTGGTCGGCCACGGCGCCCTGATCCGCAGCCTGCTGGTGGCGACCGGCCTCGCCAGCGCCGAGGAAGCCACCCGCCTGGTCATCCACCAGGGTCGCTGGCTGGAACTCACGGCGCAGGGCTACCAGTGGTACAGCGCGGCGGGCTGGGGCGCCGAGCGCTAGCTCAGCCGCCGCGCGAACTGGCTGACCGCGCCCACCACCTGGCGGGCGCCGTCCTGGATCTCGGTGATACGTACACCGGCGTTGCTGGCCAGCTGCAGCCCCTGCTCCGCCTGCTGCCGACTGGCCGCCATGTTGCTGACCGCGGTCTGCGCCAGCTGCTGGTTCTGCTGTACCACCCCGACGATCTCCTCGGTGGCCTTGCTGGTGCGTCCGGCCAGTTGGCGGACCTCGTCCGCCACCACGGCGAAGCCACGCCCCTGCTCGCCGGCCCGGGCGGCCTCGATGGCCGCGTTGAGCGCCAGCAGATTGGTCTGCTCGGCGATGCCGCTGATGGTCTTGACGATGGCACTGATCACCAGCGACTGCTTGCCGAGATCCTCGATGCCGTTGGCGGCGACCTGGATCTCGTCGGCGATGCGAGTCATCACCGCCACCGTGTCCTGCACCACCGCCGCACCCTGGCGGGCGCTTTCATCGGTGGTCTGGGAGATGTCGAAGGCGACACGGGCAGCTTCGGCCACGGCCAGTTCCTGCTCGACCTGCTCGGTGATGACGGTGGCGAACTTGATCACCTTGTAGAGTTCGCCGCGGGTGTCGAGGACCGGGTTGTAGGAGGCCTCCAGCCAGACGGTGCGGCCCTGGCTGTCGATCCGCTTGAAGCGGCCGGCCACGTAGTCACCACGGTTCAATCGCTCCCAGAAGGCACGATAGTCGACGGACTCGGCCTCTTCGCGAGTGCAGAACAGCCGATGGTGCTTGCCGACGAGCTGCGCCAGGGAATAGCCCATGCCCTGCAGGAAGCGCTCGTTGGCGGTGAGTACCTCGCCGGCCAGATTGAATTCGATGACCGCGGTGGATCTCAGCAGCGCATTGATGATGCCCGAATGCTCGGTGGAGGTTTCCACCTGTTCGGTACGGTCGTAGGCGTAGCAGCGGATCTGCCGGACCTGCCCCTGGGCATCGCGGACCGGGGTCCAGATCGCATAGAGCCAGGCCACGCCGCCGGTGCCGCGCAGCAGGCGGTAGATGCCGCTGATCTGGCGCCCCTCGCTGAAACTGCGCTTGAGGTCACGGTAGCAATCCAGGCACTTCACGTAGTCGGGAATGATGTCGTCGAGATTCCGGCCGGCCAGACAGCCAGGCGCGTAACCTAGGCAAAGCGCGAAATTCTCGTTGAAACCCTCGATCCTTCCCTGGGCGTCCAGCAGCAAATGCAACGAATCCTGATGGAAGGCGTTGCTGACCTGCCGGTGTTCGGCCAGCTCGGCTTCGAGTTCGGCAATGCGGCGTTTGAGCGAAGAGTTGAACATGGGATCACCCAGGAAAGTTGTGTCTTTCTCTGGTTCGACGCGCCATGAAATTTCTTGACAAGACCCCGATCAGCGTACCGGCGCACCTCGGGCAGCGGAGCGACAGAGACAGCCTTAACCCGCATCGGGTCTGAGCCTCGGTGGAAAAGCCAAGGCGCTCTAGCCTGCACCTGCCGCTTCGGTAAGACTTCTCTGTCGCTCCCGGATCCCCGCGTCACGGTTGCACAGCCCTACCGTTCAGCGAGGCGACGAACGGCTTGGCTATACCTGGGCCGCAACCGGCTCGGGGTGGGGCTGGCGGGCCTGTCCTTCGAGGCGTCTGGCCAGTCCGGCCAGGTCGATCAGGGTCGCCTGCCGGCTCTTTCCCGGCGTCCCTATTCCCACCCAGCTCTGCGCCCGCTGCGCCGGGACCACTCCGCCGTCGTCCGGCAACTGCCAGCTGCGCGCCAGGGCGTCCTCGCGCAAATCGGTAAAGGTATCTATGGCCTCTACTCGTTGCACCACGAAGCCCAGGCGTTGTCGCTGCCCGGCCACCACGATGACCTGATCCTCAGGGGTGGGCTCTGCCACCGTTTCGCCCGCCAGGGTGCGCAGGCAGACCAGGGTGATCTGCTGGCCTCGTACCTCCATCAGCCCCAGCAGCCGCGGATCCGATTGCCCCAGGCGCAGGTAGCGCGCTGGCAAGGGCAGCACCTCGGCGACCTGTTCCAGCGGTACGGCGAACAGCGGTCCGGCCAGAAAACTCAGGCAGGGTTGGCGGCGCCCCTGCTGGCGCTGCTCGGCCAGCAGATTCCGATTAGTGCGGTAGATACGCGCATAGGCCACCGCCGCCTCCTGGCGCCCCAGCGCCTCGTGGTCGAGGACCACCGCTGCGTCGCCATCGGGTTCGCTGAACACTCCGCGCAGCAGCTCCGGCTGCGCCAGGCCGAACCCCAGCAGCGGAGCGCACTGCGCGGGATCGCGTCGCCACATGCCGAGCAGGCGCTCGAAGCCGAAGGCCACCCGATACTCGCCCTGCGCCCCGGCCGCCAGGACCAGCAGATGCTGACGGCCGCTAGCTGCCGGCGCGGCGAGCCCCAACAGCTCAGACAGCTCCAGCACCGGCAACGTCTGGCCGCGCAGCGCGACATGGAAGCGACAGCTGTCGCTGGCAAAGTCGCTCGGTATGAGCTGGGGTCGATCCACCAGCTCCTGGACCACCGCGGCATCCAGGCACAGGCGGCGGCCGTCACACTCGAACACCAGGTAGAGGCGTTCCCGTTCCCGACCCGGCGTGGCGACCTCGCCCTGGGTCGGCGCGGTCTCGGCGCTGAGTTCGAAGCCCGGCAGCGCGGCCAGCGCCTCCAGGTCGAGGAAATGCACCAGCCGGCCCTTTTCCGGCTGCAGGTGGATGCGCCCCAGCAGCCGTCCGGGGGCGCCCTGGAGCTGGACGATGGCGTCGCGCCCAGGGCTGATGATGTCCACCACCCCATCGATGCTCAGGCCGAAGCGCCCGCCGCCATGGCGAATCACCGCGACCCGGCGCTCGGTGTCGACCGCAGGTACTCCCAGCAGCCGATGTCCGTCGATCAGGGGCAGCGGCCGGCCGCCCAATTCGAAGAGGCCGAGCAGCCAGGGGGCCGCGCTCGGATGCCGTGCCAGGCGCTCCGGCCAGGCCACTACGCGCTCCAAAGCCAGGGCGGCGATGGCGACTTCCAGTTCGCCGATGCGCACGACTCCCTGGTTCAGGGTCACGCTCGCGTCCCCCCAGTGACCGGGGCCAGGGTGGTCGCCGCGTCCAGTTCCTGAATGAGCTGGTTGACGCGCGCCGCGTCGTCGAGCTGCGCGGCGGTCGAGCCGTTGATGGCCTCGATGGATTTCTGGGTCTTGCCGACCCCTTCGGCGATCATGCCGAAGGCTTCCCCGACGCTGCGCGAGATCTCGCTGCCCTGGGCGATGCTCTTCACCGACTCCAGGATCAGCTTGTTGATCTCCTTGGTCGCCTGGGACGACTTCTCGGCCAGCTTGCGTACCTCGTCGGCCACCACCGAGAAGCCCAGGCCGTGCTCGCCGGCGCGGGCGGCCTCGATGGCAGCGTTGAAGGCCAGCATGTTGGTCTGGTTGGCGATATCGCTGATCACCTGGACGATGTCCTGGATGCCGCCAGCGGTGGTACCTATGGTTTCGATGGCCTCCAGCGAGCGATTCAGCGTGAGGGAGCCGCGCTCGGCCTCCTCCAGGGTCCGCCGGGCCATGCGGTTAGCGTCGTCGGTGGTCTCGGCGATCTGGTTGATGGAACGGGTCAGGGCGTGCAGCGAGAGGTTCATCTGCTCGATCTTCTGCCGGACATGCTGCTCCGTTTCCACCTGCCGGGTGATGTCGGTGGCGAACTTGACCACCTTGTGCACCTGCCCATCGGCATCGAAGATGGGGTTGTAGGTGGCCTGGATCCAGATGCGCTGGCCGAACTTGCTCAGCCGCATGAAGCGCCCGCCGAATACCTCGCCCTGGGCCAGGCGCGCCCAGAATTCGCGGTATTCCGCCGAGGACACGTGCTCGGCCTCGCAGAAGATCCGGTGATGCTGGCCGCGAATTTCCTCCAACCGATAGCCGAGGGTGGCCAGGAAGTTGCGGTTGGCCTCGAGGATCTTGCCGGTCAGGTCGAACTCGATCACCGCCTGGCCGCGGTCGACGGCCGCCACCTTGCCGGCGTAGTCGCTGTTGCGGGTCTGGCTTTCGGTGATGTCCACGGCGAACTTCACTACCTTGCACGGCTTGCCGTCGGCGTCGAAGATCGGGTTGTAGGTGGCCTGGATCCAGATTTCCTCGCCACGGCTGTTGAGCCGCTTGTAGACCCCGGCATCGAATTCGCCGCGGCCGAGCTTATCCCAGAACAACCGGTACTCGGCCGAGCGGGCATAGTCGTCGGGACAGAAGATGCGGTGGTGCTTGCCCACCACCTCGTCGGCCTGGTAGCCCAGCGCCAGCAGGAAGTTGCGGTTGGCGGTGAGCACCGTGCCATCGAGGGAGAACTCGACGATAGCCTGGGACCTGTCGATGGCCGCGACCTTGCCTTCGTAGTCGCTGTTGCGCAGCTGGCTCTCGGTCACGTCGCTGGCGAACTTGACCACCTTGTAGGGATGGCCCTCGGCATCGAGGATGGGGTTGTAGGTGGCCTGGATCCACACCTGGCGCCCGTCGCTGGCGCGCCGCTTGTACAGGCCGGTGTCGAAGTCGCCGCGGCCGAGCTTTTCCCAGAACAGGCGATAGGCCGGCGAACGGGCGTAGTCGGGCTCGCAGAAGATCCGGTGATGCTTGCCGCGGACCTCTTCCAGGCTGTAGCCGAGGGCGGACAGGAAGTTCTCGTTGGCATCGAGGATGGTACCGTGCAGATCGAATTCGATCACCGCCTGGGCGCGGTCGATGGCGGCCATCTTGCCCTGGAATTCCGCTGACTGGAGTTGCGCATCGGTCACGTCGGTGGCGAATTTCACCACCTTGTACGGCTTGCCGTCGCTGTCGAGGATGGGGTTGTAGGTGGCCTGGATCCAGATCGGCCGGCCATCGCGCCGGATCCGCTTGTAGACCCCGGAATCGAACTTGCCCTGGCCCAGACGATTCCATAGCAGGGCGTATTCCGGCGAACGGGCGTAGTCGGACGGGCACATCAGGCTGTGGTGACGCCCGCGCACCTCGTCCAACGCATAGCCGGTCATGGCGAGGAAGTTGTCGTTGGCCCAGAGCACGTTGCCCTGCAGATCGAATTCGATCACTGCCTGAGCCCGCTGGATCGCGGCGATCTTGCCCTCGTACTCCACCGCCTGCAGGCGACTCTCGGTGATGTCGGTGGCGAACTTGATGATGCGCTGCGGCTTGCCCTCGGCGTCCAGCAGGGGGTTGTAGGTGGCGCGGATCCAGACCAGGCTGCCGTCCTTGCGCCGCCGCCGATAGACGCCACTGTGGAACTCGCCACGCCCCAAGGCTTGCCAGAACGCCTGGTAGTCCTCGCTTTCCGCTATCGCCGGCGGGCAGAACAGGCGGTGATGCCGGCCCCGGACCTCGTCCAGGCCATAGCCGAAGGTCTCCAGGAAGTTGTCGTTGGCCTGCAGCACATTGCCCTGCAGATCGAATTCGATCACCGCCAGGGAGCGGTCCAGCGCCTGGCGCAGGGCTAGATAGGCGGAGGCTTCATCGACAGCGACAGGCTCGGCGGCGGAGGGAAACATGGGCAGCTCCAGGGGGCGGGGGACTCGTGGCCAAGTTATCGGCAATTGCGATAACAAATTTAGCCACCAGTACCCTGGAACTGTTCAGCATCCGTGAATGCTCAGGCGCCGCCTGATCAGCGGCGCTTTGCCGGGGACGGCCGGCTCAGATCACCAGCTTGGCGCCGATTACCACTAGCATGACGGCGAGGCAGGGTCGCAGAACACCTTCCGGTACCCGGCCGGACAGATGACTGCCCAGGAAGATGCCCGGCAGCGACCCCAGCAGCAGGTAGCCCAGCACGTGCCAATCGAGATTGCCCAGCCCGGCGTGGCCCAGGCCGGCCACCAGGGTCAGGGGTACGGCGTGGGCGATCTCGGTGCCCACCAGGCGACGGGTCGCCAGCAACGGATAGAGCAGGAACAGGGCCACCGTCCCCAGCGCCCCGGCGCCGATGGAGGTCAGGGTCACCATGAAGCCCAGCACCGCGCCAGTCAGCACCGTCAGGGCATTGAGCCGCGCGGAACTGAGATGGAAGCCGTCGCCGGCATGGCGACTGGCGAAGGCGAAGATCTGCCGCTTGAACAGGATCGCCAGGGCGGTCAGCAGCAGCACCGTTCCCAGGGCATGCTTGATCAGGGCATTGGTGGCGTGTTGATCCCCCGGGAGCAGGGCCAGGGCGAGCAACGTCAGGGCGGCGGCAGGCACGCTACCCGCGGCCAGCCAGCCGGTCACCTTCCAGTCGATGTTGCGATTGCGCTGGTGGACGAAGACGCCACCGGCCTTGGTGATGGCGGCGTAAAGCAGGTCGGTGCCGACCGCCGCCGCGGGATTGATCCCGAACCAGAGCAGGATGGGCGTCATCAGCGATCCCCCACCGACGCCGGTCATGCCGACGATGAAACCCACTACCAGCCCCGCGATTACGAAGCCTGTCACCCCTACATCCATTACAGCCCCAATTGCCGTGGTCGGCTCATCTAGCGGCCGCACAGGATAGCGACTCCGTTTATGCCGTCATATATTGAAAGGGTCTTTGCTTATAACCAGAAGCGCTGGGACGCTGACCTCACCGCGCCCGGTGGGCCTCCAGGTAGGCCATGACCTCCTCCTGAGGGTAGCCGGCGCGCCGCGCAAGGCCCTCGATGGCCTCGTGGCAAGCGGGATCGGTGATGGTCGCGGGTATCGCGGCGCCGCAGGGACCGGGCGCCGCCTCGGCGAGAAAGCTCTGCAGATCCTGCTTGTGCTCGTCGGCCGCCGCATGGGTCCCCGTGGTCGGTGCATGGGCGGCCACCGGCGGCGTCGTGGTCGCCACCACGGCAGGCTCGCTGCTGGTCGAATCACTCTTGTGGGTAGTCGCCACGGCCGCCAGCACCAGGACACCGAACCCCACACTCAACAGCAGCAGCTTGCGCGTCGACTTCCCACTCATGATCCATGCTTCCCTTGGTAAACGTGCATTCCCGGCCGCAACCGGCAAAGAATGCCGGGGGTCCGAGTTTTGACCAATCACGTCAGACAATAGTCATCAGGCCTGTGTTCAGTCCAAGGCGCCCGTGCCACACTCGCCTCCATCAGGAGACAGGAGTGGCCCATGCAGCAGAAGGATTTCACCGCCCCTCGAATGCGCCAACTCGCCGCGGATCTCTCGCTCGCCGATCAATTGGCCGCCAGTGGCCAAGGTGATCTCAATGTCGAGCTGAAACGCCGGGTCCGAGAGGATCTCGAACGGGCGCTGCGCGAGGTCGGCCAGCTCAGCGAAGAGCAGACCCTGTGGCTGACCTGGGCGACCAGTTGAGCGCAACGACGGCCGCTGCGGTTCTCGCCGTCGTCGTGCTGTAACCCAGCCTTGGTATCCATGAAGGCATCCCGCTCCAGAGATTCGCCATGAAAACGGATTACGAAATCAGCGACGACATCGCCCAGCTGGTGGGCGGCGCCTTGATGAGCCTGGTACTGCTCGGTAGCGGAGCCATCGGCGGCGCCCTCTTCCTGCTGGCCGAGACGCTCAATTGACCGCCGGGTCCTCCCTCACCCCTCCTGCCCCTCGCTGAACCCAGCAGGCAATCCCTATGGGTGAAAGCCCCAGGATCGCCAGTGACAGGCGCCTTTCACCGCGGACTTGCATTACCGGCAGACCCGGCTACTCTTTGATAGTCGCAATAATGATTAGCGCACACATCGAGAGGCCGAATCATGCGAACCCAACTGACCCGTTCGATCACCCTGTTCGAGCCACCCCGGTCGCAGCCGCTGGCGAAGACCGGTTCGCCGGTGCCACCTTGCCGCCAGAACCCCGGCAGCGACGGCCATCGAGGATCCGCCAGGCAGCTGCTGGGCCTCGCCTTGCTGGGCGCCTGCGCCCTCTTCGCCCCGGTAGTGCGGTGCCTTCACTAGCGCGTCAGCCGTGCCCAGGACGCCGCATTGCGCTGGAACCGACCGGCGCTCGCCTTCTCGCAGGCACAAAAAAACCGGCCTAGGCCGGTTCCTTGCTGTGCAGCTTGATTGGTGCGGACGGAGAGACTCGAACTCTCACACCTTGCGGCGCCAGAACCTAAATCTGGTGTGTCTACCAATTCCACCACGTCCGCGAGACGCTTAAAAGACGAACGCCAGACACGAGGTCTGGCGTTCGCTGAATATGGGGTGGACGATGGGAATCGAACCCACGACACCAGGAGCCACAATCCTGTGCTCTACCAACTGAGCTACGCCCACCATATCTTGCTTGCTTGCCGTCGCCGAACCGCCAATGGCGCGCCCGGCAGGACTCGAACCTGCGACCATCCGCTTAGAAGGCGGATGCTCTATCCAGCTGAGCTACGGGCGCCTTTCGGCAGCTGCCCTGGCAGAGACGTCCTTGGTGAGAAGTCCCTTGCCTGGCCCTTGTCAGTGACTTGGGCTGTGCTCGGCAAGCGGGGCGAATCTTATAAAGCCACCGCCGGGCCGTCAACAGATTTTTAAAAAAATTTTTAAGCAGAAGAATGAGTTAGCCGCCGCCGAGCCGTCGCTGTTGCCAGTGGGCCCGTCCATGCGAAAATACCCGACCTTATTTCCGTCACCACCAGAAATCGCCCATGACCGCCCAACTGATCGACGGCAAGTCCATTGCCGCCCGCCTGCGCCAGGATATTGCCCAGCGAGTCTCTCAACGTCGTAGCGCCGGACTGCGCGCCCCTGGCCTCGCCGTCATCCTGGTCGGCGACGATCCCGCCTCGCGGGTCTATGTGGCTCACAAGCGCAAGGACTGCGAGGAGGTCGGCTTCGACTCCTATGCGCACGACCTGCCCGCCAGCACCGGCCAGGCCGAGCTGGAAGCCCTCATCGATCGCCTGAACGACGACCCGAGCGTCGATGGCATCCTCCTGCAGCTGCCCCTACCCGCGCACCTGGATGCCACCCAGTTGCTCGAACGCATCCGCACCGACAAGGACGTGGACGGCTTCCATCCCTATAACCTGGGTCGCCTGGCGCAGCGCAATCCGCAACTGCGCCCCTGTACCCCCAAGGGCATCATGACCCTGCTGCACAGCACCGGGGTCGATCTCTATGGCCTGGATGCAGTCGTGGTCGGCGCCTCCAACATCGTCGGCCGCCCCATGGCCCTGGAACTGCTGCTGGCGGGCTGCACCGCCACGGTCACCCACAGATTCACCCGCTCGCTCGAACACCATGTGCGCCAGGCCGACCTGGTGGTGGTCGCGGTCGGCAAGCCCGGGCTGGTCAAGGGCGAATGGATCAAGCCGGGCGCCATCGTCATCGACGTCGGCATCAACCGCCAGGCCGATGGCCGGCTGGTCGGCGATGTGGAATACGACAGTGCCCGTGAGCGCGCGAGCTGGATCACCCCGGTTCCTGGCGGAGTCGGTCCCATGACGCGGGCCTGCCTGCTGGAGAACACCCTGTACGCCGCCGAGCAGTTGCACGGCTAGGCAGTCATTCGCGAGCCAGCGCCCTAAAGGACCTGGGCGGCCCCGCTAGAACGCCTGAGCAAACGCCCTGTACCGGTGACGAACGAGCAGCTCCCCGCGCTTTCGATGCCGGTTGGTCGACGCTCGGCACAGCGTGAACCGTTGTCAAGAAAACGGGCCCCGCGGGGCCCGTCGTCCATTCGGCGAGGATCAGGGCAACCAGGACTTCACGCGATCCGGGTGCTTGGCGATCCAGGCCTTGGCGGCTTCTTCCGGCTTCTGGCCTTCTTCCACGGCCAGCATCACCTCGTTCACCTCACCGGGCTGCCAGGCGAACTTCTTCAGGAAATCCCAGACCGGCTTGGCCTTGGCTTCCAGGGCCGGATTGGCCACGGTGTCCACGTGCTCGGAGCCGCCGAACACACCCTTGGGATCCTCGAGGAACTTGAGCTTCCACTTGGCGAACATCCAGTGCGGCACCCAGCCGGTCACCACCACCGGCTTCTGGTCCTTCTCGGCGCGGGTCAGCTCGGCGATCATGCCGCTACCCGAACTGGCCACCAGCTTGTAGTCCAGGCCGTAGTCCTTGATCGCCTGGTCGGCCTTGAGCATGACGCCGGCGCCGGCATCGATACCGACGATGCGGCCGCCGAAGTCGGCCTTCTGCGCCTGCAGGTCGGCGATGCTGTTGGCCTTGACGTACTCGGGCACGATGAGGCCGATCTTGGCGTCAGGGGTGTTGACGTTCAGGTCGACCACCTGGTCCTTCATCTTCTCGTAGTAGGCGCCGTGGGTGACCGGCAGCCAGGCGGAGAGCATGGCGTCGAGCTTACCGCGGGCGACCCCCTGCCACATGATGCCGGCGGCGACCGGCATGAGCTTCACCTCGTATCCCAGGCTCTGGCGGATCACTTCAGCTGCGGTATGGGTCGTTGCCACGCTATCGGCCCAGCCATCGACGTAGCCGATGGTGATCTCGGGCTTGGCCGCCTGAGCCAGACCCATGGCCGTGGTGAGCGCGACACCGAGTCCTATTCCCAACAGTTTCTTCACCATGCTCATGCAGCAGTCCTCTCGCTATGGAATTCGGGCGGTTGCCCCGCGCCCATCATTCGGGCAATGCAAGATGGCCACTACCGTCTGCGCGACGCATAGCGACCGGTTAGCGACAACAACCGCACTTTTCGCGACAACGGTTGTCCTTGACGCAGCCCTCGGACCGCTCTGTAATCGACGCCTCGCAGAAAGCTGCGAGTATCGATGCAACCTCTCGAAGGCCCGTTGTCTTACCTTCGCTCTCAGCCCTCTGAAAGGACTCTGTCCATGCGTCTTCCCTTGCGCGTCGCCGCCCTGCTGGGCGCGCTGTTTTCCAGCCTCTATGGCACCGCGCAGGCGGCAGCCGAAGTGGATGCCGCCACCTACGGCTATCCCCTGGTCAATCCGTTCGAGGCGACCATCGTCACCACGCCGGAAAAATTCCGGCCGGAACTGCCGCCCGAAAGCACCATCGACCAGGACGACTACAGCCTCAACCTGCGTCCGGAGCGGGAATACCAGCTGCCCGGCAACTTCTGGCCGGTGAAGAAATTCCACTACCGCCTGGCCCGCCAGGACCACCCGGCGCCGCTGATCTTCCTGATCGCCGGGACGGGGGCCAACTATTCCTCCAGCACCCAGGAATACCTTAAGCGGCTGTACTACGCGGCCGGCTATCACGTGGTGCAGCTGTCCTCGCCCACCAGCTGGGACTTCATGGTGTCCGTCTCACGGACGGCCACCCCGGGCTATACCCCGCACGACGCCGAGGACCTCTACCGCGCCATGCAGGCGGTACGCGCCCAGCATCCCAAGCTGCCGGTCACCGACTACTACCTGACCGGCTACAGCCTGGGCGGCCTGGATGCGGCCTTCGTCTCCTACCTCGACGAGAGCGAGCGCAGCTTCAACTTCAAGAAGGTCTTGATGGTGAATCCGCCGGTCAACCTGCTGACCTCGGTGCGCAACCTGGATCGCCTGGTGCAGACCGAGGTGAAAGGCGTCACCAACAACCGCACCTTCTACGAACTCATCCTCTCGAAGCTGACCCGCTACTTCCAGGAGAAGGGCTACGTCGACTTCAACGATGCCGTGGTGCGTGACTTCCAGCGCTCGCCGGAACGCCTGAGCAACGAAGAACTGGCCATGCTGATCGGCTCGTCCTTCCGCTTCTCGGCGGCGGACATCGCCTTCACCTCCGACCTGATCAACCGCCGCGGCCTGATCACCCCGCCGACCTATCCGATCACCGAGGGCACCAGCCTGACGCGTTTCTTCGCCCGCTCCCTGCAATGCGATTTCGACTGCTACATGACCGAGCAGGTCATGCCGTTCTGGCAGAAGAAGTTCAAGGGGCAGAATCTCGACGACCTGGCGCGCAAGTCCAGCCTCACCGCCCTCGAGGACTACCTCAAGAGCAGCCCCAAGATCGGTGTCATGCACAATGCCGACGACATCATCCTCGGCCCGGGTGACCTCGGCTTCCTGCGCAAGACCTTCGGCGATCGCTTGACCGTCTATCCCCATGGCGGCCATTGCGGCAATCTCAACTACCGCGTCAACGCGAACGCCATGCTGGAGTTCTTCGCCCGTGGTTAAGTCCCTGCTCGCTCTCCTCCTGCTGGCCAGTGCCTCGGTGTTCGCTGCCGAGTCGAGCCCACCGCCCTCCTCCAGCCTGACCATCGGCTCGGACACCATGCCGGCGGCGCCGGTCGGGGCCGACGGTTTCAGCAATCCGCTGTCGACCCTCAAGTACAACCCGGGGTTGGACCAGCGCGAATTCGAACGGGCCTCCCTGGTCGCCCTGGACGTCTACGATCCGTTTGAATCCTGGAACCGTCACGTCTATCACTTCAACTATCGCCTGGACGAATGGGTGCTGCTGCCGGTGGTCAATGGCTACCGCTGGATCACGCCACGCTTCGTCCGCTCCGGCGTGAGCAACTTCTTCAGCAACCTGGGCGACGTCAACAACCTGCTGAACAGCCTGCTGCAGTTCAAGGGCCGGCGCGCCCTGGACACCACCGGCCGGCTGCTGCTCAACACCACCATCGGGGTGTTCGGCCTATGGGACCCGGCGACCCGGGTGGGCCTGATCAAGCAACCGGAAGACTTCGGCCAGACCCTCGGCTTCTATGGTGTGGGCGATGGTCCCTTCCTGATGCTGCCGGTCCTCGGCCCGTCGAACCTGCGTGACACCGGCGGCCTGGCGGTGGACTTCGCGGCCGAGAGCCAGGTGAACTTCCTCAACGTCAGTGACGAGAGCAGCCGCCATCCGGAGATCATCGTGCTGCGCGGCATCAACCTGCGCTATGTCACCGACATGAGATACGGCCAGCTCAACTCGCCGTTCGAGTACGAGAAGATCCGCTACTTCTACACCAAGGCCCGCGAACTGCAGATCGCCGAGTAAGGCTCAGGCGTTGGCCAGGAAGGCCCGAAGCTCAGGCAGGCGTGCCTGGGCGTCGGCCCTGCCCAGCGCCATGAGCTCCTGGCAATAGGCGGATTCGAACAGCAGATAGCTGAGCAGGGCACTGCCCGAAGGCCGGTTCACCCCGACACCCCGCAGCAGTTGCCGCAACGCCGCCGGCAGGCGGTGGCGATGGCGGGTGGCGATGTCCGCCAGGGGCTGGCTCGGCGAGATGACCAGCATCTCCACCGGACGGCAGAGGCGTCCGCTGACCGGATCGCCTGCCGGGAGGGCACTGCTCAACAGGTTGAGCCGGCGCAGGGTTTCGGTATCGCTGTCCAGGGCATCGACGAAGGTGCTGTTGAGCAGGTGGCCGCCGATCTGGGCCACGCTGGGAGGCCGTGCCGGTTGCCGCTGCTCGTTGCCCCCGGGCGCCCCCAGCCCTATCACCAGGATCCGCTCCGCCCCCAGGTGCAGTGCCGGACTGATGGGCGCCGTCTGCCTGACCGAGCCATCGCCCAGGTACTCGCGACCGACCTTCACCGGTGGAAAGAACAGTGGAATGGCGGTACTGGCCAGGAGATGGTCGACCGCCAGGCGCGCCGGGACGCCGACCCGGCGGTGACGGAACCAGGGATCCAGTGCACCCTGGCTCTGGTAGAAGGTCATCGCCTGCCCGGAGGCATAGCCGAAGGCGGTGACCGCCACCGCCCGCAAGGCGCGCTGGCGCAAGGCCGCCGTGATCCCGGAGAAGTCCAGCTCGCGGGTAAGCAGGGCGCGCAAGGGCGCGTTGTCGAGCAGCGCCAGCGGCTCCTGGCGCCAGGCACCGAATAGCGTCTGCAGACCGAAGCGCGCGGCCTGCCGTGTCGCGCCGGCCCAGTCGCTGCGATAGATCATCGCGGTTTCCAGCCCTGACCACACCGCTGCCAGGCGACCCACCGCGCGACCGAAGTCGAGGGCGCCGCAGCCCAGCACCGCGGCATTGAGTGCGCCGGCGGAGGTGCCGACCAGGATGGGAAAGGGGTTCTCGGAGCGCACCGCCAGGGTGTCCGCCACCACCTGCAGCACCCCGACCTGATAGGCCGCACGGGCGCCGCCACCGGCCAGGATCAGCCCCGTAAGCCGCTCGGACGCCCTGCTCATCTAGCCCCTCTTCTTCGGATAGAGCTTGGGCTCGCCGGGCGGACGGGTCTTGAAGCGCCGGTGCGCCCAGAGGTACTGCTCCGGCAACTGGCTGACGCACTGCTCGACCCAGCGATTGATGCGCCGGCAATCGGCCTCCTCGCTCTCGCCGGGAAAGTCGGCCAGCGGCGGATGGATCACTAGCCGGTAGCCCGAGCCATCCGCCAGTCGTTCCTGGGTGAAGGGCAGCACCCGCGCGCGGCCCAGGCGGGCGAACTTGGTGGTAGCCGTCACGGTGGCGGCGGGGATGCCGAACAGTGGCACGAAGAGGCTCTGCTTGGCGCCGTAGTCCTGATCGGGGGCATACCAGATGGCGCGTCCGGCGCGCAGCACCTTGAGCATGGCCCGTACGTCCTCGCGCTCGATGGCGGTGGCGTCCAGGTTGTGGCGCTCACGACCGCGACGCTGGATGAAGTCGAAGACCGGGTTCTTGTGCTCGCGGTACATGCCGTCGATGGTATGCCGCTGGCCGAGCAGCGCCGCGCCGATTTCCAGGGTCGTGAAATGCAGCGCCATGAGGATCACGCCCTGGCCATCGCGCTGGGCGGCCTGCAGGTGCTCGAGGCCCTCGATATGGGCCAGGCGGGCCAGGCGTTCGCGCGGCCACCACCAACTCATGGCCATCTCCAGCAGGGCCATGCCGCTGCTGGCGAAGTTGCGCCGCAGCAGGCGGTCGCGCGCCCGCTCGTCCAGCTGGGGAAAGCAGAGTTCCAGGTTGCGGCGGGCGATGGCCCGGCGCTGGGTGGCGACGTGATAGAAGATCCAGCCGAGCCCCTGGGCGAGACGCAGCAGCATGGCGTAGGGCAGTTGCACCAGCAGCCAGAGCAGCGCGAGCCCCAGCCAGAGCGGCCAATAACGTGGATTGAGAAAGGCGAGGCGGAAAGACGGCCGCTCCATCGGAACTCCTGCATGAAAAAGTCGCGCCATTCTACAGGCCTCGCGCCGTTTTCCCGTAGCCTTCACAGTCGCGACCCGGATCGCCCGGTGAGGGTTGCGACACGCGAGGCATCCCGCTATAAGTCCCGCCATCCAAGCACAAGTACCCACCATGACCGCAGCCGATCCTTCCGAAAGCGACTCCGTCTTCCAGCTCAAGGGCAACATGCTCGCCGTGACCGTGCTGGAGCTTCTCCGCAATGACCTGGGGCGCCTGGACCGGCAACTGGCCCAGAAGGTCGCCCAGGCCCCCAACTTCTTCCAGGAAACGCCCCTGGTACTGGGCCTGGACAAGCTCGGCGACGACGCCGGCCCGCTCGACCTGGGCGCCCTCCTCGACCTCTGCCGTCGCCACGGCCTGCGCACCCTCGCCCTGCGCGCCAGTCGCAGTTCCGACCTGGCAGCCGCCAACGACTACGACCTGCCGATCCTGCCGCCCAGCTCCGGCGGCCGCGAGCGCCAGGTCGAGCCGCGCGACCGCGAGCCGGCCAAGCCGGTGGAGCCGCCCAAGCCGGCCGCGCCGGCGATCAATCCCACCAAGATCATCACCGCACCGGTGCGCGGCGGGGTGCAGCTCTATGCCCCGGCGGGCGATCTGGTGGTGCTGGCGCCGGTCAGCCCAGGTGCCGAGCTGCTCGCCGATGGCAACATCCATGTCTACGGCCCCATGCGCGGCCGGGCCCTGGCCGGCGTCAAAGGTGATACTAAAGCGCGGATCTTCTGCCAGCAGCTGACCGCGGAGCTGCTCTCCATCGCCGGCCAGTACAAGGTCGCCGAGGACCTGCGACGCCATCCACAGTGGGGCAATCCGGTACAGGTCAGTTTGGTGGGAGATGTGTTGAACATCACCCGCCTTTAACGGATACTTCCGCGAATTTTTCGCAATTGGCGGATGCGCCGCCAAGGCTCGAACGAAGCGCGAACACGCCTGCAATCTCGTCATCGAGGGCGTCGAGTCGTTTCAGTTATTACTTTCGATCAAGGTGAATCAGTTTGGCCAAAGTACTCGTAGTCACCTCCGGCAAGGGCGGCGTCGGCAAGACCACCAGCAGCGCCGCCATTGGTACCGGTCTCGCCCTGCGCGGACACAAGACCGTCATCGTCGACTTCGACGTCGGCCTGCGTAACCTCGACCTGATCATGGGCTGCGAGCGCCGGGTGGTGTACGACTTCGTCAACGTGATCAACAACGAGGCGACCCTGACCCAGGCCCTGATCAAGGACAAGCGTCTCGAGAACCTCTTCGTACTGGCCGCCAGCCAGACCCGCGACAAGGACGCCCTGACCCAGGACGGCGTCGAGCGCGTGATCAACGAACTCAAGCAGACCTTCGACTTCATCGTCTGCGACTCCCCGGCCGGGATCGAAAAGGGTGCCCACCTGGCGATGTACTTCGCCGACGAGGCCATCGTGGTGACCAACCCCGAAGTCTCCTCGGTGCGGGACTCCGACCGCATGCTCGGCCTGCTGGCCAGCAAGTCGCGCCGCGCCGAAAAGGGCGAGGAAGCCATCAAGGAGCACCTGCTGCTGACCCGCTACAACCCCGAGCGCGTCACCAAGGGCGAAATGCTCGGCGTCGAGGACGTGGAAGAGATCCTGTCCATCCGCCTGCTCGGCGTGATCCCCGAATCCCAGGCGGTGCTCAAGGCCTCGAACCAGGGCATTCCGGTGATTCTCGACGAACAGAGCGATGCCGGTCAGGCCTACAGTGATACCGTGGAGCGACTGCTCGGCAAGGAAGTGGCCTATCGCTTCCTCGACGTGAAGAAGAAAGGCTTCCTGCAACGTCTGTTCGGGGGTGGTGGCGAATGAGCATCTTCGACTTCTTTCGCGATCGGAAGAAGCAGAACAGCGCTTCGATAGCCAAGGAACGGCTACAGATCATCGTGGCCCACGAACGGGGTCGCCACGAGCAGCCGGACTATCTGCCGCAGTTGCAGAAGGACCTGCTGGAAGTGATCCGCAAGTACGTGCCCATCGAGCAGGACCAGATCCAGGTGGAATTGGAAAACCAGGGCAGCTGCTCCATTCTGGAACTCAACATCACCCTGCCCGACCGCTGAGGCGAATCGCGCAGGACAGCGGCGGCCCCAGGGCCGCCGTTGGCGTTTGGGCCACGTCGAATCCTCTGCCCCGGCCAAGCCGGGTCGCGGCGCTTCGAATCCAGGCCCCTAGGAACCCCATGCCCCTGTCCAACATCCGTATCATCCACCAGGACGACGCCCTGCTGGTGGTCGACAAGCCTACCCTGCTGCTCTCGGTACCCGGCCGCGCCGAGGACAATCGCGACTGCCTGGTGACCCGCCTGCAGGAAAACGGCTATCCCGAGGCGCGCATCGTGCACCGCCTGGACTGGGAGACCTCCGGTGTCATCGTGCTGGCACGGGATGCCGACAGCCACCGCGAGCTGTCGCGGCAATTCCACGACCGGGAGACGGAAAAGGCCTACACCGCCCTCTGCTGGGGCGAACCGGACGCCAACAGCGGCCGGATCGAGTTGCCGCTGCGCTACGATCCGCCGACCAAGCCGCGCCACGTGGTCGACCACGAACTGGGGCGCCATGCCCTGACCTTCTGGCAGGTGCTGGAACGCCACGGCCGCTACAGCCGGGTCGAGCTCACCCCCATCACCGGCCGTTCCCACCAGCTGCGCGTCCATATGCTGAGCATCGGCCATCCCCTGCTGGGCGATCAGCTCTATGCCCAGGGCGAGGCGCTGGCGCTCCGGCCGCGCCTCTGCCTGCATGCCAGCCTGCTGACGCTCACCCATCCCACCTCGGGCGAGCGGATGAGTTTCACCAGTCCCGCGCCCTTCTGACCTGCTGGCGGGCCCTGGCCTACCGACCTGCCCCGGAGGAGCGCTGCCCTTGTCGCACTGGACGTCCTACTACGCCGCCACCGCGGGCGGCGGTCCGCGTGACACCCTGCTGCAGGCGCTGGCGCTGTGGCCAGGGCCGCCGGGGATCGCGCTGGACCTGGGCTGTGGCACCGGGCGCGATACCCTGACGCTGCTGGAACGCGGCTGGCAGGTCCTGGCGGTGGACGCCGAGGCCGAAGCCCTGGCAGAACTCCGGCAGCGCGCGCCGGAATCCCTGCACGCCCAGCTGGAACTGCGGCAGGCCCGCTTCGAATCGCTGGCGCTGACCCGGTATGGGCTGGTCAATTCCAGCTTCGCCCTGCCCTTCTGCCAGCCGACCCAGTTCCTCGACCTCTGGACGCGGATCACCGCGGCGACCCGCCCGGGAGGTCTCTTCTGCGGCCAGCTCTTCGGTGAGAAGGACAGCTGGGCGAACAAGGGGGTGACCGTGGTAATGCCCGCCGACCTGCAGCGGCTGCTGCAGGACTGGGAGGTCCTGCAGCACCTCGAAGAGGAAGAAGACGGCCGGACCGCCGGCGGCCGGCCCAAGCACTGGCATATCCATCACCTGGTGCTGCGTCGGCGCTGAGCGCCCCGGGCCCGCTGCGCCTGGGCGGCAGGCTCGACTCCCCCGGGTGCAGAACCTAGACTGGACGCCTCGTCGTCCGGAGTCATTCATGAGTACCGATCAGATCCAAGGCCTCGTCGATTTCCTCTCCAGTTCCCCCACCCCCTTCCATGCCACCGCCAGCCTCGCCAGCCGCCTCGAAGCCGCCGGCTACCAGCGGCTGGACGAACGGGAAAGCTGGTCCGTGCAGCCCGGTGGGCGCTACTACGTCACCCGCAACGATTCCTCGCTGATCGCCGTGCGCCTCGGTGGCCAACCGCTGGAGCGCGGCCTGCGCCTGGTCGGCGCCCACACCGACAGCCCCTGTCTCAAGGTCAAGCCCCAGCCGGAGCTCTATCGCCAGGGCTTCTGGCAGCTCGGCGTGGAAGTCTACGGCGGCCTGCTGATGGCCCCCTGGTTCGACCGCGACCTCTCCCTGGCCGGGCGGGTGACCTTCCGCGTCGAGGGACGCGTGCAGAGCCGCCTGGTGGACTTCCGCAAGCCGCTGGCGATCATTCCCAACCTGGCCATCCACCTCAACCGCGAGGCCAACCAGGGCTGGGCCATCAATGCCCAGAACGAATTGCCGCCGATCCTGGCGCAGGTCCCCGCTGGCGAGCGCCGCGACTTCCGCGTGCTGCTGGCCGCGCGCCTGCAGCAGGAGCACGGCATCGGCAATGCCGAGGTACTGGATTTCGAGCTGAGCTTCTATGACGTCCAGCCCGCCGCCCTGGTCGGCCTGGACGACGACTTCATCGCCGCCGCCCGCCTGGACAACCTGCTGTCCTGCTACGCCGGGCTGCAAGCCCTGCTGGCCAGCGACGGCGACGAGAACGCCGTGCTGGTCTGCACCGACCACGAAGAAGTGGGTTCCACTTCCTGCTGTGGCGCCGATGGCCCCTTCCTGGAGCAGGTGCTGCAGCGACTGCTGCCTGCCGGGGACGCCTACACCCGGACGATCCAGCGCTCCCTGCTGATCTCCGCGGACAACGCCCACGGCGTGCATCCCAACTATGCCGACAAGCACGACGGCAACCATGGCCCGCGGCTGAACGCCGGACCGGTGATCAAGGTGAACGCCAACCAGCGCTACGCCACCAGCAGCGAGACCGCGGCTTTCTTCCGCGATCTCTGCCAGCGCGAAGAGGTCCCGGTGCAAAGCTTCGTGGTGCGCAGCGACATGGGTTGCGGTTCCACCATCGGCCCGCTCACCGCCGGGCAGCTGGGCGTGCGCACCGTCGACATCGGCCTGCCGACCTTCGCTATGCACTCCATCCGCGAGCTGGCCGGCAGCCACGACCTGGGCTATCTGATCAAGGTGCTGACGGCCTTCTACGCCAGCTCCGAGCTGCCGCTCTGAGCCCCGGCTAGTTAGGCACCTCGACCCTGACCTGGATGGCGTCATGCCGCCAGAATTCCAGGTCGCAGTCGATCAGCCGGCCCTGCTGGTCGTGATTGATGCGGGTGATGTGCAAGGCCGGACTGCCCTGGGCCGCCCGCAGTGCCAGGGCCGCCTCCGGCAGCAAGGCCGTGGGCAGGATCTCGAAGCGCACCTCGCCGTAGCGGATGTCGTAGTGGTCGCGATACAGCTCGGTGAGGGAAAGCTGCAGATCGTGTTCCAGCAGGCCGGGAAAATAGGCGGCATTCAGATAGTGCTCGACGTAGAGCACCAGCCGCCCATCGATGCGCCGGACCCGCCGGATCTGGTAGACGCTGGACAGCGCCGGCAACTCCAGCAGCCGGCACACCTCCGCCGAAGCCAGCATCTGCCGCGCCGCCAACACCTCGGTGGCCGGGCGGCGCCCCTGGGCCTCCACCATGGCATGGAAGTGAGTCCGCGCCAGCGGGTTGTAGGCGACCCGCGGGGGTGCGACGAACCAGCCACGCCGCTCCTCGCGATAGATCAGCCCCAGGGCTTCCAGTTGCAACAGGGCGTCGCGCAGGGTGATCCGGGTAGTGGCGAAGAGTTCGCTCAGTTGTCGCTCGGAGGGCAACCTTTCCATGGCGGGCAGCAAGCCGTGGGCGATCTGCTCCTGCAGCGCCTGGCGGATGGCGCCGGCACCGGGCGCACTTCTTTGGACTAGACCAGTATCGGATTGGTGCACCCGGAACGCCTCCGCAAGGGTTTTGAATGAGACTAGGACGGCCAGATGACCGTCAGGTGACGACTGCAGTGCGCGTGCCACCGCAAGCGGCGGGCGCTTTGCCATCAAATCGTCATACCTGACTCCTAGATTGGCCTGTGTCTTGCTGAACTAGACCAAGCCCTCACCCTGGAGCACCTGTATGACCCGTCTGCTCGCTTCCCTGTTGGCCACTGCCGTTGCGGTACAGGCCGGTACCGCCCTCGCCGCTCCCACCGATCTCAAAGACCTCGAAGCAGCCGCCCGCAAGGAAGGCGAGGTGAACAGCGTCGGCATGCCCGATACCTGGGCGAACTGGAAAGGCACCTGGCAGGACCTGGCACAGAAATACGGGCTCAAGCACCAGGATACCGACATGAGCTCGGCCCAGGAGATCGCCAAGTTCGCCGCCGAGGGGGAGAACGCGTCCGCCGACATCGGCGACGTGGGTGCTTCCTTCGGCCCCATCGCCGTGCAGAAGGGTGTTACCCAGCCCTACAAGCCCAGTACCTGGGACCAGGTACCGAGCTGGGCCAAGGACAGCGACGGCCACTGGGCGCTGGCCTACACCGGGACCATCGCCTTCATCGTCAACAAGCAGACGGTCAAGGACATACCCCATTCCTGGGCCGACCTGCTCAAGGGCAACTACAAGGTCACCATCGGCGACGTCAGCGCCGCCTCCCAGGCGGTGAGCGGCGTCCTGGCAGCGGCCTACGCCAACGGCGGCGACGAGAAGAACATCCAGCCGGCGCTGGACTTCTTCGCCAAGCTGGCCAAGCAGGGTCGACTGTCCTTCACCAATCCGGTGGTGGCGAACATCGAGAAGGGCGAAGTGGAAGTCGGGGTGGTCTGGGACTTCAACGCCCTGAACTATCGCGACCAGATCGACCGCTCGCGCTTCGAGGTGCTGATCCCGTCCGATGGCTCGGTGACCTCCGGCTACACCACCATCATCAACAAGTACGCCAAGCATCCCAACGCCGCCAAGCTGGCCCGGGAGTACATCTTCTCCGATGCCGGCCAGATCAACCTGGCCCAGGGCTATGCCCGGCCGATCCGCGCCGAGCACCTGACCCTGCCGGCCGAGGTGCAGGCCAAGCTGCTGCCCCAGGCGCAGTATGCCAAGGCGCGTCCCATCGCCGACGCCAAGGCCTGGGAAGAGACCTCCAAGCGCCTGCCGCGGCTGTGGCAGGAGCGCGTCCTGATCAACATGCAGCAGTGATGTCATGAAGGTCATCCTGGTCGTCCTGGACGGACTCGCCCTGAGAGTCGCCGAGCATGGACTCGGCTTTCTCCAGGCCCTGTGCCTGGCCGGCCAGGGTCGCCTCTATCGCCTGGAGTGCGAGCTGCCCTCGCTCTCCCGCCCGCTCTACGAATGCCTGCTCACCGGCGTACCGCCGGTGCGCAGTGGCATCGTCCACAACGGCGTGGATCGACTCTCCAACCAGACGAGTCTCTTCCATCTGGCCCGAGCCGCCGGGCTCACCACCGCGGCCGCCGCCTATCACTGGGTCAGCGAACTCTACAATCACAGCCCCTTCGATCCGGCGCGCGACAGACACGTCAGTGATCCCGCCCTGCCGATCCAGCACGGCCACTTCTACTACGCCGATCACTACCCGGATTCCCACCTATTCGACGATGCCGAGCACCTGCGCCTGGTCCATGCGCCGGACATCCTGCTGGTGCATCCGATGAACATCGACGACGCCGGCCACAAGCACGGCCTGTCCAGTCCGGAGTACCGCAATGCCGCGCGCCGTGCCGATGGCCTGCTGTCCCACTACCTGCCGGCCTGGCTTGACGCCGGCTACCAGGTACTGGTGACCGCCGACCATGGCATGAACGACGACCGCAGCCATGGCGGGATGCTGCCGGAAGAGCGCGAGGTGCCGCTATTCGTCTTCGGCCAGGGCTTCTCCCTGGCGGACGCCGCGCCGCGCCAGGTGGAGATCTGCGGCACGGTGTGCAGCCTGCTCGGCCTCACCCATGACAAACCCCGCTGCCAGGACCTGCTGGCATGAAGCGCCCCTGGCTCGCCCTGCTGCTGATCCTGCCCTTCCTGATGGTGTTCGGCGCCTTCCAGCTGGCGCCCCTGGCCTGGATCGCCCTGAACAGCTTCAACTCCAGCGAAAGCGGTTGGGGCCTGGCCAACTATGGCGAGATCCTGGGTTCGCCCTTCTATCTGCAGGCCATCCGCTTTTCCCTGGAGATCTCGCTCTGGTCCAGCGTCTGCGGGCTGCTCATCGCCCTGGTCGGCGCCTATTCGCTGACCCGCGTGGACTCGCGCCTGCGCGGCTTCGTGGTGGCTTTCACCAACATGACCAGCAATTTCGCCGGGGTGCCACTGGCCTTCGCCTTCATCATCCTGCTGGGCATCAACGGCTGCCTGACCCTGGCGCTCAAGCAGCTGGGCCTGATCGAAGGCTTCAACCTCTACACCAAGGGCGGGCTGATCCTCATCTATACCTACTTCCAGATTCCCCTCGGCGTCCTGTTGCTGTTCCCCGCCTTCGAAGCCCTCAAGCAGGACTGGCGCGACGCGGCAGCGCTGCTGGGTGCCGGAACCTGGCAATACTGGCGACACATCGGCTTGCCGGTGCTGAGTCCGGCGCTGGTCGGCACCTTCATCATCCTGCTGGCCAACGCCCTGGGCGCCTATGCCACCGTCTATGCCCTCACCGTGGGCAACTTCAATGTGGTGCCGGTGCGCATCGCCGCCCTGGTATCCGGCGACATCTATCTGGAGCCCAACCTGGCCGCGGCCCTGGCCATGCTGCTGGTGGCCTTCATGACCCTCATCACCCTCGTCCACCAGTGGCTGCTGAAGCGGAGTCGCCATGTCCAGAGCTGAGCGCCTCTATCATCGCCTGGTGGTCTGGCTGCTGTTCCTGATCCTGGTCGCGCCCCTGGCGGCGACGCTGGTCTATTCGCTGGCCACCCAGTGGTCGGCGACCCTGCTGCCGGCCGGCTTCACCCTCAAGTGGTACCTGCAGCTGTGGAGCGACCCGCGCTTCCTCGCCGCCTTCGGCCGCTCCCTGGCGATCTGCTTCGGCGCCCTGGCGCTGTCCTGCGTGCTGATCCTGCCGGCCATGTTCGCCATCGCCTATCACTTCCCGCGGCTGGACGCCCTGATGAACGTGCTGATCCTGCTGCCCTTCGCCGTGCCACCGGTGGTCTCGGCGGTCGGGCTGCTCCAGCTCTATGCCAGTGGGCCGCTGCCGCTGACCGGCACCCCCTGGATCCTGGTGTTCTGCTACTTCACCATCGCCCTGCCCTTCATGTACCGCGCCATCAGCAACAACCTGCAGGCGCTCAACCTGCGCGACCTGATGGACGCCGCCCACCTGCTCGGCGCCAGCTCCTGGCGCGCCGCGCTGCTGGTGATCCTGCCCAACCTGCGCACGGGGCTGATGGTGGCGCTGTTCCTGTCCTTCTCCTTTCTCATCGGCGAATTCGTCTTCGCCAACCTGCTGGTGGGCACGCGTTACGAGACGCTGCAGATCTATCTCTACAACCTGCGCAACGGTAGCGGCCACCTCACCAGTGCCCTGGTCATCTCCTATTTCCTCGCGGTACTGCTGATGACCTGGATCGCCAATCGCCTGAATCGGGAGCGGACATGAGCTATCTCGCGGTCAAGGGACTGCACAAGCGCTACGGCGCCAACACCCTGTTCACCGACATCGAATTCCACGCGGAACAAGGCGAACTGGTCACCCTGCTCGGCCCCTCGGGCTGCGGCAAGTCCACCCTGCTGCGCTGCCTGGCCGGCCTCACCGAGGTCGACCGCGGCAGCATCGTGCTGGCGGGCCAGGACATCACTACGCTGTCTCCCCAGCGCCGCGGCATCGCCATGGTGTTCCAGAGCTATGCGCTGTTTCCCAACATGACGGTGGAACAGAACGTCGCCTTCGGCCTGCGCATGCAGCGCCTGGCGCGGGACGAGGTGCGCCAGCGGGTGACCGAGGCGCTGACCCTGGTGGAACTGACAGGCTTCGCCGAACGCTATCCGCACCAGCTGTCCGGTGGGCAGTGCCAACGGGTGGCCCTGGCCCGCTCGCTAATCGTGCGGCCGCGGCTGCTGCTGCTGGACGAACCCCTCTCGGCGCTGGATGCCCGTATCCGGCGCCACCTGCGCGAACAGATCCGCGCCATCCAGCAGGAGCTGGGCCTGACCACGGTGTTCGTCACCCACGACCAGGAAGAGGCCCTCACCCTGTCCGACCGCATCGTGCTGATGCGCGAAGGCCGGATCGTCCAGAGCGGCGATGCCGAAACCCTCTACACCGCCCCGGTGGACGCCTTCGCCGCTGGCTTCATCGGCAACTACAACCTGCTCAGCGCCGACCAGGCCAGTCGCCTGTTCGGCCACGCCTTCCAGCGCCAGGTGGCGATTCGCCCCGAGGCCATCCGCCTCGGCGTCCCTGGCGGCATCGCCGGCCGTATCGTCGGCCACAGCCTGCTGGGCAATGTCATCCGCTACCGCATCGCCACCGAGGCCTGCGAACTCAATGTCGACGTTCTCAACCACGGCCCGTCGGCCTTGCAGCCGAACGGCACAGGCGTCACCCTGGCTGTCGATTCCGACAGCCTGAGAGAAGTGGCATGACCCTGGCGATTTTCGATCTCGACGAAACCCTCATCGACGGTGACTGTTCCAGCCTCTGGAGCCAACAGCTGGGCGTGCTCGGCTGGGTCGACCGCGAATCCTTCGTGCGCCGCGACGGCGAGCTCATGGCGGCCTATGCCCAGGGCGAGCTGGCCATGGAAGACTACATGGCCTTCCACCTCGAACCCCTGGTCGGCCGCACTCCAGAGGAAGTGGACTTCGAGGTCGGCCCCTGGGTCGAGGACGTCATCGAACCCCTGATCTTCAGCGACGCCATGAAGTGCATCGCCGCCCACCGCGCGGCCGGCGACCGGGTGATCATCGTCTCGGCCTCCGGGGTGCACCTGGTGGAGCCCATCGCCGAGCGGCTGGGCGTGGAAGAGGTGCTGGCCATCGACCTGCAGGTCAGCCATGGCGTCTACAGCGGTCAGGTGGAGGGCGTCATGACCTATCGCGAAGGCAAGCTGACCCGCCTGCTGGAGCTGCTCAACGGTGACCGCAGCCTGCTGGCCACCGCCAGCTTCTACTCCGACTCGCGCAACGACCTGCCGCTGCTCGAAGCAGTGGGCAAGCCGCACGTGGTCAACCCGGACCCGGTATTGCGTGAGCGCGCAACACAGGCCGGCTGGCCGATCCTCAGCTGGCGGTAACCCGCATCGCGGCCGCGCCTAAGGGTTGCCAAGGCTTCCGTAGGTTGGGTTGAGACGGCTCCACCGTCGAAGTCCAACATGGCCGGCTCCGCGCAAGACCCGTTGGGCTTCGCTGCGCTCAACCCAACCTACGGCCCACCTAGAGCGGCGCTACGCCAGCCCTTCGTCCAACACCAGCACCACCTTGCCGTTCACCTCGTTGCTTTCCAACGCGGCAAAGGCGGCCTCGGCGTTCTGGGCGGAGAAGCGGCGCTCCAGGTTGACCGCCAGCTTGCCCTCGGCGAACAGCGGCCAGACCTTGGCTTCCAGCGATCTCAGGGTCTTGGCCTTGAATTCGACGGATCGGTTGCGCAGGGTCGAACCTATGATGCGGATGCGCTTGCCGAGGACCTTGGCGAAATCCAGTTCCGCTTCGCGACCGCCCATGAGGCCGATCAGCACCCAGCGGCCATCCTGCCCCAGCAGGTCCAGGTTGAGCGGCGCATAGCCTGCGCCGACCGGATCGAGGATGACGTTGAAGGGAGCGAAGTCACGCAGCCCTTCCAGATCGGTCTTGCGCAGCACCCCGCCTTCGGCGCCGAGTCGCTCGCAGTGGGCTAGGCGCTCCTGGGAGCCGACGCTGACCCAGCAGGGATTGCCGAAGGCCTTGCACAGCTGGATGGCGGCCGAGCCGACGCCACTGGCGCCAGCGTGCAGCAGCACCTTCTCGCCGGGCTGCAGGGCGGCCAGGTCGAACAGATTGCTCCAGGCGGTCGCCCAGACCTCGGGCAGCGCCGCCGCCTCGATCAGCGACAGGCCCTCCGGCACGGATGCGGCCTGGCGGCCATCCACCACCACCTCGCTGGCCATGCCGCCACCCGCCAACAGGGCGCAGACCCGGTCACCCACCTGCCAGCGCGACTCGGCGGTGGTCTCGCTGACCACCCCGGCGCATTCCAGACCCAGGGTGGCCGGGGCGCCGGGCGGCGGCGGATAGTTGCCCGCCAATTGCAGCAGGTCGGCGCGGTTGAGACCGGCGGCCGCCACCTTGATGCGGATTTCCCCGGGCGCCAGAGCGCGAGCGCTCAGTGACTGCCATTCCAGTTGCCCTTCGATACCTTGCAATGCGTTCACGGTGCCTCCATAGTGGCTCAGGCTTTGACGAAAAGCGCCTGCGCCGGCGGGTTCTGCGGGAGTCGAGCGGACCGGAAGACGTAGGGCTGTCTCAGCTACCCCTTCCGCTTGCCGCTTCCCTTCAGACCGCCGTCAGACGACTTTCGTCAGCGCCCCTCATACTTCCCCTGGCCGCGGAACCGCCCGGGCCGGGAAGGGCCTATAGCCTATTCCTTTCCGTGCATTAGTCGAATACACATGAAGCAGCTCTTGTCCCGTACCGCCCTCGTTGTCCTGCTTGGCGTCAGCGCAACTCCCCTCTTCGCCAAGTCCAACTCACCGGTCGGTGTCGACAAGCTGCAACCCGACCGCGACCAGGTCATCGCCAGCCTCAACATCGTCGAGCTGCTCAAGCGCCATCATTACAGCAAGCCGCCGCTCAACGATGCCCAGTCGATCAAGATCTACGACAGCTATCTGAAGATGCTTGATCCCGCGCGGCTGTATTTCAACGCCGCCGACATCCGCGAATTCGATGCCTCGCGCACGCGCTTCGACGACTATCTCAAGCAGGGCAACCTCGAACCGGGCTTCGCCATCTATCGCCGCTATGCCCAGCGTATGACCGAGCGACTCAACTACGGCCTGGGGCTGCTCAACGCCGGCATCGGCAAGCTCGACTTCACCGTCGACGAGTCCTTCAACACCAACCGCGAGAAGGCGCCCTGGCCGGCGGACACCGCGGCCCTGGATGACCTCTGGCATCGCAAGCTCAAGGACGAGGTGCTGCGGCTGCGCCTGTCCGGCAAGACCGACCAGCAGATCCAGCAGCAACTGACCAAGAGATACAAGAACCAGCTGGCGCGTCTTAACCAGACCCGCAGCGAAGACGTCTTCCAGACCTACATCAACGCCTTCGCCGAGTCCTACGATCCGCACACCCAGTATCTCTCGCCGGAAAGCGCGGAGAACTTCGACATCAACATGAGCCTGTCGCTCGAAGGCATCGGCGCGGTGCTGCAGAACGACAACGACTATGTGCAGATCCTGCGCCTGGTCCCGGCCGGCCCGGCGGACAAGTCCAAGCAGATCGCCCCGGCGGACAAGATCGTCGGCGTCGCCCAGGGCGACGGCGAGATGGTCGACGTGATCGGCTGGCGCCTGGACGAGGTGGTCAAGCTGATCCGCGGACCCAAGGGCTCCAAGGTGCGGCTGGAAATCATCCCGGCCAGCAACGCGCCGAACGACCAGAAGACCAAGGTGGTCGCCATCACCCGCGAGGCGGTCAAGCTCGAGGAGCAGGCCGCCCAGAAGCACGTCATCGACGTGCCCCACGAGGGCAAGCATTACAAGCTCGGCGTGATCGACGTGCCGGCCTTCTACCTCGACTTCAAGGCCTATCGCGCCGGCGACCCGAACTACAAGAGCACCACGCGTGACGTGAAGAAGCTCATCGGCGAGCTGCAGAAGGAAAAGGTCGACGGCATCGTCATCGACCTGCGCAACAACGGCGGGGGCTCGCTGCAGGAAGCCACCGAGCTGACCGGCCTGTTCATCGACCAGGGCCCCACCGTGCTGGTGCGCAACGGCGACGGCAAGGTCGAGGTGCTGGCCGACGACGAAGGCGGCGCCTTCTACAAGGGTCCGCTGACCGTGCTGGTGAATCGTCTCTCCGCCTCGGCATCGGAAATCTTCGCCGGTGCCATGCAGGACTATCACCGGGCGCTGATCGTTGGCGGCCAGACCTTCGGCAAGGGCACCGTGCAGACCATCCAGCCGCTGAACCATGGCGAACTCAAGCTGACCATCGCCAAGTTCTATCGCGTCTCCGGCCAGAGCACCCAGCACCAGGGCGTGCTGCCGGACATCGACTACCCGGCGGTGGTGGATACCAAGCAGATCGGCGAGAGCGCCCTGCCCGACTCCATGCCCTGGGACACCATCGCCCCGGCGGTGACCGGCCTGACTGACCCCTTCGCGCCCTATCTGGCGGAGCTGGTCAAGCGGCATGATGCCCGCGCCCAGAAGGATCCCGACTTCATCTTCGCCCGCGAGCGGCTGAAGCTGGCCCAGGAGCTGGCGGCCGACACCACCGTCAGCCTCGACGAGCAGAAGCGTCGCGCCGAGCAGACCGCGCTGGACAACCGCCAGCTGGCCATGGAAAACCAGCGCCGCCAGGGCAAGGGCGAGGCACCGCTCAAGGAGCTGAAGAAGATCGACGAGGACAATCCGGCGATCGACGATGACAAGACCAAGCCCCAGGACGACGCCTACCTGATGGAATCGGGCCATGTGCTGCTGGACTATCTCGACCTGAGCCAGACGCCGCCCAAGCGCTGACATCAAAGCGTCATCTGTCTGTCGTGAAATGCCCGGGGGCCGCCATGTGCGGCCCCCGGGCATTTTCGTTTTCGGGTTCCTGCAGGCTGACCATGACGCTTAACGACCAGGCTGGAGTGCTGGACCGCATTCTTGCCAACCGCGAGTTGCATTCGCTCTTTCAACCCATCGTTTCGCTGAGCGAAAGACGCATCCTCGGCTACGAGGCGCTGATCCGCGGTGCGTCCAACACCCCCCTGCACTCTCCCCTGCCGCTCTACGCCACTGCCCGCCAGACCGGCCGCCTGTCCGAACTGGAGATCGCCGCGCGCCAGCAGTCCTGCCAGGGCTTTCGCGACCTGGCGCTGGACGGCCTGCTGTTCCTCAACGTCTGTCCGGAAACCCTGCTGGAACCGGCGCATCAGTCGGGCCAGACGCTCAAGCTGCTGCAGCGGCTGGGTCTCTCACCGGCCCAGGTGGTGATCGAACTCACCGAGCAGGCGCCCATCGATGACTTCGCCCTGCTGGCCACGGCCCTGCACCACTACCGGGCCATGGGCTTTTCCATCGCCCTGGACGATCTCGGCGCGGGCTATTCCAGCCTGAGGCGCTGGTCGGAACTTCGCCCGGATTTCGTCAAGATTGATCGGCACTTCATCGAATCCATCCATCGCGACGCGGTGAAACGCGAATTCGTCGGCTCCATCCTGAAGATGGCCGAAGCGTCGCGGGCGCAGGTCATCGCCGAGGGAATCGAGACCCACGAAGAACTCTCGACCCTGGCGAGCATGGGGATCGACCTGGTCCAGGGCTATCTGCTGGGCCGCCCCACCGCGACGCCGCCGCGGGAGATCCAGACCCTGCTGCCGGCGATGGTCACCCGCAGCGCGGATCTCGCCGAGGAGTCGACCACGGTGGCCAGCCTGCGGGTGGAACAGGTGGCGGTCGGCCAGGACATGCTGATCCTCGACGTCCTGGAGCGCTTCCGCCTGCAGCCCAACCTCAACACCCTGGCGGTGGTGGACGAGGATGATCTTCCGGTGGGCATCGTCCATCACCACGAGCTCAGTTCGGCGCTACTCAAGCCTTTCGCCCACGAGGTGTTCGCCCGCAAGCCCATCGCCCGGTTGATGAGCCAGGACTTCCTGGCCACCGAGTCGAGCCAGTCCCTGCAACAGGTCAGCCGCCTGCTCACCGCGCGTGCCCGCCAGCGTATCGAGGAGGATTTCATCATCACCGAGGGTGGCCGCTATGTCGGCGTCGGCCGGGTGATGGATGTCCTGCGCCTGATCACCGAGCAACGCATCCAGCAGGCCAAGCATGCCAATCCCCTGACCCAGCTGCCCGGCAACGTGCCCATCCAGCAATGCCTGACCCGCTTGCTCGACCAGCGCCGGGAGGCGGTGGTGTGCTATGTCGATATCGATGGCTTCAAGCCGTTCAACGACCTCTATGGCTATGCCAAGGGTGACGAGGTGCTGCTCTGCCTAGCCCAGACCCTGTCCGAGCGCCTGGATCCGCAGCAGGATTTCGTCGGCCATATCGGCGGGGACGACTTTCTGGTGGTGCTCGGTTCGACGGACTGGCGGCGCCGGCTGAATGGCCTGATGGCGGCCTTCCAGGAACGGTGCCGGCACTTCTATCGCAGCGAGCACCTGGAAGCCGGCTGTTTCCTCGCCTACGACAGGGACGGGCGCCGCCGGGAGTACCCGCTGCTATCGCTCTCTCTCGGCGTGGTGGAGCTGGACCGGGACGCCGGCCAGCGCGTCGACGCCAGCGGCCTGGCCGGACTGGCCTCGGAAGCCAAGCGCAACGCCAAGAAGGTACCCGGCTACAGCCTGCACCTGATGCGCGCCTGAGCCTAGCTTTCCAGGCGATGGTCCGGATAGCGGTGCTCGAACACCCGGGTGACCTCGGCCGCATGCCAGCTAACCGCATCGCTCACCTGCGGCGAACCTTCCAGGGCACCCAGTCGCAGGGCGCAGTCGAAGAAACCTTCGCGGGGAATGCGGGTGCCGCTCTGGCTGACCACCAGCGCACTGCGCAGTGGCCGGCCTTCGCGTCGGTCGAGGGCCGCCAGGTACTCCAGGGCGGTGGTGAGGGTCACCATGGCCGGCTGGGGTAGCCCCAGCCGTTCGATCACCGAGCGGTAGGTCAGCAGGCTACGGCTGCGCCGGGCGCTTTCCAGTTCATCGAGCAAGGCCAGCCAGTGCTGGCGACTGATGCGTACACTCAAGCCCGGTCAATCTCGCAACTGGTCGAGGGCGACACCCGGGGCGGCGCGCTCGTGTTTGTCGGGCAGGGCCGCCAGGGCCGCCTGCTGGCTTGCGGTGCGGTTGGCGCGCCAGGCCCGAAAGCCGTCCAGCTCATCGCTGCAGGCCTTGCCGACCCAGGCCAGCACGGCAAGGTCGTCGAACAGACCGAACATGGGCACCCAGTCCGGAATGAGATCTATGGGCAGCAGGAAGTAGACCAGACCGCCAGCGACAGTCAGCAGCGTCTTGCGACTCACTCCGCGGTATTCGCCCCGCCACCAGGCCAGCAGCAGCTGATGGAACAGACTCAGGGTGTCGCGCGCTTCGCCCAGCTTGAGGCCGCGCTTGCTGGTCTTGCGCGCGACGCCCAGCAGCAGCGCCGGCAACCGCCCGCGGATCAGCAGGCGCTGGGCCAGGCCAAGGTAGCGATCAAAATTCTTCGGCGGCTTCATGAGTACCTCGCAGGTGGGAAAGACCGGGCGCGGCCCGATGGGACCGAAGGCTACGCACCCCTGCTTTGATCACGCCGCTAGGCGCGGGTTTCCCACCGCCCAATGTAAAACGCCCTGCAAAGCAGGGCGTCGGCGGACGGGGTCCGTCTTACTTCTTGGCCGGGGCCTTTTCGGCAGCAGCCGGAGCATCGGCGGCCGGTGCCGGCGGGGCATCCTCGGCGTCCGCGGCGGCGGCGTCCTTGATGCCGAGCAGTTCCAGGTCGAACACCAGCACGGAGTTGGCCGGAATCGCCGGGCTCGGGCTCTGGGCGCCATAGGCCAGCTCGGAGGGGATGTAGAGCTTGATCTTCTCGCCGACGTGCATCAGTTGCAGCGCCTCGACCCAGCCCGGGATCACGCCGTTGACCGGCAGGTCGATCGGGGTGCCGCGCTTGATGGAGCTGTCGAACACGGTGCCGTCGACCAGCTTGCCCTCGTAGTGCACGGTGACCACGTCGGTGGGCTTGGGCTGCGGGCCATCGGCCTTCTTGACCACTTCGTACTGCAGGCCGGAGGCGGTGGTGATCACGCCAGGCTTCTTGCCGTTCTCTTCGAGGAACTTCTTGCCGGCCTTGGCGTTGTCTTCGCTGACCTTGGTCATCTTCTCTTCGGCACGCTTCTGCAGGGCGGCGAAGGCTTCGGTGAGCTGCTGATCGGTCAGCTTCTGGTCCTTCTTGCCTACCGCGTCCTCGATACCCAGGGCGACGGCCTTGGGATCCAGGTCATCGATACCTTCCTGGGCCAGACTCTTGCCCATGTTCAGGCCGATGCCGTAGGACGCCTTCTGGGCCGGGCTTTCCAGCTCGACCTTGGGCTTGGAGTCGCAGCCGCTCAGAACCAGACCCACCAGGGCCACCGCTGCTGCCAACCGATACTGTTTCATGTTGATTCCTTATCCGTGCGCATTGTGCGCGTTCAAATAACTGATCGAGCTTACAAGGAGACCTGCTCGCTTGCCATCGCCAGGCCTCTAAATGGCTGCAAAGGATAAGATTTCAAGCTTATGTCTGCCTGAACATCGCGTGAACGAGGTGCAGGCATGCCCTGCGAGGTCTTGTCCGGGTCGCCTGACTGGAGGCGACCGGCGCGAGTCCAGGCGCTAGACTAGCGCCTTCCTCAGTGCCTGCCAGAGACTTCCATGTTCGAGCCCAACGACCTCAATCGCTCGCCTCTCGACCTCGCCCGCGAATCACGCAAGGCCGGTGGCTACGGCCTGCTGTACTCGGTATTGCTGGGTATCGGCATCCTGCTCTATCACCACTGGGTGCCGACCGCCTTCCCCGGCGATCTGCTGGTGATGTCCCTGGCGCTGCCCATCATCCTCTTCGCCGGCAGCGCCGTTTACTACCTCGCCATGGTGCGCAAGTGCGAGCGCCTGCAACGCGAGGGCGAGGCGAAGGCCGGCCAGGCCAAGGGCAAGCGCGGCTAGCGGCGCTGAACGTCGCCGCCGGACCTCGGTCGACTGCAGATGACGACCGGCGCGGGAGGCGCGATGCTGAGCATCACCGATCTACACAAGAGCTACCCGACGCCCCAGGGACCGTTGCCGGTCCTGCGTGGCGTGGATCTCAGCCTCGCCCGCGGTGCCAGCCTCGCGCTCATGGGCGAGTCCGGCAGTGGCAAAAGCACCCTGCTGCACCTGGTGGCCGGCCTCGACCGCCCTGATCGGGGGCGCATCGTGGCCGCCAATCGCGAGCTGTCCAGCCTCGACGAACGCGGCCTGGCGGCCTGGCGCCGCGCGGGCATCGGGCTGATCTTCCAGCAATTCAACCTCATCGCCAGTCTCAGCGTGGCGGACAACCTCGCCTTCCAGGCGCGCCTGGCCGACCGCCACGATCCCGCCTGGCAGCGTGAATTGGCGGCGCGCCTGGGCCTGGCCGCCCTGCTCGACCGCTATCCGGAACAGCTTTCCGGCGGCCAGCAGCAGCGCGTGGCCCTGGGCCGGGCCCTCGCCTCGCGGCCGCCCCTGCTGCTCGCGGACGAACCGACCGGCAATCTCGATGAAAGCAGTGGCGACCAGGCCCTGGCGCTGCTGCTGGAGCTGGTCGCCGAGACCGGCAGCAGCCTGCTGATGGTGACCCATAGCGCGCGGATCGCCAGCCAGCTCGATCGCACGCTGCACCTGGAACGAGGACGCCTCGGGGGCGCTGCCGTGGCCTCCGCATGAGACTGCTCTACTGGAGCCTGCACGGCCTCACCAGCCACTGGCGGCGGCATCCGCTGCAACTCGCCGGGCTGGTGGCGGGACTTTGGCTGGCCACCACCCTGCTGATCGGCGTGCTGGCACTCAACGCCCAGGCCCGCCAGAGCTACGCCCAGGCCAGCGCCCTGTTCGGCGCCGACCAATCCAGTCTGGAAGCGCGGGACGGCCAGCGCTTCGCCCAGCGGCTGTTCGTCGACCTGCGGCGCCAGGGGTGGCCGGTGTCGCCGGTCCTGCAGGGGCGCCTGGCGCTGGCCGGGCGGGAGCATCCGGTGCCGCTGCTCGGTATCGAGCCGGTCAGCCTGCCCAGCGACCGTGGCATCGCCGCCAGTGCCTCGCCCGAGGCCCTGTTCGACTTTCTCAGCCCTGCCGGGGCGACCTGGGTCGCCCCGGAAACGCTGCGTGAATGGCAGCTGCAGGCCGGTGCGGTGCTGCAGCGGGCCGATGGTCTGCCGCTGCCGCCGCTGCAGCCCCGCACGGGGCTGGCGCCCGGCACTTTGGTAGTGGACATCGGCCAGGCCCAGCGTTTGCTGGAGGCGCCGGAGCAGCTCTCCCGGCTGATCCTGCCAAAGACCTTCCAGCGCGCGCTGCCCGCCCTGGACGGGGTCAGCCTGCTACGGGTGGAGAACGACCAGGGCGCCGAACTGGACCGCCTGACCGCGAGCTTCCACCTCAATCTCCTGGCGCTCGGCCTGCTGGCCTTCGCCGTGGGCCTGTTCATCGTCCACGCCGCCACCGGGCTGGCCCTGGAACAACGTCGCCCCCTGCTGCGCACCCTGCGTGCCTGTGGGCTCTCCGCCCGGACCCTGGTCCTGGCGCTGACCCTGGAGCTGGCCGTCATCGCCCTGGTGGCAGGCGCCTTGGGCGTGGCGAGCGGCTATACCCTTGCCGCCCTGCTGCTGCCCGACGTCGCGGCCAGCCTGCGCGGCCTCTATGGCGCCGAGGTGGCGGGGACCCTGACCCTGAGCCCCGCCTGGTGGCTGGCCGGTCTTGGCCTGAGCCTGGGCGGTGCCCTGCTGGCCGGGGCCGACGGACTCTGGCGGGCGGCGCGGTTGCCCTTGCTGGCCCTGGCCCAGGGCGAAGCCTGGCGCGCCGCCCATGGTCGCTGGCTGCGCCGCCAGGCCTGCGGCGCCCTGTTGATCGGCCTGCTGGGCCTAGGCCTGCTGCTGGGGGGCGACAGCCTCGGCAGCGGGCTGGCCCTACTCGGTTGCCTGCTGCTGGCCGCCGCCCTGGCCTTGCCGCCGCTGCTCAGTGCGCTGCTGGATCTGCTAATGCAGCGGGCGCGGCGGCCCCTCGCGCGCTGGTTCCTGGCCGACGCCCGCCAGCAGCTCCCCGGGCTGTCCCAGGCCCTCATGGCCCTGCTGCTGGCACTGGCAGCAAACGTCGGCGCCGGCAGCATGACCGAGGGCTTCCGCCGTACCTTCGATGGCTGGCTCGATCAGCGCCTGGCCGCCGAACTCTACCTGCGCCCGGAAAACGCCACCCAGGCTGCCGCCCTGCTCGACTGGCTACCCCGCCAGGCGAGCGTGCGCGCGGTGCTACCGGTCTATGAGTTGGAGACCCAGCTGCAAGGCCAGCCCACGACCCTGAGCGGGGTTATGGACGAGGCGCTCTATCGCCAGCACTGGCCGCTGCTCGATGCGGGTAGCGATGCCTGGACGCCGTTCTTCGCCGGCGAGGGGGTGATGCTCAGCGAGCAACTGGCCCGGCGGCTGCACCTGGCCAAGGGGCAGCAGATCGAGCTACCGGGTAGCCTGGGTCCCTGGTCCGCGCCGATACTCGCCACCTATGCCGACTACGGCAATCCCCGCGGCCACCTGCTGCTGCCCCAGCCGCGCCTGCGCGCGCTCTGGCCGGATGCCAGCCTGGTCCGGATCGTCATCCGCATGGCACCCGAACGGGTGGATGCCCTGCGCGCCGACCTGCAGCAGCGTTTTGGCCTGGATGCCAGTCGCTCCATCGACCAGGGCCAGTTGCGCCGCTACGCCGACCAGGTCTTCGAGCGCACCTTCAGCGCGACCGCCGCGCTGAACGCCCTGACCCTGGCGGTGGCTGGCCTGGCCCTGTTCATCGCCCTGCTGGGCCAGGCGCAGCGACGCCTTGGTCAACTCGCGCCCCTCTGGGCCCTGGGCATCGAACGGCCACGGCTGATCCTGCTGAGTCTGGGGCAGTTGCTGGGGCTCGCCCTGCTGACCCTGGCCCTGGCCATTCCGCTGGGCATCCTGCTCGCCTGGTGCCTGGTGGCGGTGGTGAACGTCCAGGCCTTCGGCTGGCGCCTGCCGTTGCAAGTCTTCCCGGGGCAACTGCTGGCCCTCTCCGCCATCGCCCTGCTGGCGACCCTGTTGGCCGCCGCCTGGCCGCTGCTGCGCCTGCAACGTAGCCAGCCCCTGGATCTGCTGCGAGAACTCGGCAATGAACGCTAGGGTCCTGCTGGTCTTCCTGCTGCTACTCTCCGGCTGCGACAAGCAGCCGGCGCCCCAGGGCTTCGCCGGCCTCGGCCAAGGCAGTGAGCACTTCGCCCCGGTGGTGCCCGGCAAGGTCTTCAGTTTTCCTGTCGATCACGGCGCCCATCCGGACTTCCGTATCGAGTGGTGGTATGTCACCGCCAACCTCAGCGACGCCGAAGGCCACCGCTACGGGGTGCAGTGGACCCTGTTCCGCACTGCCCTGCGCCCCGGCGCGGACCAGCCCGGCTGGGGCAACGGCAATCTCTGGCTGGGCCACGCCGGCCTTACCACCGAAACACAGCAGTTCGCCGCCCAGACCCAGGGTCGTGGCGGGATCGGCCAGGCCGGAGTGACGGCCGCGCCCTTCTCCGCCTGGATCGATGACTGGCGTCTGCAGGGCGACCTGACCGGCCAGGCACGCGTCCAGGCCCAGGGGCCGGGCTTTGGCTACCGCCTCGAGCTTGCCGCCACCGGCCCCTTGGTACTCCAGGGCGAAGGGGGCTTGAGTCGCAAGGCCGCCAGCGGCCAGGCGTCCTACTACTACAGCCAACCCTTTTTCCAGGCCCAGGGCGAACTGGAGATCGAGGGACGGCGGGTACCGGTCAAGGGGCTGGCTTGGCTGGACCGCGAATGGAGCAGCCAGCACCTGGCGGCGGACCAGCTGGGCTGGGACTGGTTTTCCCTGCACCTGGACGACGGTCGCCAGCTGATGCTCTATCGCCTGCGCCAAGCGGACGGCCAGCATTACCTGTTCGGCAACCTGATCGCTGCCGACGGCCACAACCAGCCGCTGCATCCCGGCGACATCCGTCTCGCGCCCCTGGCCACCCACCCGGTGGCCGGCCGCCAGGTACCGGTCCGCTGGTCCATCGCCCTGCCCGGCCGGAACGTCGACCTGCGTATCGCCGCCGTCAATCCCGACGCCTGGATGGCCCTGGGCACGCCCTACTGGGAGGGCCCGGTCAGCGTGGAGGGTAGCGCCAAGGGCGTAGGGTATCTGGAGATGACGGGTTATTAGTCGTTAGGTGAAAAATGTCCGCCCTCAAGGCCTTGAAGGCCAGCCTAGTGCAACACATTGGCGAGAAACTGCCGGGTGCGGGCTTCCCGTGGCGCCTCGAATAGCTGCGCCGGGGCGCCGCTCTCCAGGATGCGGCCCGCATCGAAGAACAGCACCCGGTCCGCCGCCTCGCGGGCGAAGCCCATCTCGTGGGTGACCACGATCATGGTCATGCCCTCGCGAGCCAGGTCCTTCATGATCGCCAATACCTCGTTGACCGTTTCCGGGTCCAGCGCCGACGTCGGCTCGTCGAACAGCAACAGTTGCGGTTGCAGGGCCAGCGCCCGGACGATGGCTACCCGCTGTTGCTGACCGCCGGAGAGTTCGGCGGGATAGGCGTCGGCCTTGTGCGCCAGCCCGACCCGCGCCAGCAGCGCCCGTGCCTGGCGCTCGGCCTCGATGGCGCTCAGCCGCCCGAGCTTGACCGGCGCCAGGGTCAGGTTGCGCAGCACCGAAAGATGCGGGAACAGGGTGTAGTCCTGAAACACCATGCCGACCTTCTGCCGCAGCGTCGCCAGGGCGCGGCGGTCGCCAGCATGCACCGGGACACCATCCAGCTCCACGGTGCCGGCCGAAGGCTCTTCCAGGCTGTTGAGGCAACGGATGAGGGTCGACTTGCCCGAGCCGCTCGGCCCTATCACCACCACCACCTCGCCGGCGGCGACGTCCAGGTCCACGCCGCGGACGATCTCCTGCTCGCCGAAGCTCTTGCTCAGGCCCCGTACCTTCAGCAGTGCGCTCATTGGGTCAACGCCCGCAGATTGGCGTCCAGGCGCGCCTGGCTCTGCACCTGCCGCGCGCGCCGTGCCTCCTGGCGCTCCCGCTCCAGGGTCAGGCGCGCCCGGGCGGCCGCCAGGGTCCGGGCCAGCGCCGGGGCACCAGGACCGCCGGGCGATTGCCGCGAGGCGACATTGGCGGTGGGGTCCAGGCTTTCGCCGACGCACGCGGCGTCCAGCCCCAGGGGGCGACCGATCACCGCCTGGGCGGCCTGGTCGAGCATGGCGCTGTCGATGGCGTAAGCGGGCAGTCCCTCGTCCAACGCCTGGCGCACCACGGCGCCCACCACATGGTGCGCCTCGCGGAACGACAGCCCGCCCTCGCGCACGATGAGGTCGGCCAGGCCGGTAGCGGTGGAAAAGTCCCGGGCGCTGCGCTCCAGTCCGCGCGCGGCCTCGGGCTGCGCCGTACGCAGCACCAGATCCAACAGCCGCAGGCAGCGCAGGCTTTCTTCCGCGGCCTCCCAGAAGCCGCGGGTGCCTTCGCGATTGGCATCGCCACTGTGGCTGAAGTGGGTGCCCTTGACCGTCATGGTGGCGGCCATCAGCAATCCGGCGATGTGGCCACTGCGACCCTTGAGGTACTCCAGCACCACCGGATTCTTCTTCTGCGGCATGATGCTGGAGGTACCGGCGACGCTGTCGGGAAACTCCACCAGGCCGAATTCATGGGTGGCCCAGACGAAATAGTCCTGGGCCACCCGGCTCCAGAACACCGCAAGCAGGCTCAGGTGCGACAGGCCTTCGAGAATGAAGTCGCGGGAGGCCACGGCGTCCAGGGCATTGTCCAGGTAGCCGTCGAAGCCGAGCAGCTCGGCGGTACGCGCCCGGTCGATGGCGAAGGGCGTGCCAGCGAAGGCCGCCGCGCCCAGCGGACTCTGATTCATGCTGTCGAGGGTGGCGGCCAGGCGCAGGCTGTCGCGCTCCAGGGCCTGGGCCACGCCGGCGAGATAGAAGCCGTAGGTGATCGGCTGCGCCGGCTGCAGATGGGTATGCCCCGGCATGACCGTGGTGGCGTGCCGCTCGGCACCTTCCAGGGCCGTGGCGCGCACCTGCTGCAGCGTCTCCAACACCTCGGCGAGGACATCCCGGGCGCGCAGACGATCCAGGGTGGCGAGGATGTCGTTGCGGCTGCGGCCGATGTGCAGCCGCCCGCCGACATCAGCGCCCAGGCGTTCGATCAACGCTGCCTCGTAGTTGAAGTAAGCATCCTCGCGCAGCGGGTCGAGGGGTACCGCGCCAGGACCTGCGGCTTCCAAGTCGAGGATGCCACGCGCCAGGGCGGCGGCCTGGGCGCGGTCGATCAGGCCCTGCTCTGCGAGCATCACCACATGGGCCTTGTTGACGTCACCCAGATAGGGAAAGCCCTCGGCGAAGCCGGCCAGGCGCGGGGCGTAGATGAAGTCGCAGACCTCGGGCGCGGTGGCCTCCCGGAGCCGACGACTGACCTTGGATTCTTGCATGGGATGCCTCTCTAGGACGGATTGCGGGTCAGCGGACGACCCAGGCGCCGCTCGAGGTAGCGGCTGAGCCAGCTGAGCAGCGAGCAGATGACGAAGTAGACGAGCAGCACCGTGCCGTAGACGCTGAAGGCCGGACTGGCGCCGGTCATCATGGTGGTGCGCTCGATCAGGGTCTGGCCGGTCTTGAGGAATTCGCCCACCCCGACCAGGGCGCCCAGGGAGGTAGCCTGGACCAGCAGGGTGAGCAGTCCGGTATAGGCCGGCAGGATGGCCTTGAGCGATTGCGGCCCGACGATGTGCAGGTAGATGCGCCAGCGCGGCAGGCCCAGCGCCCAGGCGCTCTTCCACTGGTGCCGGGGCACCGCCTGCAAGCCACCGCGGACGATCTCGATGCCGTTGGCGCTGCCCCAGAGGGTCAGGCCGGTGGTGACCGCGGCAAAGGGCGAAAGGTCCAGGCCCAGCAGCGGGGCGCCGAAGAAGATGAAGAAGACGTTGACGATCAGCGGGATGGAACGGAACAGCTCGACGTAGCCGTGGATCAGCCAACCCAGCCAACGCTGCGGCAAGGTGGCCAGCACGCCGAACACCGCCGAGACCAGGGTGGTGAAGAGCAGCACCACCAGCGCCAACTGCAGGGTCATCAGCAGGCCCTTGACCACGAAATTCCAGTTTTCCAGAAAGAAGGTCATGCTCGCCTCACTGCCGAAACGGTCGTTGCAGATGAGCGGACAACCGCTGCGTAGCCAGGGCCAGCACCGCCACCAGCCCCAGGTAGAGCACGCAGATGGCGCTGAACATCTCCAGGGCGCGAAAATCCGTGGCGATGCGATCCACCGCGACGAAGGTCAGCTCGGCCAGGCCGATGGCCTGCAGGTAGGAAGAGTTCTTCAGCAGCGAGATGGCGGTGTTGAGCACCGCCGGCAAGGCGGTGCGCACGGCGATGGGCAAGGCGATCAGGCAGAAGAATTGCCAGGGCTGGAGATTCAGGGCCAGGCTCGCCTCGCGCATGCCCCGCTCCACCGTCGCCAGCCCGCCGCGCAGATTCTCGATCTGGTAGGCGCCGGCCCAGAGGGACAGGCAGACCACCCCGGACCAGAACAGCGACAGCCCCAGGCCCACCGCCGGCAGGCCGTAGAAGATGAAGAAGAGTTGCACCAGGATCGGCGTGTTGCGGATCACCTCGACATAGACGGCGGTGAGTTGCGCCAGCACCGGCACGCGAAACAGCCGAGCCGCCCCGCCGACGATGCCGATGGCCAGCGACAGTCCTATCGCCAGCAGCGAGACCTTGAGCGTCATCAGCAGGCCGTCGAGCAGCGCCGGCCACTGGGCCCAGAGATAGTCCAGATCGAAGTCCATCGCCGCGCTCCTAGTGGCGTTCCGCAGGCCGCGGCTGCTCGAACACGCTCAGGTAGTAGCTGCGGATGTTCTCCGGGACCAGGCGCTCCACCCAGGGGCGGAACAGGTGCTCCTCGTGCATGCGCGCCACGGCGGCGCTGAGGTAGTCACGCCATTCGGCCTCGTTCTTGCGCACCCCGATGGCGGCGTCGGAAATCTGGAAGGGCTCACCCACCAGGCGGACGCTTTCGTCATGGGCGGTCACCACCACCAGGGTGGCGGCGTCGTGGGTATAGGCATCGACCCGGCCCTGGCGAAAGGTCTGCAGGGCATCGGCGGCGCTGTTCATGCGCAGGGTCTTGATCTCCGGCTCGTGATCTTCGAACCACTTGGCCTGTACCGAGCCCTTGAGCGTGGCCAGGGTCTTGCCACGCAGGGCGGCGATGGAATCGATGCCGCTGTCCTTACGCACCAGCACATCGCTCGCGCCCCAGCGATAGGGAGTGGTGAAGTCGATCACCCGCTGCCGCTCCGGCGTCACCCCGAGGGTGGCGATCAACATGTCCACCTTGCGGCCGAGCAATTGCGGTACCCGATTCTCGGCGGTGACGCAGGTGAAGCTCACCTTGTCCCGCGAGCCCAATGCCCACTCGGCGATCTGCCGGGACATCTCCACTTCGACGCCGGCGAAGTCGCCATTGCTGTCCTGGTAGCCATAGGGTGGCTGGTCGCAACGCACCCCGGCGCGCAACGTACCGGCTTCGGTGAGGGCGGGCGGTACGGGGGGCAAGGTTGCAGCCTGTACCAGGCTGGCCAGACCCAGCGCCAGGACGGCACCGGTAAACGCGCGATACGACATGTTGCCTCCTAGAAAAGCGGTGACAGCCGCCGGGCTGGTGGCCGGCGGCAGGGCTACGAGGGCAGATCGAAGGGTGCAGCAGGGGTCGTCTGTGGCTGGCGTTCATTGCGCCTTGGGTCTTTTGTAAGACTTATGGCGTCATGCTGGCAAATGCCAATACGCTAGGCAGCCATACGGATCTGATATGGGGTGAGCGGATGAACATGAAACAGGTGGAAGCGTTTCGCGCGACGATGCTGTCTGGCTCCATGACCGCAGCCGCCGAGGCCCTGCATACCTCGCAACCCAACATCAGCCGGCTCATCGCCCAATTGGAGCGCAGCTGCGGTTTCCGGCTGTTCGAGCGTATCGCTGGACGCCTGCTGCCCACCGAGGAGGGCACGGCGCTGTTCCGCGACGTGGAGCGCGCCTTCGTCGGCCTGGGCAGCCTGCAAGCCTCGGCCCGCGCCATCGCCCAGGGCGGCACCGGACGGCTGCGCCTTGCCGCGGTGCCTTCGCTGTCGCTCACCCTGCTGCCGCGGGTGGTGCAACGCTTTCGCGAGCGGCACCCGCAGGTGGCCATCACCATCCACACCAGCGACTCCCCCACGGTGGCGCACTGGGCGGCCTCCCAGTTCTGCGACCTGGGCCTGGCCTCCTATGTGGGTGAGCAGCTACCCGGCGTGGCGGCGGAGTTGCTCAGCGACGTACCCGGGGTCTGCGTCTTCCCGCGCGGACATCGCCTGAGCCAACTCGGCGAGGTGACACCGGCCGACCTGGCCGGCGAGGAATTCATCTCGCTGGTGCCGGGCGACAGCACCCGTACGCGCATCGACCGCCATTTCCAGGAACCGGTCGAGCGGCGCCGACTGAACCTGGAGACGCCCTATGCCGCCACCATCTGCGCCATGGTCGGCCTGGGTCTGGGCGTCAGTATCGTCAGTCCGCTGGTGGCGTTGGATTACCTGCACGCCGGACTGGAAATGCGCCCTTTCCGGCCGGCGATCCGCTTCACCAGCTATCTGCTGCTAGCCGATCACCGCCCCGCAGGCACCCTCACTCTGGCCTTCGCCGCGGAGATCCGCGCCACCCTGCAGGAGGCCGTGCGGCAATGGCAATGACCGGAACTCCCGACACCGCTCCCACCTCGAATCGTTATCCACCCCTAGCCGCTGCGCAGGGTTCGTTAGCGTGATAACCGAGGTGTCTCGATGAATGTCAAAGAGCTGAATCAGCAGGTCAAGGCCGGTGCGGTGCAGGAAGTCAACCTGGTGTCCATGGAAGGCGGCTCCTACGTCATCCATGCGCTGGTGGAAGGGACCTCGGTGCCAGTCGCCGACGACAAGGGCGCGACCCTGCACGTGGCCTCGGTGGAGGAAGCCCGCCGTATCCTCGACGACGTCAAGGACGTGCGCCTGTTCATCGCCCAACCGGCGGTCTACGAGGAGATGGTGGGCCAACCCGAGACCCAGACCGATTCCCGCGAGGAGATCCCGCTGCGGTCGAAGGTGGAAAACCGCTGATCCATGGGAGAAATCCCGCACGCGCCCTGGACGCCAGCCCCATAACGCAGTGATAGCTTCACCGGCTCGCTGGGCAGCCTTTATCGCGAACCCGGCGATGACGAATTGTTATAATGTAACCATCCGTCATCGCCTGAGGTTCCTGCCATGTCCGACGCTCTGCCTATCCCTGGGCCATCCCGCTCCAACGAAGAGATCGCCAGTCTTGCCGGCGCCAAGGCCGCGCTCCACACCTGGGCCGCTACCGTCGCCACCCGCGACGTGGAAGCCATTCTCGCCCTCTATGCCCCCGATGCCATCCTGGTACCGACCCTGTCCAACGAGGTGCGGGATAGCGAGGACAGCCGTCGCGAGTATTTCCGTAATTTTCTCGCCAACGAAGGCATCGTCTGCGATGTGCTGATCTTCAAGAAAAGGGTCAGCAGCAAGCTCAGCACCGTGGTGGTCGGCGGTCTCTATGTCTTCCATTACCGCGAAGGCGACCGGGCGATCAGCGTCCCCGCACGCTTCCTCTTCACCTTCGAACAGATCGATGGCCGCTGGCTGATCACCGGTCACCATTCCTCCCGAGAAGCCTGATCCAGAGCGGTTGCATTTTGTAAAACTGCGGCCCTTGCCGAATGTGCCGCAGTTCTTAATCCTGTCTGGGTGACCCGGGCCCCTCTGACGGCATGTGCCGCCATGTCGAGTCATAGTCTTGAACTTGACTAAGGAGGGGCTCATGAACGCCCTGCATGCATTTTTCTTCGCCGACTTCCTCGGCACCGCCACCTGGATGTGGCTCACCTTCTTCGCCGTCGTCATCGCCCTGCTGGCCTTCGACCTGGGAGTGCTCCACAAGGAGAACAAGCCCATCGAGGTGAAGGAGAGCCTGCTGCTCTCCGCCGGCTACATCAGTGCGGGCCTCCTGTTTGCCCTCTTCGTCTGGCAACTCAAGGGCGCCGATGCCAGCCTCGACTACGTCACCGGCTTTCTCATCGAGAAGTCGCTGTCCATGGACAACGTCTTCCTGATGGCAGTGATCTTCGGCTTCTTCGCCATCCCCCGCGAATACCAGCACCGGGTGCTGTTCTGGGGCATCCTCGGGGTGATCGTGCTGCGGGCCATCATGATCGGCCTGGGCGCGGCCCTGATCCATCAGTTCGACTGGATCCTCTATATCTTCGGCGCCTTCCTGGTGGTCACCGGGGTCAAGATGCTGTTCGCCAAGGTGGATGAAGAGCCCAACCTCGACGACAACGTCTTCATCAAATTCCTGCGCAAGAAACTGCGCGTCACCGACGAGATGCACAACGAGCATTTCTTCGTGCGCAAGCCCGATGCCAGTGGCAAGACGGTGCTCTGGGTGACGCCTATGTTCCTCGCGCTGATCGTGATCGAGTGCGCCGACCTGGTGTTCGCGGTGGACAGCGTGCCGGCCATCTTCGCCATCACCCAGGATCCCTTCATCGTCTACACCTCGAACGTCTTCGCCATCCTCGGCCTGCGCGCGCTGTACTTCGCCCTGGCCGCAATGATCCATCGCTTCGCCTACTTGAAGTACGCCCTGGCGCTGGTCCTGGTGTTCATCGGCTGCAAGATCTTCCTGGTGGGCATCATCGGCAAAATCCCGCCGGCGATCTCCCTGAGCGTGACCCTGGGCCTGCTGGCCGGCGGCGTGCTGGTGTCGCTGTACAAGACCCGCGGCGAGGCCAAGGGCGCGGCTGCCGGTCATGAACCGCCCGATTCGCTGAACCGGCCTTCGTGATCAGGAGCAGACGACCATGACTACCAAAGCCATCCTCGGTCTCGCCAGCATCCTCCTGCTCCTCGGCCTCGGCGGCTGTGACAGCGCCGAGAAAGCCGCGGACAGCTTCGCCACCAAGGTGGAGGAAGCCGCTCGCGAGCAAGCCCGGGAAACCCTGGGCGGAACCCTCGACGAACTCAACAAGAAGGTCGACGAGGCCCAGAATCAGACCCGCGCCTGGTTGGATCAGCATAGGCCGAAGCAGGAAAAGGAAGAGGCAACCCCACCCCGGACCAACCGGTCGGTGGAGGGCGTCGAAGCCTGAGCCTTTGGCAGCCATGATCGTAGGTTGGGTTGAGACAGCTCCATCGTCGAAGCCCAACGGGAGTCGTGCCGAGGGGAAAGGCGTTGGGCTTCGCTGACGCTCGACCCAACCTACGGGGTTCATCCGGCGGGGATGATCGTAGGTTGAGTTGAGACGGCTCCATCGACGGAGCCCAACAGGATCCGTGCCGAGGTGAAAGGCGTTGGGCTTCGCTGACGCTCAACCCAACCTACGGAGTCCATCCGGCAGGGATGATCGTAGGTTGGGTTGAGACGGCTCCATCGTCGAAGCCCAACAGGCCCATACCAAAGCGAAAGCTGTTGGGCTTCGCTGCGCTCAGCCCAACCTACGGTGGTACTTGTGAACAGCCTGAGGCTCAGTACACCGCCAGGATCTCCTGCCGGTGTACCTTGCCTTCCACCGTTACCGCCACCTCATCGCCCTCTTCCCGCCCGAGCAATGCCTGTCCCAGGGGCGCGCGGGGCGAGATCACCAGCACCTCCTGGCCGTCCAGTCTGACCTTGAGTCCCGCCCCATCCGGCCCGAGGAACAGCCAGCGACTACCCGATGGCGTGGCCAATTCGATCAGGGCGCCGACGCGAATGCCGTCGTCCATCACGACCGGCGTCAACGCCCGGTAGGCTGCCAAGGCCAGTTCGATCTCGTGCAGGCGCCGCCGCTGGCCGTCGGCCAGATAGGCGGCTTCCAGGCCGCGGGTATCGTATTTGTTCTCGGCCTTGCTTTCGCTGTGGGTGGCCGCCTCGTGGCTGGCCGCCAGTTGCTGGCGAAGCACGTCGCGGTCCTGTTCCAAGGCCTGAAGGATGAGGGTGAGCAGTCGTGCTTTGTCCATGAAGCCATCGCCGGGGCAAAGGGTGCGAGCCTAAGGCCAAACTCTTCGCCCCGCCAGTCTGGGCGAAGCGTCTGTCCGCTGGCCAGAACCCGTGCGCGAGCCACCGGTCAGTAGAAGGCAAGATGTAACAGGATCAAACAGATGCGCACCCGTACCGGACTCACCCTGCTCGCTCGTAGCGGCTACGCCGCCCGTGGCCTCGTCTACCTGATCATCGGGGTGCTCGCCCTGCTCGCCGCCCGGGGCTCCGGTCAGCCGGCGGACAGCCACGACAGCCTGGAAGCCCTGCTCACCCAACCCTTCGGCCATTTCCTGGTCGGCCTGGTGGTGGTAGGCCTGGTGGCCTTCGCCGCCTGGCGCATCCTCCAGGCGCTACGCGACGTCGACGACCACGGTCGCAAGCCCAAGGGCCTGGTGATCCGCGCCGGCCTACTCGTGGGCGGTATCACCTACGGTGCCCTCGCCTTCTTCGCCCTCGGCCTGCTGGTCAGCGGCCTGCGCCAGAGCGGAGGCTCGGGCGGCAATACCAACGACTTCCTGCAACTGCTGCTCAGCTGGCGCTATTCCAACCTGCTGGTGTACGTCGCCGCACTCATCCCCCTGGGCGTGGGCCTGGCGCATTTCGTGAAGGGCTGGAAAGCCAGCTTCGAGCGCTATCTCGAAGCCAGTCCGGAACAACTCCGCGTCATCCGTCCCATCGGCCGCTTTGGTCTGATCGCCCGTGGCGTGGCCTTCGTCGAGATCGCCGTGTTGCTGATGATCAGTGGCTCGCGCTACCAGGCGCTGCATCCCCCAGGCATGAAGGATGCACTGAACGGCCTGCAGAACCTGCCCTTCGGCACCCTCATCCTGTCCGTGGTCGGCCTCGGACTGATCGCCTTCGCCCTCTACAGCTTCGCCGAAGCCTACTGGCGGCGTATCGAGATGGACCTGCCGGACGTCGGCGGCTCGTTGCGCCAGGTGCTGCCGCGGTAGGGCTCGTCTGAAAAATCGCCGAGCGAAGGCCAGCCAAGACGACAACGAGTAAGGAAGGGGACCGGGCTCGCGAACGAGTTCACGAGGGGTAAATGAGCCTTGCATGGGGCCACCTGGGCCGGCTGGCGATCCAGATGATTTCAAGGCAGCCTACCCTAGCGCCGGTACCTTTCAGCCGAAGCCTAGACCAGTGTCAGCCGCTCGCGCATGGCCTGCCAATGGCTACCCTCCCAGAACACCTTGTCGCACTGAGGGCAGTAGAGAAAATGCCGATGACGTTCCCGCACGCGCGGCGGTACGCGCTCGCTGACCTGCGCTAGATCTACTGCCTGGAGCCCTGAGTTGCAGGCCAGGCAACGGGAAAACGGCGCCGCCCAGGCCCGCAAGGCAAGGCGTTCATAGAGTTCGCGCAGTTGCGCCTCGGGCTGCAAGGCATGGACGTAACAGCCCAGGAGTACATTGCGCCGCTTGAGTAGCTCCCGGTCCCGGGTGAGCAGGATGCGTTCTTCGCGATTGGCCAGTTCGGCCAAGGCGGGATCGGCGTAGGCGTTGTCGTACAGGGTATCGAAGCCGGCCATGCGCAGTCGGCGTGCCAGGGCGCCCAGATGGGCATCGGCGACGAAGCGCGGCCGTCCTGCCGCCTGGTACTCACCTTGGATTCCAGCCTCAGCCGCCTGGGCGGGATGGACGACTACCTGGTCGCCATCAGCCAGGCGCTGCCTGAGCGTGGCGCTCTGATCATTGATCAGCAGGAGCCCCACTTCGGTATGGGGCACGCCGAGCGCCTCGATCTGATGCTTGGCACTCGCCACCGCCGCGCACTCGACCCAGATTGCCCGGCCGCGATGGGCCGGGGCCAGGAAGCGTTCGAGGGCACCGTGGAAACGAAAACTGGCCTGGGTCATGGCCTCACTATGCCAGGGGCCGCCCCAGGCCGGCGCCGGTTCCGATGGATGACCCTGGTCAGGCCTCCACCTGGCTCCACTGCTTGTTCAGGCGCTTATCCGAGACCGGCATCCGCGTACCCAACTGCTGGGCCCACAGCGAGACCCGGTATTCCTCCAGCATCCAGCGATAGAGTTCCAGGTTGGCGTCGCGCTTGCCCTCCTGGCCATGTTTGGCGGCGCGGGCGCGATACTGTTCCCAGAGCCCGGCCAGTTCGCCACTCCAGACGCGATCCCGCTGCACCTGGCCGCCGAGCTTGTCGAAGCGTTGTTCGATGGCCTTGAGGTAACGCGGATACTCCTTCAGCCACTCCAGCGGCGTAGCTCGGACGAAACCGGGATAGACCAGGCTGGCCAGTTGCGCCTTGATGTCGTTCAAGGCCACCGCCTGGGCCAGGTCGATGCGGCCCTTGAACTTCTTCTGCAGGCCATGCCAGAGCTTGAGGATCTCCAGGGTCAACCGCGCCAGGCGCTCGGCCTGCTCGGTCCAACCAGCCTTGCGCCGTTCGGCCAGGGAGGCCAGGCCAGCGCCATCCCGCGGCAGCTCGGACTCAGCGGCGAGGATGGCGGCGTCCAGGCTGGCCAGCAGGAGGTCTTCCACCAGGGCTTCCGGCCGGCCCAGCTCGCGGTGCAGCAGGCCCAACTCGGTGAGGCCGGGCAGCTTGCCGCGCAGGAACTTGGCCTGCTCCGCCAGTTGCTGCAGCAACAACCGTTGCAGGGCTCGCCGGTGCTGGTAGGTGGCCTCGGCCTGGGTGGCGAAGCGACCTTCGCGCACCGTGCCCTGCTCGTCCACCAGCGCCGGATAGACCGTCATCGACAGCCCGGCCACCTGCTGCTGGGTCTTGGCCGCCACCTGGGCGAAGGCCTTGGCCTCCACCGGGCGCTGCTCCTGGCGTTTCTGCGTTGGCAAGGCCAGCGCCGCCTGGCTTTCCTCGGTGAATCGCGCCGTCACCTCGGCCAGGTCGCGGCCTTCACCCAGGGGCTTGCCCTGGGCATCGACGACTTCGAGATTCATGCGCAGGTGGCGGTCGAGACCCGCCTCGGCTTCCGGCCAGGCCTCGTCGGGGATACGGGCGCCGGTCATGCGTTGTAGCTCGCGCCCCAAGGCCTCGTGCAGCGAGCCTTCGCCGAAGGGGATCTTGTCCAGCGCCGCGCGGACGAAATCCGGCACCGGCACGAAATTCTTGCGCAGCGCCTTGGGCAGGTTGCGCACCAGGGCCACGCAGCGGTCATAGAGCAGGCCCGGCACCAGCCAGTCCAGCCGCTGCGGCGGCAGCTGCGGCAGCAAGGGCGCCGGCACGCGCAGGGTGACACCATCGCGCGGATGGGTCGGGTCGAATTCGTAGGACAGCGGCAGCGTCAGCTCGCCCAGACGCAGGGTGTCGGGGTACTGGGCGGCGGTGACCTCGCTGGCCTCACGGGCGAGGACATCCTCCTCGCGCATGACCAGCAGGTCCGGCTGCTTGGCGCTCTCGCGGCGGTACCAGCTGTCGAAGGTGGCGGTCTGGTAGACGTCCGCCGGCAAGCGCGCGGCGTAGTAGTCGAACAGCGTCTCCTCGTCGGCGAGGATGTCGCGGCGGCGCGCCTTGGCTTCCAGCTCGTCCAGCCGCTCCAGCAGGGCGCGGTTGGCCGCTAGGCACTTGGCGCGGCTGTTGATCTCGCCGCGCACCAGGCCCTCGCGGATGAACAGCTCGCGGGCGGCGGGCGGATCTATGGGACCGAAGTGCACCGGACGGCGGCCGACCACGATCAGGCCATAGAGGGTGACCTGTTCATAGGCCACCACCTGGCCGCGCTTCTTCTCCCAATGGGGCTCCAGATGGGTCTTCTTGACCAGATGCCCGGCCACCGGCTCGATCCAGTCCGGCTCGATCTTGGCCACCATGCGGGCGAACAGCTTGGTGGTCTCCACCAGTTCGGCCGCCATGATCCAGGTGGGCTTCTTGCGGCCGATGACGCTGCTGGGATGGATCCAGAAGCGCCGTTGGCGGGCACCGAGGTAGTCGCCGTCCTCGCTCTTCTGGCCGATCTGGCTGAGCAGGCCGGCGAGAATGGCCTTGTGCAGGGCTGCATAGCCACGGGCACGTTGCGCCGCCTCGCTGGCCTCCGCCTGTTGCTGGGCCTTGGCATTGACTCTCTTGTCGGTGGTGAGCACCGGCTTGTCGCTGGCTACCGCGGCTGCCGGCTGGTCGGCCTCGGCCTTGCGCGCCTTGAGCCCGAGTTCGCGGCACAGCAGGGTCAGTTGGCGATGGGCGTCGCGCCACTCACGCAGCCGCAGGTAGTTGAGGAAATGCTTGCGGCACCAGCTGCGCAGGGCGTTGGAGCCCAGTGCCTGGCGCTGTTCTTCGAAGCCGTGCCAGAGATTGACCAGGGCGGCGAAGTCCGAATCCGGGTCTTTCCACTGGGCGTGGGCCTGGTCGGCCTGGGTCTGGCGATCCGCTGGCCGCTCGCGCGGGTCCTGCACCGACAGGGCACTGGTGACGATCAGCACCTCGGCCAGACTGCCCTGCTCCGTGGCCTCCAGCAGCATGCGCCCCAGGCGCGGATCGATGGGTAGCCGCGCCAGTTGCCGGCCCAGCGGCAGCAGCCGACCCTCGACGTCCACCGCCGAGAGCTCCTGCAACAGGGTGAAGCCGTCCTTGATCGCCTTGCCATCCGGCGGCTCGATGAAGGGGAAATCCTCGATCCGGCCTAGGCGCAGATGCAGCATCTGCAGGATCACCGCCGCCAAGTTGGTGCGCAGGATCTCCGGATCGGTGAAGGTCGGCCGGCCGAGGAAGTCTTCTTCGCTGTAGAGGCGGATGCAGATGCCCGGCTCAACCCGGCCGCAACGGCCCTTGCGCTGGTTGGCACTGGCCTGGGAAATGGCTTCGATGGGCAGCCGCTGGACCTTGGCTCTATAGCTGTAGCGACTGATGCGCGCCGTGCCGCTGTCGATCACGTAGCGGATACCCGGTACGGTCAGCGAGGTCTCGGCGACGTTGGTGGCCAGCACGATCTTGCGCCCGGGGCGCGGCTGGAAGATCTTCTGCTGCTCGGCCGGGGTCAGCCGCGCATAGAGCGGCAACACCTCGGTGAATTTCAGCTGGGCCTTGCGCAGCACCTCGGCGCAATCGCGGATCTCGCGCTCGCCCGGCAGGAATACCAGCACATCGCCCGGACGCTGGCCGACGCTGCGCTCGTGGGCCTCGATCTCGTCCAGGGCCTGGAGGATACCCTGGTCCACCGAGAGGTCGTCCACCAGGCGCTCGCCGTCTTCGTCCACCTCCGAGCTGAGGGGGCGGTACCAGGTCTCCACCGGATAGGTACGGCCGGACACCTCGACGATGGGCGCGCCGTCGAAGTGCTTGGAGAAACGCTCCAGGTCGATGGTCGCCGAGGTGATGATCAGCTTGAGATCGGGCCGGCGCGGCAGCAGGGTCTTGAGGAAGCCCAGCAGGAAATCGATGTTGAGACTGCGTTCGTGGGCCTCGTCGACGATGATCGTGTCGTAGCGTTCGAGGAAGCGGTCGTGCTGGGTCTCGGCCAGCAGAATGCCGTCGGTCATCAGCTTGATCAGGCTGGCGTCGGTGCTCTGGTCCTCGAAGCGCACCTGGTAGCCCACCAGCTCGCCCAGCGGCGATGCCAGCTCCTCGGCCACCCGGGCGGCCACGCTGCGCGCCGCCAGACGCCGCGGCTGGGTGTGGCCGATCAGGCCGCGCACACCTCTGCCCAGTTCCAGACAGATCTTCGGCAGCTGGGTGGTCTTGCCCGAACCGGTCTCACCGGCGATCACCACCACCTGATGCCCGGCGATGGCGCGCTTGATCTCCTCGCGTTTGGCGGCGATGGGCAGGGCGTCATCGTAGCGGATGGTCGGCACGCTGGCACGCCGTGCCTCGACCTTGGCGCAGGAGGCCTGGAACCGCTCCAGCCACTGGGCTTCACGGGCCGGGTCGGGTTGCTTCTGCAAGGCCTGGAGCTGGCGTCTCAGGCGATGGCGGTCGGCGTTGAAGGCCTGATCCAGGTTGGCGGCAAGACGGGCAACGGAGGGGGTATCGGTCATGAAACTCTTTCGACGGCGGTCGCTTGGACCGGTAAGTGTAAAAGAGTTGGGGGGTGCGGCGGGGCTTTACAAGAAGATGGCGGGGAAAAGAAGCGAGGAAAGCGCCCCGGCGCGACGGACGTCGCGCAGGGGCTGCCAGGGGTCAGCGCTTGGCCTGGGCGCTGGCCATATTCAACTTGGCGGGCGGCGTACGCAGGGCCATGTCCAGAGACTGCAGGGCCTTCCAGGCGTCCTGCTGCAGGTCGGCCGGGTCGGCGTGATCGAACTTGATCTTGTCCGCCGCCGCCGGCAACGGCGGGCGGGTACCGTAGATCAGCGCATAGAACACCGAAGCGGTCAGGTAGGTGCCGGTGAAGGACGGATGGCTGCCATCGGGCAGGAACAGCCCAGGTGCCGGCTGCTCGGCCAGGGCCTTCTGCCAGGCCTGGCCCACGGGCGCCAGCAGCGCGCCAGTTTCCTTGGCCAGGGGGGTGTAGACGCTGTCCAGCTGCGCCTGCATGGTGGGGTTGTTCTGCCGCGCCCAGGTCAGGTAGAGGATCGGCTGGGCGCCATCCTGGCGGGCCAGGTCAGCGATCAGGCGTACGTACTGGCGGGTGAGGTCGGGATTCTTCACCGGCATCATGCTGTGGTCCTGGATCACCACGTAGTCGTACTTGGCCTTGGCCAGTTCGTCCTGTACGTCGTGGCGTTTCCAGTGCTCCTCGAGGCTGGCACCGCTGAAGGTCACGTGCTTGACGTCCAGCGGGCGCGGCTGACCGGCATCGACGGACATTTGACGGACCATGGCCGGCAGGTCGTTGACGAAGGTGTAGCTGTTGCCCACGAACAGGACGCGGATGGGTTCACCGGCCTGCGCCTGGCCAAGCACGGTGGAGCCCAGCAGCAAGAGACCCAGCAAGGCCTGGCGTACGCGAATTCGCATGGTGTGTCCTCGAGAAGAGAGGTCGGAGGTCATGACGGCAAAATGCCGCCTGCGGTTTATACCCGAACCTCTTGCGAAAACCATGCTTGGTGAAGGGCCGTGCCGCTACCAGTCGACGAGAGGTAGCGGTACGGGGGACGTGCAGGCGCTCTGTTACGCCTTCTTGAGTTCGGCGTCACGCAGTTCGCGCCGCAGGATCTTGCCGACGTTGGTGGTCGGCAGGCTGTCGCGGAATTCCACCAGCTTGGGTCGCTTGTAGCCGGTGACATGGTCATGCATGTGCTTGAGCACCTGCTCGGTGGTCAGGGACGCACCGGGCTTGGGCACCACGAACACCTTGATCTTCTCCCCCGCGACCTCGTCGGGGAGGCCGATGGCCGCGCACTGCAGCACCCCGGGCAGCTGGGAGAGCACCTCTTCCAGTTCGTTGGGATAGACGTTGAAACCGGACACCAGGATCATGTCCTTCTTGCGGTCGACGATGCGCAGGTAGCCATCCGGCTCGATCAAGGCGATGTCGCCGGTGCGCAGCCAACCCTCGGCATCCAGCACCTCGGCGGTGGCTTCAGGTCTCAGCCAGTAACCCTTCATCACCTGGGGACCCTTGACGCAGAGTTCACCGGGGGTATCGAAGCCCAGGGCCACGCCGTCGGCGTCCACCACCTTGCAATCGGTGCCCGGTACCGGTACGCCGATGGTGCCCAGCCGGCGCCGCTCCAGCGGATTGAAACTCACCACCGGACTGGTCTCGGTCATGCCGTAGCCTTCGCAGATGCCACAGCCGGTCACCTCTTCCCAGCGCAGGGCCACGGATTGCTGCAAGGCCATGCCACCGGAGAAGGTCACCTTGAGCTGAGAGAAATCCAGCTGGCGGAATTCCTCGTTGTTGCACAGGGCGGCGAACAGGGTATTGAGGCCGACGAAGCCGTTGAAGCGCCACTGCTTGAGTTCCTTGACCAGCGCCGGCAGGTCGCGCGGATTGGTGATCAGGACATTGTGGTTGCCCTGGATCAGCATGGCCATGCAGTGAATGGTGAAGGCATAGATGTGATAGAGCGGCAGCGGCGCGATCATCACCTGGGCGCCATCGCCCAAGTACTTGGTCATCAGCACCTGGCACTGCAGCATGTTGGCCACCAGGTTGCGGTGGGTCAGCATGGCGCCCTTGGCGATGCCGGTGGTGCCGCCGGTGTACTGCAGCACGGCGACGTCCTCCCCCGCCGGATCGGCATCGACGAAATCGACGTGCTCGCCCTTGGTCATGGCATCGACGAAGCGGATGGAATGGGGAATGCGATAGGCCGGCACCATCTTCTTCACGTGGCGCACCACGGCATTGACCAGCAGCCGCTTGAAGGTCGGCAGCAGGTCGCCGACCTCGGTGACGATGACGTGGCGGATGTCGGTCTGTGGCAGCACCTGTTCGGCCAAATGCGCCATGTTGGCCAGGCAGACCAGCGCCCGGGCGCCGGAATCCTTGAACTGGTGCTGCATCTCGCGGGCGGTGTAGAGCGGGTTGGTGTTGACCACCACCAGGCCGGCGCGCATGGCGCCGAAGACCACCACCGGATACTGCAGGACATTGGGCATCTGCACGGCGATGCGATCGCCCGGTTGCAGGTCGGTATGCTTTTGCAGGTAGGCGGCGAACTGGCCGGATAGCGCATAGAGCTCGCGGTAGCTCAGGGTCCGGCCCAGGTTGCTGAAGGCCGGACGGTCGGCGAAGGTCTGGCAGGCCTCGCGAAATACCGCCAGGACGTTGCGATAGCGTCCCGGGTCTATGTCTGTCTGGATGCCCTCAGGATATTTGTCACTCCAGAAATTCGGCATCATGCAGCCCGCTCCTGCTCTTGGTTATTGTTCGTGGGAGAGTGCCGTGATCAGCAGTGAACCGGCCCTGCGAGCCTAGCAGCTTTGCCTTGCCCGCAACAGCATCAATATGCGCCCTTAACGTCATCTTATGACCGTATGGTCGATCTCGGTCATCCTATCTGTAGGCTTTTCCCCGAGCCGATTAGCCTCGGGCCCTGAGCCTGGGTAGAATGCCCGGCTTCGCGGCGTCTGCCGCCCTTTCACAGCTGCCGGAGCGCGTCATGAGCCTGACCGAAAACATCCCTTATGAAGCCCTGGAGATCGGCCAGAAGGTGTCCGTGACCCGCACCATCGAGCAGCGCGACGTCCTGTTGTTCGCGGCCGTCTCCGGCGACTGCAATCCGCTGCACCTGGATGCCGAATTCGCCGCCAAGACCCTGTTTCGCGAGCCCATCGCCCACGGCATGCTCAGTGGCGCCCTGATCAGCGCGGCGGTGGCCTGCAATCTGCCCGGCCCGGGCACCCTCTACGTCGACCAGACCATGACCTTCGAGAAGCCGGTCAAGCTGGGCGATACCCTGACGGTGGAAATCGAGGTGTTGGAAAAGCTGCCGAAATTCCGCGTCAACCTGGCCACCCGGGTGTTCAACCAGCATGGCGACAAGGTCGTGGACGGCGTGGCCAAGGTGGTCGCACCGCGCAAGGCGGTGCAGGTCCAGCAGGTGGAGCTGCCCCCCGTCACCGTCGGCTGAGACGCCCTTCTCCGCCTCAGCTCAGGTCGGCGAGGCCGCGCTGCAGCGGGGCCTGCAGGCTGAAGTCACTGAAGGCCACCTCCATGCCGCCGCGCTCGGGGGTCCCGCACACCGGACCGACCCGATATTCCGCCGCCGCCGGCACACTGGCCAGCCGCAACAGCGGCCAGCGCTGGCCATCGAGCGACGCCTGCACGCGCAGGGTGCCCTGGGTCAGGGTGATCCTCAGCCAGACCTCTTCCCGTTCGCCCAGCGGCGCACCCAGGGCCAGGTCGGAACGGCCCAGGGTCAGGACGCTCAGCAATTGCGGGGTGTCGTCGAAATAGCCGATGCCGGCGCGCAGCCAGTGCTGATCGTCGATCCGCACCATCAGCCCGGCATGATCGCCCTGGTTCTTGCAGCGCGCGGCGACCCGCACCTGGGCGGTGAAGCCGCTGGTGACCCGGGCGCCGAAGAAATGGCCGCTGTGGCGTTCGCCACCGTCATGGGTCTGGCGCCAGAAGTCACTGTGGCGATCGGTGATGACCCGCAACCGGTCGGCCTCGGCCAGCCAGGTTTCGGGTTCGTTGAGCCAGTGGCAGATGTCGAACATGGGGCTCTCCTTGCGTGCTGGCGCTTGGAGTGCGGATCGCCCCGCAAGTTCGTCTAGCAGCCGCCTTTGAGGATGGCCGCGGCGATCTGGTTCAGGCCGATTTCCTGCTCCACCGCGCCGAGCTTCATGGCTTCCTTGGGCATTCCGTAGACCACGCAGCTGTCTTCGTCCTGGCCCAGGGTACGGCCACCGGCGTCGCGTAACTCCTTGAGCCCCCGGGCACCGTCGTCGCCCATGCCGGTCATGATGATGCCGAGGGCATTGCTGCCGGCGGCGCGAGCCACCGAGCGGAACAGCACGTCCACCGAGGGCCGATGGCGGCTGACCGGTGGCCCGTCGATCACGTCCACCTGGTATTGGGCGCCGCTGCGCTTGAGCAGCATGTGGCGACCACCGGGAGCGATGAGCACGCGCCCGGGCAGTACCCGGTCGCCATGGCGGGCTTCGCGCACCTCCAGCTCGCAGAGGCGGTCCAGCCGCTCGGCGAAGGCGGCGGTGAAGCGCTCCGGCATGTGCTGGACCACCACCATGCCGGGGCAGACCCGTGGCAGCGTGGTGAGCACCGCTTCCAGCGCCTGGGTGCCGCCGGTGGAGGTGCCCAGGGCGACGATACGCTCGGTGGTACGCGCCATGGCCGGGCTACCGCCGGCCGGCAGGATGGCATCGGCGCTGAGCTTGGGCGGCGGCACCACCGGTGCGGCGCGCGGCGCCAGGCGCTTGGGATTGGCCCGGGCGGCCGCCTTCACCGCGCTGGTGAGGTCGTCCGAGGCATCCTTGAGGAATTGCTTGAGATTGGCCTGGGGCTTGGTGACGATGCTGACCGCCCCGGCAGCCATGGCCTGCAGGGTGGTGGCGGCACCCTTCTCGGTCAGGGTGGAGCAGATCACCACCGGCGTCGGGCGCTCGGCCATGATCTTCTTGAGGAAGGTGATGCCGTCCATGCGCGGCATCTCCACGTCCAGCACGATGACGTCGGGCCATTGCTTGCGCATCTTGTCCTGGGCGAACACCGGGTCGGCGGCGACGCCCAGCACCTCGATGGCGGGATCCTCGGCGAGACTCTGGGCGAGTACCTGCCGCACCACGGCGGAGTCGTCGACGATAAGGACCTTGATCTTGTTCATGGAGTGAGTCTCTTGAGCGGCGGGGCATAGCTTAGCCCCACCTGTTGCATGAGCACCTGGCCGTCGACGAGGTCCAGGGACAGTTTGCGATGGCCGACCCCGCGGACATGGCTATGGACGGGGTGCAATCCGGCCGCGGCGAGTTGCGCCAGGGCGGTGTCGACGTTGAGGTCGCCGATGTTCTTGACCCGCCCGTGCAGGAGCTGGGGAAACATGTTGCCGCCGCCATAGAGGCGCACCTGGTAGCCCGCCAGGTCGCCCCCGTGCCGGGCGATGGCCGCGCACATGAGGGCGAGGGATTCGTCGACGTAATGACCATCGGCCAGGGCGCCTGGCACGGGGCGCTGGCGATTGGGCAGCAGCGCATGGGTCATGCCGCCCAGCCGGCGACCGGGATGCCAGAACACGAAGGCCACGCAGGAGCCGAGGATGGTGCGGACGCGCAGCTCGCCCGCGCCGAAATACCATTCGCCAGGACGCAGGAAGAGCTCCGGCCGGGCAGACATGCCTAGAGCGGACGCTGATAGATGGAGGGACTGACCATCTTCAGGGAATCGGTCACTCCGTTCAGGCTTTCGGAATGGCTGACGAAGAAGTAGCCACCGGGGCGCAGATGGCGGACTAGCCGCGACACCACCTGGCGCTTGGTCGGCAGATCGAAGTAGATCATCACGTTGCGCAGGAAGATGATGTCGAAGGTGCCCAGTTCCGGCAGCGCGTTGTTCAGATTGATCTGCCGGAAGGCGATCCGCGCGGTCAGCCGCGGATCGACCAGGAAGGTGCCGTCGTTGTCGCCCACGCCCTTGAAGCAATAGCGCCGCAGCAGCGCAGGCGGGATGTTCTCGGCTTCCGCGAGCGGGTACTGGGCGCCGCGCGCCTTGGCCAGCACCCGGGTGCTCAGGTCGGACGCGACGATCTCCCACGGCCGCTCGCCCAGCCCCTCGGCCAGGGTCATGGCCAGGGTGTAGGGCTCTTCGCCGGACGAACAGGCGCCGCTCCACAGCCGCAAGGGCTGGCGGCGATCCCAGTTCGGCAGCACCTGCTCGCGCAGGAAGTCGAAGTGCTTGGGCTCGCGAAAGAAATAGGTCTCGTTGGTGGTCAGCAGATCGACCGCGATCTGGCACTCCGCCTGGTCGCGCTGGATCAGCTGGAAATAGGCATCGTAGCTGGGTGTGCCACGCTGGCGCACGCGCTTGGCGAGCCGGCCGCTCACCAGGGGGCGCTTGGCATCGGACATGCTGATGCCGGCGACCCGGAAGATGAAGCTGCGAAATTGCCGGAATTCGCTGTCGCTCAGGGCGGGTAGTTCCATGGGCCGGTACTCAGGCAGCCGTCACGGCGGCGAGCTGGGCGAGATCGTCCTCGCCCAGGACCCGGTCCATGTCCAGCAGGATGACGAACCCCGCACCCTGCTTGGCCATGCCGAGGATGAAGTCGGTACGGATGGCGGCGCCGAAGCGCGGCGCCGGCTCGATACCGTCGGCGGCGATCTCAAGCACCTCGCAGACGGCGTCCACGACGATGCCGAACACCTGCGGGTCGCCGTCGACCTGGATCTCCAGCACCACGATGCAGCTGCGTCGCGAGGTCTCGGTCACCTGGTGGCGAAAGCGCACGCCGAGGTCCATAACCGGCACGGCGGCGCCGCGCAGGTTGATCACGCCACGGATGGCGGGTGGCAGCATGGGCACCGTGGTGACCGCGCCGTACTCGATGATCTCGCGCACGCAAGCGGTGTTGACGCCGTAGAGATCACCGGCGAGCTGGAAGGTGAGGAACTGACGGGACAGCATCATGCATGCTCCTCGAAACGGGCGAAGCCGGCCGGTGCGCGGCCCTGCGGGACACGCCGCGAGGTGTCGAGCAGCGCCGAGGTGCGCTCGGCCAGGCTGGGGCCCGGACGGTTGTTGGCGGGACGCACGACCTGCTGCGTCACCGGCGCGCCGGCCAGGGTGAAGTATTCCATCAGTTGCTGCAGCTGCTCGGCCTGGCCGCTCATCTCTTCCGCGGTGGCGGCCAGCTCTTCCGACGCCGAGGCGTTCTGCTGGGTGATCTGGCTCAGTTGCAGCATGGCGCCGTTGATCTGCTCGACCCCAGCGCTCTGCTCTTCGGAGGCGGCGGTGATTTCCTGGACCAGGTCGGAGGTCTTGTTGATGGAGGGCACCATCTCGTCCAGCAGCGAGCCGGCACGCTCGGCCAGGGCCACGCTGCTCTTGGCCACGGTGCCGATCTCCTGGGCCGCCACCTGGCTGCGTTCGGCCAGCTTGCGCACCTCGGCGGCCACCACGGCGAAACCCTTGCCGTGCTCGCCGGCACGGGCGGCCTCGATGGCGGCGTTCAGGGCCAGCAGGTTGGTCTGGTAGGCGATGTCGTCGACGATGCCGATCTTCTCGGCGATGGTCTTCATGGCCACCAGCGTCTCCCGTACCGCCTGGCCGCCCTCCTCCGCTTCTCGCGCGGCCTTGCCGGCCATGCCGTCGGTGACCTTGGCGTTCTCGGTGTTCTGGGCGATGGAGGCGGACATCTGCTCGATGCTGGCGCTGGTCTCCTCGACCGACGCCGCTTGCTCGGTGCTGGCCTGGCTCATGCTCTGGGCGGTGGCCGAGACCTCTTCGGAGGCGCTGGCCAGGCCATCGGCCGAGCTGCGCACATCGCTGATGATCTGTGCCAGGGTGGTGGTCATGGTGCGCACCGAAGCGAGCATGCTGGAGGTGTCACCCGCGCGGGTCACCACCGCGACGCTCAGGTCGCCACGGGCGATGCGCTGCACCACCTCGGCGGCATAGGCCGGCTCGCCACCCAGCTGGCGCACCAGGCTGCGGGCGATCAGGTAGCCCAGCAGCAGGGAGACCAGCATGGCGACGGCGCCGATCACCATCATCAGGTTGCGGGCGTCGACATAGGCGGTGGTGGCCTCCTCACCCGAGGAAATCATGCGCTGGGCCTGGTGCTCATTGAGCGCACTGGCCGCGGCGACGAGTTCGTTATTGTTCGGTGCGAACACATTCAGCAGGAAATCCCGTGCCTGGCCGCGGTCGACGTCCAACAGACGGAAGAATTCGGTGTACTTGTCCTGCAATCGCTGGCGGGTCTCGATGATGGCGTTGAGCCGACGCTTGCCTTCATCGCTCTGCACTCTTTTGCCCAGCTCGGCGAGGATGTCGGAGTTCTCGGCCCGTATCCGCTTGATGTCTTCCAGGTTCTTGGCCCGCGCCTCGACAGCGTCCTGCAGCAGCAGGTTGCGCATCAGCCGTCCGGAATCCAGGGTATTGCGCGACAGCGTATTGGCCAGCACGGTGAGCGGGAAGTTGCGCTGCGACATGGTGTCGGCCGCCTCCTTCATCTTCTCCATGTTCAGGATCGCCACGCCTATCGTCAGCATCAGCATGAAGATGGCGGCTCCGAAGCCGATCGCCAGCTTGGTCGAAACGCGAAGTCTGTTCAGCATGGTGGAGGCGCCTCCGGCGCCGGTTGCAACGGTATCGAGAAAGAGGCGCCACCTGCGGTCGACGCCGGAATTCAGCTGGGCGGAGCGGTCAGGAGACAGCCTGGGCGAGGCTGGCCAGTTCGTGCACGTCCAGCACCCGGGAGACATCCAGCAGGGTCACGAAGCCGTCGGCGGACTTGACCATGCCGGCGATGAAGTGCGGCGCCAGGCGACTGCCGAAGGCCGGCGCCGGACGGATGTCCGCGGCGGCGATCTCCAGCACCTCGCTCACCGCATCCACCACCACGCCCAGCACCTGGGTATCCTCGGTATCGCTCACCTCGAGGATGACGATGCAGGTGCGCGGTCCGACGCGGGTCGGCGCGCCCCCGAAGCGCGCTTCCAGATCGACCACCGGCACCACGGCGCCGCGCAGGTTGATCACGCCGCGAATGCAGGCCGGCATCAGGGGCACCTGGGTCAGTTGGCCGAACTCGATGATCTCGCGAACCGCGAGGGTATCCACCGCGTAGGTCTCGCCCTTCACCACGAAGGTCAGGTGCTGGTGGCCCAGGTGTTCGTGAACGATGTCGCCAAGGGTCAGGGCATTCATGACGCCGTTACTCCGGGAAGCGGACGTAGCCGTCCGGCAGGCCGCCGGCGGCCAGCTGGGTACGGCGCGGGGCCGGCTGGGCCGTGCGGGCCACGACCGGCCGGGCCTGCTCGATGGCACGCTCGAGGTCCTGGACCACCCGGCCATCACCAGTGTTGAAGAAGCCCATCAGGCGCTGCAGCTGCTCGGCCTGGCCGCTCATCTCTTCCGCGGTGGCGGCCAGCTCTTCCGACGCCGAGGCGTTCTGCTGGGTGATCTGGTTGAGTTGCAGCATGGCGCTATTGATCTGAGTGACTCCGCTACTCTGTTCTTCGGACGCCGCGGCGATTTCCTGTACCAGATCGGAGGTCTTGCTGATGGACGGTACCATTTCGTCGAGCAGCGACCCGGCGCGCTCGGCCAGGGCCACGCTGCTCTTGGCCACGGTGCCGATTTCCTGGGCCGCCACCTGGCTGCGTTCGGCCAGCTTGCGCACCTCGGCGGCCACCACGGCGAAGCCCTTGCCGTGCTCGCCGGCACGGGCGGCCTCGATGGCGGCGTTCAAGGCCAGCAGGTTGGTCTGGTAGGCGATGTCGTCGACGATGCCGATCTTCTCGGCGATGGTCTTCATCGCCACCAGGGTCTCACCGACCGCTTCGCCACCTTCGTTGGCCTCCCGCGCGGCCTTGCCCGCCATGCCGTCGGTGACCTTGGCGTTCTCGGTGTTCTGGGCGATGGAGGCCGACATCTGCTCGACGCTGGCGCTGGTCTCCTCGACCGAGGCAGCCTGTTCGGTGCTGGCCTGGCTCATGCTCTGGGCGGTGGCGGAGATCTCTTCCGAGGCACTGGCCAGGGCGTCGGCCGACAGCCGCACGTCGCCGATGATCTGGTTCAGCTTGCCCACGGTGCCATTGACCGACTGCTTGAGGTCCAGCAGCTGGCCCTGGTAGTCCCCGCGCACGGTACGGCTCAGGTCGCCCTGGGCCAGGCCGGCCATCACGTCCATGGCCTCGCTGACCGGCGCCACGATGGCGTCCAGGGTGCCGTTGATGCCGGCGACGATGCGGCGGAAGTCACCCTGGTGGGCGCTGGCATCGGCACGGGTGTCCAGGCGCCCGGCCATGGCGGCCTGGCTCAGCTGGTTGGCGTCCTCCACCAGGCGCTGGATGTTGCCGCGCACTTGCTCGAGGTTGTCGTTGATCACCGCCTTCTGGCCGGGGAAGCGTTCCAGGGCCACCGACAGGTCGCCCTCGCCGAAGCTCTTGACGCAGGCCATGGCCTTGCTGGAGTCGCTGAGGTGTCCGGCGACCATGCCGTTGACCCCCTCGGCCATGTCGCGGAAGGTGCCCTGGAAACGCTCGGCCGGGATGCGCACGGCGGTTTCGCCGCGGTCATGGGCCGCGGACATGCTGCTCATCTCGCTGATCAGGCCACGCAGGGTGGTGACCATGTTCTGCATGGCCGCCATCAGGCTGGTCTTGTCGTCGGCGCGCAGCTTAATGTCGTCGGGCAGGTCGCCGGCGGCCACGCGGCCGGCCAGGGTGGCGACCGCGGCGGGTTCACCGCCCAGCTGCCGCAGCAGGTTGCGGGTGATGAAGAAGCCCAGCAGCGCGACGGCGAGCAGGGTCGCCAGGGCGATGGACAGCGCCAGCCAGGTGGCCTCGACCTTGGTCTTCTGGGCCAGCTGCACGCCCTGTTGCGCCAGGGTCTGGTTGTAGGCGACGTGCTCGTCGATGGCCTTGTTGATGGTGGCGAGGACGTCGCGGCGGCTGGTCATCAGCGCCTGGGCGTCTTCGTTGCGATTCTGCCGCGACAGGGCGACGACCTGTTCGCCCAGGGCGAACAACGCCACGAAGCTGGCGCGATCGGTGGCCAGCAGCCCGCGGTCGCGGTCGTCGGACACCAGCGTCTCGTACCTGTCCAGGCTCTGGCCGATACGGTCCTTGGCGCTGGCCAGGTCCTGCTCCACCGAGCTCATGCCATCGGCACTGGTGGAGAGCACGTGGCGATAGATGCCCGCCACGTAGTCGGAGCGGCTGTCGTTGACATCGCCGAGGGCCTTGAGGCTGGGGACGGTGTTGTCGTTGCCATAGTTGGCCGCCTGGAACACCTGGTCGATCTCGTATTGCCCGGTGCCGGCCAGCACCAGGATGCCGAGGAGCGCAGACAGCACCAGCAGCAGCATTTTCTTGATGACGGTCATGTCGATGGTCTCGAAAAAGGCCACCCAGGGGGGAGGCCGCAAGGTAGGGAATCAGGAGTCGAAGGGCACGTAGCCTTCGGGTGCATTACCGGAGGTGCCATTGCGTAACGCTTTGCCGGAGGCGCGTGTCACCCTGGGCCGCGAAGCCTCCAGTGCCCGCTCCAGGTCTTGCACGACCCGGCCTTCGCCGGTGTTGAAGAAGCCCATCAGGCGCTGCAGCTGCTCGGCCTGGCCGCTCATCTCTTCCGCGGTGGCGGCCAGCTCTTCCGACGCCGAGGCGTTCTGCTGGGTGATCTGGCTCAGTTGCAGCATGGCGCCGTTGATCTGGCTCACCCCACTGCTCTGCTCTTCGCTGGCGGCGGCGATTTCCTGCACCAGGTCCGAGGTCTTGCCGATGGAGGGCACGATCTGGTCCAGCAGGTTGCCGGCGCGCTCGGCCAGGGCCACGCTGCTCTTGGCCACGGTGCCGATTTCCTGGGCCGCCACCTGGCTGCGTTCGGCCAGCTTGCGCACCTCGGCGGCCACCACGGCGAAGCCCTTGCCATGCTCGCCGGCACGGGCGGCCTCGATGGCGGCGTTCAGCGCCAGCAGGTTGGTCTGGTAGGCGATGTCGTCGACGATGCCGATCTTCTCGGCGATGGTCTTCATCGCCACCAGGGTCTCACCGACCGCTTCGCCCCCTTCGTTGGCCTCCCGCGCGGCCTTGCCGGCCATGCCGTCGGTGACCTTGGCGTTCTCGGTGTTCTGGGCGATGGACGCCGACATCTGCTCGACGCTGGCGCTGGTCTCCTCGACCGACGCCGCTTGCTCGGTACTCGCTTGGCTCATGCTCTGGGCGGTGGCGGAGATCTCTTCCGAGGCACTGGCCAGGGCGTCCGCCGACAGTCGCACGTCGCCGATGATCTGGTTCAGCTTGCCCACGGTGCCGTTGACCGATTGCTTGAGGTCCAGCAGCTGGCCCTGGTAGTCACCGCGCACGGTACGGCTCAGGTCGCCCTGGGCCAGGCCGGCCATCACGTCCATGGCCTCGCTGACCGGCGCCACGATGGCGTCCAGGGTGCCGTTGATGCCGGCGACGATGCGACGGAAGTCGCCCTGGTGGGCGCTGGCATCGGCACGGGTGTCCAGGCGCCCGGCCATGGCGGCCTGGCTCAGCTGGTTGGCGTCCTCGACCAGGCGCTGGATGTTGCCGCGGACCTGCTCGAGGTTGTCGTTGATCACCGCCTTCTGGCCGGGGAAGCGTTCCAGGGCCACCGACAGGTCACCCTCGCCGAAGCTCTTGACGCAGGCCATGGCCTTGCGCGAATCCTCCAGGTGGCCGGCAACCATGGCGTTGACGCCCTCGGCCATGCTGCGGAAGGTGCCCTGGAAGCGCTCCACGGGGATGCGCGCGTCGGTTTCACCACGATCATGGGCCTGGGACAGCTGCACCATCTCCGCGACCAGCTGCTGGATGTTGCCGCGTACCTGTTCGAGGTTGTCGTTGATCACCGCCTTCTTGCCGGGGAAGCGTTCCAGCGGCGCGGCCAGATCGCCTTCACCGAAGCTCCGTACGCAGGCCATGGCCTTGCTGGAATCGCTCAGGTGACCGGCGACCATGGCGTTGACGCCCTCGGCGACGTTGCGGAAGGTGCCCTGGAAACGTTCCAGCGGGATGCGCGCATCGGTCTCGCCGCGGTCGTGCTCGGCGGCCATGGTGGTCATTTCCTGCACCAGGCCGCGCAGGGTCAGCACCATGCGCTGCATGGCCGCCATCAGGCTGGAATCGTCGCCCTCGCGCAGGCGCAAGTCATCCGGCAGATCGCCCGCTGCCGTCCGGTTGGCGACCTTGGCCACCGCGGCTGGCTCACCGCCCAGCTGGCGCAGCAGGTTGCGGGTGATGAAGAAGCCGAGCAGGCCGACCGCCAGCAGCGTCGCCAGGGCGATGCCGATGGAAAGGACGGTGGCCTGGCTCATGGTATGGCCGGCAATCTGCGCCTGCTCGCTACCCAGCTTCTGGTTGTAGCCGCGGTGCGCATCGAGGGTATCGCCGACATGGTCGACGATCTTGCGCTTCTCACCGAGGATGCGTTTGACCTCCTCGTCCTGGCTGGCTCGCGACAGCGGCAATACCAGGGCGACCAGATCGTTCAATTGCGCGATCGCCTGGCGATCGTCCTGCAGCATGCGCCGATCGGTCTCGTCGGAGATCAGCGGCTCATAGTCCTTGAGTGCCTTCTCGGTCAGTTGTTGCGCCTCGGTCAACTCCTTCTCGACATCGCGCGTTGCCGCCTCGCCGTCCGCCGCCAGATGGCGGTAGATACCGGTGATGATGTCGGCGGAATGGGCGTCGATGGCGTCAATACCCAGAATGGAGGGCACGGTGTTGTCGTTGCCATAGTTGGCACGCTCGTACACCTGGCTGAGTTGCTGGTAGGCGATGCCCGCCAGGAGAATGATCCCCAGCAGCGCGGAGAGGACCAGCAGGGACATGCGTTTGGTGACGGTCATGGGTCGACTTCTCGGAGGCGATCAGGCCAGCGCCGGAGCGTGGGTGGCCAGGGTGGTGGAGGACGCCTCGCCGATCAGGCCGGGCACGTTCAGGATCAGGGCCACCGCACCGCTACCGAGGATGGTGAAGCCCCCCAGACTGCGGTTGTGGCCGAACAGCGGGCCGAGCGGCTTGATCACGGTCTGGAATTCGCCGAGCAACTGGTCGACCACCAGGCCGGCGCGCTGGCCGGCATAGCGCACCACCACCACGTTCTGCCGCCGCGGCGGCTCTTCCTCGATGGCGAACAGCTGGCGCAGGCGCAGCACCGGCAGCACCTCGCCGCGCAGGTCGAGATAGTCGTTGCCGCTGGCCTGGACGCTGGCCGCCTCGGTCAGCTCGATGCACTCCTCCACCGCCTCCAGCGGCACCACGTAGGTGGCCTTGCCGACGCCGATGAGGAAGCCGTCGATGATCGCCAGGGTCAGCGGCAGGCGGATGGTCACCTTGGTGCCCCGGCCTTCCTCGCTGGTGAGGTCGACGCTGCCGCGCAGAGCGGTGATGTTCTTCTTGACCACGTCCATGCCGACGCCGCGACCGGACAGGTTGCTGATCTGCTCGGCGGTGGAGAAGCCCGGCTCGAAGATCAGGTTGAACACGTCCTTGTCGGCCAGCACCTGGCCCTCGGCGATCAGGCCGCGCTCGGTCGCCTTGCGCAGGATGCGCTCGCGGGCCAGGCCGCCGCCGTCGTCGGTGACCTCGATGACGATGCTGCTCGACTCGTGATAGGCATGCAGACCGACGGTGCCCTGGGCCGGCTTGCCGCGGGCCAGGCGCAACTCGGCCGACTCGATGCCATGGTCCATGGCATTGCGGATCAGGTGGGTCAGCGGATCGCCGATCTTCTCCACCACGGTCTTGTCCAGCTCGGTCTCGCCGCCGCTGATCTGCAGGGCGATGTCCTTGCCGATCTCCTTGGAGACGTCCCGCACCACCCGTTGGAAACGGTTGAAGGTGGTGCCGATCTGCACCATGCGCAGGGTCAGGGCGGTGTCGCGCACCTCCTCGACCAGCCGCGAGAGCACCCCGGTGGACTCCACCAGCGCGGCCAGGCCGCTCTGCTGGGCGATGAGCTGGGTGCCGGCACCGGCGATGATGAGTTCGCCGATCAGGTCGATGAGCTGGTCGAGCTTGGTCGCGTCGATGCGGATCAACTGGCCATCGCCGGCGCTGCCGCTACGTTGTTCCTTGACCTTGCGCTGCTTGTTCAGCGCCGCGTCCACCACCGGCGAATTGACCAGGTGCGCCTCGACCAGGGCCTCGCCGATGGGCTTGCGCGGTGTCGCCGGATCGGCCTGGCGGCGCAGGACCTCGTCCAGCTCGGTGGCGGTCAGGGTGCCGCAGCGCACCAGGATCTCGCCCAGGCGCAGGTCTTCTTCGGGCAGCGCCTCGATCAGCTGGCAGTAGTCACTGCTGCGGCTGTGCGGCGGCAGGATACGGATCTGGCTGTCCTCGCGGACGAATTCGAAGGCCGCCTCGATGGTGTCCTTGTCGGCATCACTGTCGAAGGCCACCTCGAACCCCAGGTAGCAGGTCTCCGGGTCCATCTCGGCGGCCGCGGGGATGGCATCGGTCAGGGTGACGATAGTGACGATGCGACCGAAGCTGTTGAGATAGCGCACGAAAGCCAGGGGGTCCATGCCGTTGCGCAGCATGTCCGGGCCGAAGCGCAGCGACAGGTGCCAATGACCGGCCGCCACGCCATCCGCGGGCGGCAGCGCGGCGCGGGCGGTCGCGGCGGGCTCGAGGGCCTTGGCGCTGGGTTGCAGGTAGTGTTCGAGGCGCTGCACCAGGGCGGCGCCGGCCGCCTGGAATTCGGCCTCGGGCTCGCTGCCGGAGGAGACCCGGGCGATCAGGCCGTTGAGGTGATCGCAGACCTCCAGGAAGAGCGCGGACAGGGTGTCGTCGAAGGCCAGCTCGCCGCTGCGGATGCGGTCCAGCACGCTTTCGGCGACATGGGTGAAGGCCACCACGTGATCCAGGCCGAACAGGCCGGCCGAGCCCTTGATGGTATGGGCGGCGCGAAAGATGGCGTTGATCAGCTCGGCGTCGTCCGGCGCCTGCTCGATCTGCAGCAGCGCGGCCTCCATCTGCTGCAGCAGCTCCTCGCTCTCGGCGATGAAGGTCTTGAGGATCTCGTCCAGATTCATGCCGCGACCCCTTCGGCCGCCGTGGCCGTGAAGAAATCGGCGAGGCCGGCCAGCGCCAGCAATTCGGTGATGGCCGGGCTGGGATCGACCAGCTCGAGGCTGCCACCCAGACGTTGCGCTTCCCGGTGGGCCAGCAGCAGCAACTGCAGCCCGGCCGAATCGAATTCGTCGACCTCGGCCAGCTCCAGCGCCACGGTGACCCCGGCGGAGAGGGGCTCCATCAGCAGCGGCTTGCTGTCCGCCGCGGTATAGATGGTCAGCGGCCCGACGAAGGGCAACCGGGTACGAACGACGTCGTTCATGGGGGTAGCCTCCGGGGCTATCAGGGCATGATCAGCTTGGAAACGGCCGCCAGCATCTGCGCCGGCTGGAACGGCTTGACCATCCAGGCCTTGGCACCGGCGGCCTGGCCGGCGGCCTTCTTGGCGGCGTCGGATTCGGTGGTGAGCATGATCACCGGGGTGAATTTGTAGGCCGGTAGCTTCTTCGCCGCAGCGACGAAGGTGATGCCGTCCATGTTGGGCATGTTCACGTCGCTGATGATCAGGTGGACCTTGCGACCGTCCAGCTTGGTCAGGGCGTCCCGCCCGTCGCAGCCCTCGATGACGTCGTAGCCGGCGCTTTTCAGCGTCATGGACACCACCTGACGGATGGAGATGGAGTCGTCGACGATCAGAATGGTCTTGTTGCTCATAGCAGCTTCCTTAGAAGAACGTGATATCGGATTCAGCGGTGGCGGCCGGTCGCTTGCCGTGGTGCACGGCGACCTGCTCGGCCATGGTGTAGGTACGGGCCAGGGCGGCGAGCCAGGCCTTGGTGTCGAGGGGCGGCAGCGGCTGGCCGCTGGCGGCCAGGGCACGGCGTTCGACCACCAGGCGCTCGAGGCGGGCCTGGTCGTCACGGATATGGCCGAGCATCTGGCTGACCCGGTCCTGGAATTGCAGCGCCACCAGCACCTCGCCGATGGTGCCGCCGACCGCCGCGGCGTTCTCGGCCAGGGCGTCGCTGCGCTCCACCACATCGCGCGTGGTGCCGCCGAAGGCGCCGATGACCTGTTCGATGGTCTCGCCGGACTGGTTCAGGGTGCCGGTGTCTCGCTCGGCGTGGCGTTGCGACAGCTCCAGGGTGCGGGCAATGGCGCCATTCACCGTTTCCACGGTTTCGCCGATCTTCTGCCCGGTATCGCCGGAGAGGGTGGACAGCTTGCGGACCTCGTCGGCGACCACGGCGAAGCCGCGCCCGGCTTCACCGGCACGCGCCGCCTCGATGGCCGCATTGAGCGCCAGCAGGTTGGTCTGGCGAGCCACGTCACCGACGTCCTTGGCCATGCTCTTGAGCTGCTCGGTGAGCCCGGCGAGGCCATTCACCTCGTTGAGCAGGGCACCCTTGCTGGACAGCGCCTCGCGCAGGGACTGCAGGATGCCATCCAGCTGGTTCTGGCTGCTGGCCATCAGGTTGACCAGGCGATCACCCGCGCCCTGATCGTTACCGGTCACGCTCTCGATGCGCCCCGCCAGCTCGGCGAAGCGGCTGGTCAGGCTGACGATCTCCTGCTCGGTATGGGCACGCGCCGCCTCGATCTGCTCGGACCACACCGGCAGCACCGCCACACAAAGGGCTTCGAGGGCTTCGTCACGGCCGCTGGCCGGACCCTGGGCGGCGAGCATTCCGACCGGATGCTCGGCCTGACGCGCCTGGGCGCGACGCAGCTGCCAGAAGCCGAGGCCGACCGCCAGGCCGCCCTGGGCGGCGCCCAGGGCCAGGGTGGTCGGATTCAGGCCACCGGTGAAGAGAATCGCCGCGGCGCCGCAGGCACCGAGCAATGCAGGCGCGAAGGTAAGGTCGACGAGCGAGGGGGAAGAAGAGGCGTTTTCCACAGGAGGATACCGGTCTAGACGCCTGCAAAGGCGGGAAGGTCTGACCGGGTTATCAGCGTCGAATCGCTAAACTTTAGCCGCGGACGAAGAAGTTATTGCGATAGCCTAGTGCCACCATGCAATATTTTGCCACACTTCTTCAGAAATCTTCCCGCCGTTTCGCCCGTGCTAGACGCCCTGCCATGGCGCCCGCTTCCTCCAATACCTCTCGCACATAGCCCAGGTGCAGACTGGCGGCGTCGCGGGCGCGCTCGGCTTCGCCAGCGACGATCGCCAGGTACAGCGCCCGGTGCTGCTCCAGCAGCCGCTCGCGGGTTTCGCCACGCTGGGCCTGCATGCCGCCGATATTGGTGACCATGTGATGCCGCAACAGCTCGAACAGGCTGCGGATGCTGTGCAGGTAGACGGCGTTGTGGCTGGCCTCGGCGATGGCCAGGTGGAAGGCCGCGTCGGCCTCGCCCTCCTCTTCGCAGGTCAGCGTCTCGCGTCGCTGGTAGCAGGCCTCCAGTCGCTCCCAGGCCAGGGTCAGGCGCGCCAGGTCCGGCTCGGTGGCCCGCTGGGCGGCGTAGTAGGCGCAGGCGCTTTCCAGGGTATGGCGAAACTCCAGCAGATCGCGGCGGGTTTCCTCGCGGCTTTCCAGCAGCGGCAGCAGGGGATCGGTAAAGGCGCTGTTGAGCGCCTGGGTGACATAGGTACCGCCGCCCTGGCGGCTGGTGAGCAGGCCGCGCGCCACCAGTTTCTGGATCGCCTCCCGGAGCGAGGGCCGCGAGACCCCGAAACGCTCGGCCAGGGCACGCTCGGCCGGCAGCCGTTCACCGGGCCGTAGGGAGCCCTCGGCAATCAAGGCTTCCAGGTGCTTGACGATATCGTCCGACAGACGCCGCTGCTTGACCGGTTGGAACTCCATGAAACCCCTCAAGAAAGCCTTCGGATGCCGCTTCGCACGGGTATGGCACGACCGTTTGGACGACTAAAGTCGCACGATAACCCGTTTGACAGCCGCAAAGACCCCGCTTAACGTGCGGGAAGTCGCCCTTGTAAATTGGTCTTACCAATTTTTGCCACAGGTCGCGATGCTGTGCAACCCCGTCCTGCCGCTTCCCTACAAAAACAATCAAGGAGCACCCGATGGAAACCTGGCAACAGCTCTATCTTCCGCTCGGCAGCCTGGGCCTTTCGGCCTTCGTCGCCGCCCTGCCGATCCTGTTCTTCTTCATCGCCCTGGCCGTACTCCGTCTCAAGGGGCATGTGGCGGGCGCCCTGACCCTGGCGATCGCCCTGCTCATCGCCCTGTTCGTCTACCACATGCCGGTGGACAAGGCGCTGGCGGCGGCCGGCTACGGCTTTCTCTACGGCCTCTGGCCCATCGCCTGGATCATCGTCACGGCGGTGTTCCTCTACAAGCTGACGGTCAAGTGCGGCCAGTTCGACATCATCCGCAGCTCCGTCCTCTCCATCACCGACGACCAGCGCCTGCAGGTGCTGCTGATCGGTTTCTGCTTCGGCGCCTTCCTGGAGGGCGCGGCCGGCTTCGGTGCCCCGGTGGCCATCACCGCCGCCCTGCTGGTGGGCTTGGGCCATAATCCGCTGAAGGCGGCCGGGCTCTGCCTGATCGCCAACACCGCACCGGTAGCTTTCGGCGCCCTGGGCATTCCGACCATCGTCGCCGGCCAGGTCACCGGCATCGACGCCTTCAAGATCGGCGCCATGACCGGTCGCCAACTGCCCTTGCTGTCGCTGCTGGTGCCGCTGTGGCTGATGTTCATGATGGATGGCATGCGCGGCCTGCGGGAAACCTGGAAGCCGGCGCTGATCTGCGGCGGCACCTTCGCCGTCTTCCAGTACCTGACCTCCAATTTCATCGGTCCGGAACTGCCTGACATCACCTCGTCGCTGGCCGCCATGATCGCCCTCACCAGCTACCTCAAGCTGCGCCAGCCGCAGCACGCCACCGCGGGTGCGACGGCCGTGGTTGGTGGTGGTGGCGGCGCGGCCATGCTGGGCGGCGGCGCGGGCTTTGGCAGTGGCGGTCGCCTGCCGCCCGAGCATTCGCTAGGCACCGTGATCAAGGCCTGGTCGCCGTTCCTGATCCTCACCGTGGTCGTGACGATCTGGACCACCAAGGCCTTCAAGGCGCTGTTCGCCAGCGGCGGTGCCCTCTATGCCCTGGTGATCAACGTGCCGGTGCCCTATCTGGACAAGCTGGTGCTCAAGGCGGCGCCCATCGCAGCCACCCCGACGCCCATGCCGGCGGTCTACAAGCTCGACCTGCTGTCCGCCTCGGGCACCGCCATCCTGATCTCGGCGCTGATCGCCATGGCCATCTTCCGCATCAAGCCCTCGACCGCCCTGGGCGTGTTCAAGGAAACCCTGGTGGAGCTGCGCAAGCCGATCCTGTCCATCGGACTGGTGCTGGCCTTCGCCTTCGTCGTCAACTACTCGGGGATGTCCACCACCCTGGCCCTGCTGCTGGCCGGTACCGGCGCGCTGTTCCCCTTCTTCTCGCCGCTGCTGGGCTGGCTGGGAGTGTTCCTGACCGGTTCGGATACCTCGTCCAACGCCCTGTTCGGCTCGCTGCAGGCGACCACCGCACACCAGATCGGCGTTTCCGACACCCTGCTGGTGGCCGCCAACAGTTCCGGCGGAGTGACCGGCAAGATGATCTCGCCGCAGTCCATCGCCGTGGCCTGCGCGGCTACCGGCATGGTGGGCAAGGAGTCCGACCTGTTCCGCTTCACCGTGCGCCACAGCATCGGCTTCGCCGTGCTGGTCGGCTTGATCACCCTGGCGCAGGCCTATGTGTTCACCGGCATGCTGGTGCACTGATCACGCGGTTCCCGGCGGCGGTTCAGGCCGTCGCCGGTCCTCTTATTACCGGGCCAACCCGGAGTGACGCCTGATGAACGACCTCTTCCACAACGCCGCCCCCAACGCCACCCGCACCGCGCCACCCCTGGCGCCGCCGCGGACCTATCCGCAGCAGAAGCCATCCCAGGTCTATCTGTTCGGCACCTGCGTGGTGGACCTCTTCTATCCCGAAGCCGGCATGGACAGCATTCGCCTGCTGGAGCGCGAAGGCCTCCGCGTGCATTTCCCCCAGGCGCAGAGTTGCTGCGGCCAGCCGGCCTATACCTCGGGCTATACCGAGGAGGCCCGCGCCGTGGCCCGTGCCCAGCTGGCGCTGTTCGCCGAACCCTGGCCGGTGGTGGTGCCCTCCGGCTCCTGCGCCGGGATGCTGCGCCATCACTATGCCGAACTGTTCGCCGACGACCCCGAGACCCTGCGGCAGGTGCAGGACCTGGTCGGGCGCACCTATGAGCTGGCCGAATTCCTGCTGCACGTCTGCCAGGTCGACTACCAGGACCGCGGCGCCCCGACCAAGGTGGCGCTGCACACCTCCTGCAGCGCCCGCCGCGAGATGCAGACCCACCTGCACGGCCGCGCCCTGCTCGGCCAGCTAGCGGCTGTGGAGCGCGTCGACCATGACCACGAGAGCGAATGCTGCGGCTTCGGCGGCACCTTCTCGGTGCGGATGCCGGACATCTCCGGCGCCATGGTGGCGGACAAGACCCGCGCCCTGCAGGACAGTGGCGCCGCCCAGCTGATCACTGCCGACTGCGGTTGCCTGATGAACATCAACGGCGCTCTGGAGAAACAACGTGCCGCCCTGCGTGGCGAACACCTGGCCAGCTTCCTCTGGCGCCGTATCGGAGGTGCCGCATGAACGAGATGCTCAAGATCCCCCTCACCGACGTGAGCGAACCACCACCCTTCAAGGCACGCGCGCGTCGGGCCCTGGGCGACGACCAGTTGCGGCGTAACTTCCGCACCGCCATGGATTCGCTGATGACCAAGCGTCTGGCCAGCATGAGCGATGCCGACGAACGCGAGCGGCTGCGCGAGCTGGGCAATCGCATCCGCGCCCGGGCGCTGTCCAAGTTGCCCGAGCTGCTGGAGCGCCTGGAGGCGAATCTGACGCGCAATGGCGTCCAGGTACATTGGGCCGAGACCACGGCCGAGGCCAATGCCATCGTCCAGCAGATCGCCGAGCGCCACGAGGCCAAGCTGCTGATCAAGGGCAAGTCCATGGTCAGCGAAGAGATGGACATGAACCACGTCCTCGGCGCCCAGGGCATCGACTGCCTGGAGTCGGACATGGGCGAGTACATCATCCAGCTCGCCGCGGAGAAGCCATCGCACATCATCATGCCGGCCATCCACCTCAACCGGCAGCAGGTGGGCACCCTCTTCCACGAGCACCTGGCCGAGCCCTACACCACCGACGTCGACGAACTCATCCAGACCGGGCGGCGGGTGCTGCGGCGGAAATTCTTCGAGGCCGATATCGGCATCTCCGGGGTCAACTTCGCCGTAGCCGAGACCGGTACCCTGCTGCTGGTGGAAAACGAGGGCAATGGGCGGATGTCCACCACGGTGCCGCCGGTGCACATCGCCGTGACCGGCATCGAGAAGGTGGTGGAGAATCTGCGCGACGTGGTGCCCCTGCTGTCGCTGCTGACCCGCTCCGCCCTGGGCCAGCCGATCACCACCTACGTCAACCTGATCTCCGGTCCGCGCAAGGCCGAGGAACTGGACGGCCCGCGCGAGGTGCACCTGGTGCTGCTCGACAATGGTCGCAGCCAGGCCTTCGCCGACAGCGAATTACGCCAGACCCTCAACTGCATTCGCTGCGGCGCCTGCATGAACCACTGCCCGGTCTACACCCGCATCGGCGGCCACGCCTATGGCGAGGTCTATCCCGGCCCTATCGGCGCCATCATCACCCCGCATCTGGTGGGTCTGGAGCGTGCGCCAGACCACCCCAGCGCCTCGTCGCTGTGCGGCGCCTGTGGCGAGGTCTGCCCGGTCAAGATCCCGATTCCGGCGCTCTTGCGCCGGCTGCGCGAGGAAAACGTCAAGGCCCCCGAAGCCGAGCCGCACCTGCTGCGCGGCCAGGGCAGCAAGTTCTCCGCCCGGGAGCGCTGGACCTGGCATGCCTGGCAGAATCTCTACACCTCGCCGCTGCTCTATCGTGGCTTCAGCTACCTGGCCACCCGTTTCGGCCGCTTCACTCCTGGCCAACTCGGCCCCTGGACGGAGCACCACAGCGCCCCCAAACCGGCGCGGCGCTCGCTGCACGAACTGGCCCGCGAACACCTGGAGAAACGCCCATGAGCGCCCGCGACAACATCCTCGCAAAGCTACGCGGCAGTCTGCAGGGTACCCAGCCGCTGACCGACGACTTCGACGAAGCCCTGGTGACCGAACCCTGGCGCTATCCACCGGAAGAACGTGTCGCCCGCCTGCGCACCCTGATGGAAACGGTGCACACCGAAACCCATCTGACCACCACCGCGGACTGGCCAGCGCTGGTCGATCGCGTCCTCGCCGAACGGGGTCTGGACCAACTGCTGATCGCCCCTGGCACGCCCCACGGCGCGCGGCTGGTGGAGCGCTGGCAGGGCGACGGCCAGCCGCGCTGGAAGGCCTATGACCGCCCCGTTGAGGAGTGGAAGGCCGAACTGTTCGACGACACCCCGGCCAGCCTCACCGGCACCCTCGGCGCCCTGGCCTCCACCGGCAGCCTGGTGCTCTGGCCGGATCGTCAGGAACCACGCCTGATGAGCCTGGTGCCGCCGCTGCACATCGCCCTGCTCAGGGCCAGCACCGTGGTCGACAACTTCTACGAGTTGCAGCAACAACAGGACTGGCGCAGCGGCATGCCGACCAATGCGCTCTTGATCTCGGGACCGTCGAAGACCGCCGATATCGAGCAGGTACTGGCCTATGGTGCCCATGGGCCTAAGGATCTGGTGGTGCTGATCGTCGAGGATGAGTGAGAGCTTTGCCTATCCCCCTCACCCCAACCCTCTCCCTCAGGGAGAGGGGGCAGTTTCGTGAAGTGCGAGAATCCGGCGATAAACCCGCGTGGAAAACGCTACGCGGTTTTCCACCCTACGGCAGAGGCATGCGTAGGATGGACAACGGCGCAGCCTTGCCCACACATGCGCAGCTCAACCAACAGCAGCGAAACCTGGCAGGCCAACCTTTCCCCTTACCCTCAGAGAGAGAGTAAGGAACTGCATGAGCCGGGCGAACTCGGCGGCAACCCCCGCGTGGAAAACGCTACGGAGCAGGCATGCGTAGGGTGGACAACGGCGCAGCCTTGTCCACGAATTCGGTCTTCCGCGCGCAGCCGAGGCTAGCAATCCGGCCTTACTCCACCTTCCCGATCCGCTGCGGATCCGGCCAGAACAACGCCGCCTGACCCAGCCGCGCACCTTCGACATCGATCAGATTCCACACCACGCCCGCATGGATCTGGAAGGCCTCCCCCGCCTTGTCGACTCGCCAGCCTTCGTAGCCACTGGCATAACCCTGGCGTCCCACCGCTTCCATCAGCCGCTGTCGCTCGTCCCGGTCCTTGGGTGAGGCGCTGAACCTTGAGGGCATGCCGATGAACTCGGCGTGCGGATAGCCAAAGCAGCGCGAGGCCTGCTCGTTGGCGTAGCAGAACAGGGGATCGCTTTCGTTGCCGTGGGCCAGCAAGGCATAGGGCGCTCGCTCGTGCAGCCAGGTCAAGGCCTCAGCCTGGGGTAACCCGGGCGGACGCGGCAGAGACTGGCCGAGCCAGTGGCGATAGGAGGCTTCCAGCAGAGGAAGCAGGGTGAGATCGGTGGCGGACAAGCGTGCTCTCCTCGAAAACCGCGACAGGCATCATCGCATTCAAGAGCACGCAAGCGGGCTTGGGAAGCCCTGTCCGCCCCGAAGTGGTCCGCAGCGCGCGGCGGACCACTGCTAGACCGGTTTTATTTGATCGCGGTCAGGTCGATGCGCACCACGCTTTCCGGCGCGGTATTCATGTATTCCTTGTCGAAGGGCGTCTTCACCGTGGCGTACAGCGTCTGGCCATCCGGGCTGACCAGCAGGCTGTTGGGATTGGGCTTGAGGTCGTAAGCCTTCTTCTCGGCGTAGGTGGTGGCGTCCAGGATCAACAGGCGGCCGGTCTCACGTTGGGTGATGTACAGCTCGTTGCGCTGGGTGTTGAGCTTGATCGCCAGGGCATCGCCCACTGGCAGGCGCTTGATGACCTTGCCGGTGCGGATGTCGAAGACCAGCACGGTCTTGGCCTCGGAATTGTCGGTGACGAACAGTTGGTGGTTCGCGCGATCCTCGGCCAGGTTGAGCAGCAGGTACTTGCCACCGTCACCGGGGGTCCAGCGGTGCTCGATCTTGCGGGTACGCGGATTGATCACCAGCACCTCGCCACCACCGTTGGCGGCATAGAGGCGCTGAGTGTCCTCGGAGTACAGCAGGCCGGTCACCCACTTGCCGGCATTGGGGATACGGGCCTTGAGGGTCAGGGTCTTGGCGTCCACCACCCAGATCACGCCCGGATCGCCGACGCCACCGACGTACAGCAGGCCGTCATGCAGGATGACCTGGCGCGGATTGACCGGATGGCCGTCACGACCCATCTCCTTGAAGGCGAGCCGCTTCTCCACCTTGCCGGTGCGCAGGTCGATGCGGCTGAGGCCGCCGTCCAGGGAGTTGGTGACGAACAGCGTCTCGCCACTGGCATCGGTGGTCAGGGCGAAGTTCTTCAGATCGGTGTGGATCTGCCCGGTGATGGCCAGGGTAGCCGGATCCAGCTGGTAGATCACCCCACCGGTGACGCCCTTGGTCAATTGCGCGGTAGCGGCGTAGACCGACTGCTTGGCCGGGCTGTAGGCCAGCTCGTAGACGCCATAACCCAGCTCGATGCGCTTGAGTTCGGCGGGGGACTGGGGCGCTGCCGGCTGGGCGGCGACCGGAGCCGGTGCGGGGGGCGGCGGGGGCGTCGGTGCCTCTGGGCGAGCGGAGCACGCCGCTACTGCCAGCGACAGCAGCGCCACGGCGCCCAGCGTGGAAACCTTGTTCAAAGACACCGCCATTTGCTTCTCCTACGGATGAGCTGCGAGAGGTCACCATGACCCCTGGAATGATAAACGTTCGCACTATGCCCAAGCAGAGCGAACCAGACAAGGCCGACGCACGCGGCGCCCTACCCTAGCGCTGGACGGAAAGTACCGCTGCGCCGCTCTGGTCCAGGGCTTTCAGCCGCCCCTGGCGATCCAGGCGAAAACGCGAGAAATCCTCGGCCAGGTGCAACTCACCGTGGTAGCAGGCGGCCGCCTCCTGGCGCAGCTCCTCGATGGACGGCGAGCGTGCCGGATCGGCCTGGTAGCGCGGACTGAAATGGGTGAGCAGCAGCGCTGGCAGGCGCTGGGCCGCGGCGAAGCGGGCGATGCCGGCGGCGCTGCTATGGCCCCAGCTCTGCCCGGTCCTGTCGATGTGCGCCTGGGCATAGGTGGCCTCGTGGACCAGCAGCTGGGCCCCGCGACAGGCTTCGGCCAGCAGCTCGGGACGGTCGTTGTCGCCAGCCACCACCAGCCGCCGCTCCTCATGAGCCGCCTGCAGGAAGTCGGCACTGCGTAGCAGGCGTCCCTCATGCAGCACGTCTTCGCCTGCGTGCAGACGCCCCCACAGCGGCCCGTGCGGGACCCCGGCCGCGGCCAGGGCCAGCGGGTCCAGGCGTTGCGGCCGGCGGGTCTCGCGGAAACGGAAGGCCTGGCTGGGCACCCGGTGGGACAGCGGAAAGGCGTCGATCTCCCAGGCGCCCAGTGCAACGCCCCTGAAGGTCTCGAGGGCGTGAAACTGCAGTTCGAAGGGCAGGTGCAGCGCGGTCAGCGCCTGGGTGGCGGCGAGCCAGTCCTGCACCGCCTGGGGTGCGATCAGCGCCAATGGCTGGCTACGGCCGGTCATGGCGGCGCTGGCCAGCAGCCCTGGCAGACCATAGCAGTGATCGCCATGGACATGGGTGATGCAGATGGCGCGCAGGTCCGCCACCGAGAGCGGGGTGCGCAGGAGCTGGTGCTGGGTGGCTTCGCCGCAGTCGACGAGGAACCAGCCCTTGCCCTGATCCTCGATCAACGCAAGGGCCGCGACATTGCGGCGACGGGTCGGCACCCCGGCCGAGGTGCCGAGAAAGAGCAGGTCCATGGCGACTCCGTAAAAGCCCCAGTCTAGCCTGCCGGGCACCACTGTCGCCTGGGCAACAGTGCCCGGGCAGCCTGCTGCCATCCGGACAGCCCGGGCTAGGCAAAGCCCGTCGGGACGGGCATTCCAGGCTGGCAACGCTCTTGCAAAGGCCCTGGCGTCGACCGTTCACCCGCCGAGGATCTTCCATGAATCTGCCCGCTCGCCATCTACCGCCGACCCTCACCGATGCGCCTGACTACGAGCGCCTGGCCGCCCGCTTCCGCCCTGTCTTCGCCCGCATCGCCGAAGGTGCCCTGGAGCGCGAGCGCTCCCGCACCCTCCCCTATGCGCCCGTGGCCTGGCTCAAGGAAGCCGGCTTCGGCGCCGTACGGGTGCCGCTGGAATTCGGCGGTGGCGGCGCCAGCCTGCCGCAGCTGGTCCGGCTGCTGATCGAGCTGGCCGCCGCCGACAGCAATCTGCCCCAGGCCCTGCGCGGCCACTTCGCCTTCGTCGAGGATCGCCTCAACGCCCATGCCAGTGCGTCCCAGGCGGTGTGGTTCGAACGCTTCGTCGCGGGCGAACTGGTCGGCAATGCCTGGACCGAGATCGGCACCGTCAGGCTCGGCGAGGTGATCACCCGGGTCAGCCAGCAGGATGGCGAATGGCGCCTCAATGGCGCCAAGTACTACAGCACCGGCAGCCTGTTCGCCGACTGGATCGACGTCTACGCCCAGCGCGACGACACCGGCGGCGACGTCATCGCCGCCATCCGCACCGACCAGCCGGGCGTCCGCCAGTCCGACGACTGGGACGGCTTCGGTCAGCGCACCACGGCCAGCGGCACCTCGGTGTTCGAGGGCGTGCGGGTGGAGCCGGAAAACCTGATCGATTTCGCCACCCGCTTCAAGTACCAGACCGCCTTCTACCAGTTGGTGGTGCTCGCCGTGATCACGGGCAGCGGCCAGGCGGCGGTCAGGGAATTCGCCCAGGAGGTGCGGGGCCGCACCCGGGTCTACAGCCATGGCAACGCCAGTGCGGCCAGCGATGATCCCCAGGTGCAGCAGGTGGTGGGCAAGGCCTCGGCCTTCGTCTACGCGGCCGAGGCGGCGACCCTGAGCGCCGCCGCTGCGGCCCAGGTCGCCTTCGAGGCCCGCTATGGCCAGGATGCAGCCGCCGAACACCGCGCCAACGTCGCGGCCGAACTGGAATCCGCCCAGGCCCAGTCGGCGGTGGCCGACCTGGTGCTGCGCGCCACCAGCGACCTGTTCAACGCCCTGGGCGCCTCGGCCACGCGCGCCGCCAAGGGTCTCGACCGGCACTGGCGCAATGCCCGTACCGCTGCCTCGCACAATCCGCTGATCTACAAGGAGCGCATCGTCGGCGCCTGGGAGATCGACGGCAGCGAGCCGCCCTTCGTCTGGCAGATCGGTGGTGGCAGCAAGCAGGGCTGACCCTGCCGGTGACCCCCTGCAAAACGGCAGCCCTGGGGCTGCCGTTTCGTCAAGCTCAGAGTAGACGTGCTCGGATCAGGTCGAGAGCTGGCGGGCGAAACGCCCCACCGCGCCGACCACCCGCTGGGCGCCGTCCTGGATCTCCACGATCACCTGTCCAGCCTGGCCCGCCAGCTCCAGCCCCTGCTCGGCCTGGCGGCGACCGTTCTCGATGACCTTCACCGCGTCGCTCGCCAGCTGCTGGTTCTGCTGGACCACGCCGACGATCTCCTCGGTCGCCTTGCTGGTCCGCGAGGCCAGTTGCCTGACCTCATCGGCCACCACGGCGAAACCGCGGCCCTGCTCGCCAGCGCGCGCGGCCTCGATGGCGGCGTTGAGCGCCAGCAGGTTGGTCTGCTCGGCGATGCCGCTGATGGTCTTGATGATGGTGCCTATCACCTGGGACTGGTTGTCCAGCGCCTCGATACCCTTCACCGCCTCCTGCATCTGGTCCGCCAGGGCACGCATGACGTCCACCGTCTGCTGCGCCACCACGGCGCCCTTGCGCGCGGTATCGTCGGTATGCCGGGACTGCTCGAAGGCCACACCGGCCGCCTCGGATACCGCCTGTTCCTGGTGGACCTGATCGGTGATCACGGTGGCGAACTTGACCACCTTGTACAGCCGATCATGGGCATCGATCACCGGGTTGTAGGAGGCCTCCAGCCAGACGTCGCGCCCCTGCGCATCGAGGCGCTTGAAGCGGGCGACGACGAATTCGCCACGGCGCAGGCGCGCCCAGAATTGCTGGTAGGCCTCGGAGCTGGCCTCGGCAGGTTCGCAGAAGATCCGGTGGTGCTTGCCCTTGATCTGGGCCAGGGAATAGCCCATCGCCTGCAGGAAGCGATCATTGGCGTCGAGCACCTCGCCCTCGAGGTTGAATTCGATGACCGCCGTCGACCGGCGCAGGGCCTTGAGCAGGCTCTCGTGCTCGCGGGACGTCTCGATGGTGCGGGTCAGGTTGTTGCAGAACAGCCGGAAGCGCTGCACCCGCCCCTGGCTGTCATGGAAGGGATGCAGGATGCCGCGCAGCCAGGCTTCCCGCCCGTCGCCACGCAGCAGGCGCAGGGCGCCACTGAAGTGCGTGCCCTGAGTCAGGCTCTGCTGCAGCCGCCGACTATACTCTTCACCCTTGGTGTGGGCGGGGATGAGATCCACCAGCGGGCGCCCGAGCACATCGGCGGCGCGGACCCCCATTTCCCTTTCGAAATTGCCGTTCACCGCGCTGATGCGGCCCTTGCCGTCCAGCTCGACGCCCAGCATTTCCTCGTCGAGCTCGGCCTTGAGCTGCTTGAAGGAATCGACCTGCTCGCGCAGGCGCTGCAGTTCTTGTTTTAGTCCCTTGTTGAACATGGCACACCCCTGCTCAGAGGTTGGAGTTAGACCTATAACGGCAGGTCCGCATGGAATCTTTAGCCCAATAACCGAAAAGTGACCGGGCGGTCGCCTGAGAAGATAGAAGGCCATTACCTAATAACAAAAAAATATTTCGTATCGGGGTTTAACCGGCTTTACGTTCTAACGCCTGCCGTACTTCTCAAAGATAAGAGTCCTTCATGTCCGATTCGCTGCTGGAACCTCTCACCCCCCTGCTGGCGACCTTCGCCGCCTCGGCCGCCGAGCGCGATCGCCAGGGCGGGACGCCCAAGGCCGAACGAGATGCCCTGCGCCAGAGCGGCCTGCTGGCCCTGAGCATTCCACGCGAGCTGGGCGGCCTTGGCGCCACCTGGGACGAGACCCTGGAAGCAGTGCGCCGGCTCGCCCGGGTCGACAGCTCCCTCGCCCATGTCTTCGGTTTTCATCACCTGCTGCTGGCGACCGCCCAGTTGTTCGGTCAACCCGCGCAGTGGCGCCCCTGGCTGGAGCGCACCGCCCGCGAGGCCTTGTTCTGGGGCAATGCGCTCAATCCCCTGGACCGTCGTACCCTCGCCCGCCGCCAGGGTGACGCTTGGCAGGTGGACGGTCAGAAGAGCTTTTGCAGCGGCGCCCTGGACTCCGACCTGTTGCTGCTGTCGGCGCTGGAAAACGACGACAGTGGTCGCCTGCTGATCGCCGTGGTCCCGACCCGGCGCGCCGGTATCGAGTTGTTCGACGACTGGGACAACAACGGACAACGCCAGACCGACAGCGGCAGCGCCTGCTTCGACGGCGTGCGTGTCGAACAGCAGGAATGGCTGCTCGATCCCGGTCCGCTGAGTACGCCCTTCGCCTGCCTGCGCCCGCTGCTGGCGCAACTGATCTTCGCCAACATCTTCCTGGGGCTCGCCGAAGGGGCCTTCGCCGAGGCCCGGCGCTATACCACCACCCAGTCCCGCCCCTGGTTCAAGTCGACCGCCAGCAGCGCCACTGCCGATCCCTACGTCCTCCGGCACTACGGTGAATTCTGGGTCGCCCTGGAAAGCACCCGGCTGCTGGTCGAGCGCGCCAACACGGCCTTCGCCGCGGCCTGGCGCCAGGGCACCGAGCTCACTGAAACCGCCCGGGGTGAACTGGCGATCGCCATCGCCACGGCCAAGGTCGCCGCCAGCCGGCACGGCCTCGACCTGGCCAGCCGCCTGTTCGAGGTCGGCGGCGCCCGGGCCACCGCGGGCGCGCTGCGCCTGGATCGCTACTGGCGCAACCTGCGCACCCAGACCCTGCATGACCCGGTGGATTACAAACTGCAGGAACTGGGCGACTGGGCGCTCAACGATGCTCTGCCCACCCCCAGCTTCTACTCCTGAGGAGCCTGCGATGACGCTGCTGACCCTGACGCGCACGCCCGCGGTCCCCCGCTACCGGGCGACCGCCCAGGTCTTTGCCGACCCCAAATCCCGCGAACTGCTCGCCCACCTGGAGAAGATCGCCCCCAGCGACGCCAGCGTACTGGTGATCGGCGAGACCGGCACCGGCAAGGAACTGATCGCCCGCCACATCCACGCCCTGAGCCACAGACACGCCGGTCCCTTCGTGGCCGTCAATTGCGGCGCCTTCGCCGAAAGCCTGGTCGAGGCGGAACTCTTCGGCCATGAGAAAGGCGCCTTCACCGGTGCCCTGGCCACCCGCGCCGGCTGGTTCGAGGAGGCCAACGGCGGCACCCTGTTCCTCGACGAGATCGGCGACCTGCCGCTGTCGGTACAGGTCAAGCTGCTGCGGGTGTTGCAGGAGCGCGAGGTGGTGCGCCTCGGCTCGAGACGCAGCGTGCCGCTGGATGTGCGCATTGTCGCCGCCACCAACGTCCCCCTGGAGCGGGCGGTAGCCGAGGGCAGCTTTCGCGAAGACCTTTGGTATCGCCTCAACGTGGTCAGCCTGCCGCTGCTGCCGCTACGCCAGCGCCAGGGCGATATCCTGCCGCTGGCCCGGCACTTCCTCCACGCCTATGCTCAGGCATCGGTGTCCCTGAGCGCGACGGCGGAGCGCCGGCTGCTGGAGCATCCCTGGCCCGGCAACATCCGCGAACTGGAGAACACCCTGCAGCACGCCCTGCTGCTTAAGCCCCAGGGCCTGCTCGAGGCCGCGGACCTGAGCTTCGTCCAGCGTCCCAGTCTGGTCCCCGCAGCGCCGCGACCGACCGCGGCGGCGCCGGTGGACAACCTGCTGACCGAGGCCTTCGCCCAACTGTTCGAGGAGCAACCGGAAGCCCTGCACGAGCGCGTCGAAGATGCCCTGGTGCGCGCCGCCTACCGCTTCTGCCATCGCAACCAGGTACACACGGCGCGGCTGCTGGGGCTGAGTCGCAACGTCACCCGTGCCCACCTCATCCGCATCGGTGAGCTGGTGGTCAATCATCGCCGCCCGAGCCTGCAACGGCCGGAGCGAGAGGTACGCTTCTCCATCTAAAGGGCGGTCGTCCACGCCGGGTACCCGTCCGGCGTGGGTGCCTCTACACTGACGCTTTGCGTTCGCGAGGCCCCGCATGACCACCCGTACCCTGCTGCACCGCCATTCCGCTCGGCGTGACGACATCGGCGACCTCCAGACCCGCCGGCCGTTGCCGGGTCCCGGCCTGCCCCACCTCGACCCCTTCCTCTTTCTCAATCATCACGGTCCCCAGGTCTATCCGCCGCACAACGCCGGCCTGCCCTTCGGTCCCCACCCTCACCGGGGCTTCGAAACCGTGACCTTCATCCTCGCCGGCTCCCTCGCCCACCGTGACAGCGGCGGCCACGAGAGCGTCATCGAGGCCGGTGGCATCCAGTGGATGACCGCTGGCAGTGGGCTGGTCCATGCCGAGCTGTCGCCGGCCGCCTTCAAGCGCGAGGGTGGTGATCTGGAGATCCTGCAGCTGTGGGTCAACCTTCCCGCCCGTCTTAAGTTCACGCCGCCGGCCTACCATGGCGTGACCGCCGAAGCCATGCCACTGATCGAAGCCGACCAAGGCCGAGTGCGCATCCGCCTGGCCTCCGGCACCCACGATGGCGTCCAGGGCGCCGTGCAGACGCCGACGCCCATCACCCTGATGACCGTCGAACTCGCCCCCGGCGCCACCGCGATCCTGCCCGCGCCGCCTGGCTCGACGATCTTCTGCTACGGCGTGCGCGGCACCCTGCAGCTCGCCGGACGCGACGAAGCCCCCTGGCAGCTCTTCGAATTCGCCGACGATGGCGACCAGATCGAGATCGCCAGCCGCGATGGCGCCGTACTGCTCTACGGCCATGCCGCCCCCTTCGCCGAGCCCATCGTCGCCCATGGGCCCTTCGTCATGAACAGCGCCGAAGAAATCCGCCAGGCGATCCGCGACTACCAGGCCGGTCTGTTCGGCGACGTGCCGGACTGACGCCCGCCCTAGCGGGCGGCGAACAGCCCTCGCACCTGCCGCTCCGCGCCTTGCAGAATCTCGAAGGCCGCGTAGCGGCGCCGGTGCTCTTCGGCGAGTTCGCCCTGCACCGGGCTGAACACCCGGTCGAGGCGTGCCATGCGGCCCATGGCATCCAGTAGCGAAGTGCTATCGGCAGCCGCGACCGCCCCCAGCATCGCCGCGCCCCGCAGTACCGGCTCATCCGTATCGCTGACGGCTACAGGCACGCCCGTAGCATCGGCCAGCAGTTGCCGGACGAAATCGCTCTGGGCGGCGCCACCGCTGGCGACGATCAATTCGATAGCGATGCCATTCCGCGCCAGGGCTTGGAGCAACTGGCGCAGACCATAGGCGATGCCGCAGAGGCCGGCGACGTAAAGGGCCGGCAATCCGTCCACCTCACGGTCGAGGGTCAGACCGGCGACTACCGCGCGGGCATCGGGATCGGCGAAGGGGGAGCGATTGCCGAGGAATTCGGGGACCACGTGCAGGCCTTCGGCCAGGGTTACCGCGGCACTGCCCCGGTCCGCCACCTGGGTTTCGAGCCAGGGGAGCAGCGCCTGCCCCTGACGCTCGGCCACCTCACGCGCCGCCGCCACGGCGGGATGCAGGGAAACCAGATGGTCGATGGCTGACCCCGCTGCCGACTGGCCACCCTCGGTGAGCCAGAGCCCGGGCAGCATGGCCGAGTAATAGGGCCCCCAGACGCCATCTACGTAGGCAGGCTGCTCGTTGGAGGCCATGGAGCAAGCCGAGGTACCGAAGATGTAAGCGAGGCGCTGGGTCACCGCCGTCCGCCTCTGATTATCCGCGCCGCCGAGGGAGCCGACGCCCCCCGCATGGGCGTCGATCAGCGCCGCCCCCACCGGTGTGCCAGGCAGCAAGCCCAGGTCGGCCGCAGCAGCGGCACCGAGGCCCTGGCCCAGCGGCGTACCCGGCTCGACGATGCGCGTGCCGATCCGGGCGAAACCCTCGGTGACCAACTCGCCCAGGCCTATGGTCTCGAAATAGGAAGCGTCCCAGCGCTGTTCGTGGGCGAGATAGGTCCACTTGCAGGTGACCGTGCAGGCCGAGCGGGCCAGATCTCCGGTTGCGCGCCAGGTCAGGTAGTCGGCGAGATCGAAGAAGTGTCCGGCTCGGGCGAAGGCTGCGGGCAGATGTCGCTTGAGCCAGAGCAGCTTGGGCGTTTCCATCTCCGGAGAGATGCGCCCCCCCACGTAGCGCAGCACCGGATGGCCACTGGCGGTGATCTCGTTGGCTTCCTCGGTGGCGCGGTGGTCCATCCAGACCATGACGTTGCGCTGGTCGTCGCCGGAGTCGCCGACCCCGACCGGACGGCCGTCGGCCGCTACTACCACCAGCGAGCAGGTAGCGTCGAAGCCAAGGCCAGCGATGGTCTCCGGTGCCACTGTCGCCTCAGCCAGAGCGCCGCGCACGCTGCTGGCGATGGCCTGCCAGATCTGCTCGCCGGATTGCTCGACCCGCTGGCCTGGCCCGTGCCAGGTTTCCACCGACGTCTTGGCCACGCCCAGCAAGCGTCCACTGGCGTCGAAGACTCCCGCGCGGGCGCTGCCGGTTCCCACGTCGACCCCTATGAAATGCCGGCCCATGGCGTTACAGGTCCACGCTGGTGGGCATGATGATCAGATCGCGGATCACCACGTTGCGCGGTCGGGTCAGCATGAACACCACTGCTTCGGCGACCTCGCTGGCTTCCATAAGCGCTCCGGATGCCATGGCTTCGTCGAGCTTGGATTGCGGCCAGTCGCTGATCAGCGCCGTGACCACCGGCCCGGGTGCCACCGCACCCACGCGGATATCATGCTTGATCAACTGCCGGCGTAGGCTGTGGGTGAAGGCCTGGATGGCATGCTTGGAGGCGGTGTAGATCGGCTCCCAGACCACCGGGATCAGCCCGGCGATGGAACTGGTCATAAGAATGTCGCCACTGCTGCGCTCGACCATGTGCGGCAGCACTGCATGCACCGAGCGGAAGGCAGCGTTGATGTTGAGATTGAGCATGCGATCCCACTGATCCGGATCGCCCTCTACCACCTCGCCGCCAATGTAGGCCCCGGCGTTGGCGTGGAAGATGTCCAGGCGGCCGAAGCGCTCGAGGATCTGCGGCAGCATGGTCTTGACGCTGGCCGGATCGAGCAGGTCGATCACCACTGGAAAGGCCTCCGGGCCCAGCTCGGCGCAGACCCTTTCCAGGTTCTCGCGAGAGCGGTCGACCAGGGCCACCTGAGCGCCGGCGGCAAGCATTTCCTTGGCGCAGGCCAGGCCGATGCCGGAGGCCCCCCCGGTGATGGCGGCGACTTTCTGGAACAGTTTCTTGTTCATGTGTTCACCCCTGAATTCGGAAAAGGAACGGCAGGCCTCAGGCCCGTCCGTGGGAAGCCCGCGAACGACGCGCAAGGGCGTCGATGATCACCGCCAGGGCCAGCACGGCGCCGGTGATCATGTAGCGCAGCGCGGATGACAGGTCGAGCATGGTCAGGCCGCTGGCGATGGACTGGATGACGATCACCCCGAGCAGTGCGGAATAGGCACTGCCACGCCCGCCGAACAGGCTGGTGCCGCCGATCACCGCCGCAGCGATGGCATTGAGGTTGACGTCACCGGTCCCCGCCTGCTGGCTGGCCGAGGCCAGGCGCGCTGCGGCGAGGATGCCGCCCAGGGCGGCGAAGGTGGCGCACAGTACGAAGGCCGAGGTGTAGAGACGCCGCACGTTGATGCCGGCGCGACGGGCCGCTTCGCGGTTGCCGCCCACCGCGGCCAGGCTGCGCCCCCAGCGGGTACGGGTGAAGGCGTAATGCATCGCCGCCACCAGGGCCATGAAGAAGACGAAGATCCACGGCACCCCGCGGTCCTGGTTGAGGTAGTAGGCGACGAAGCCCAACAGCGCCGTGAGCGCCAGGGATTGCAGGGCCACCCCGGCCAGCGAAGGCGTCGACAGCTGGGCCTGGCGCCGCCGCTGATGGGCGCGGTAACCCAGTAGCAAACGCACCAGTCCACTGACGGCGGCGAGCAGATAGGCCAACAGCGGCGGTAGGGTATCGAGCTGGCCGAAGCTCACCAGGAAGGAGTCGTATGGCAGGTTGATGGACCCGGCGTTGCCCAGTAGATAGAGCTGTAATCCCAGTACCGCCAGCAGGCCAGCCAGAGAGGCGACGAAGCTGGGCATGCCCAGGCGGGTGAACAGCAGCGAATAGAGGCTGCCGATCAGCGCACCGGCCGCCAAGGCGGCCAGGATCGCCGCGCCCACCGGCCAACCCTGGTTGACCCAGAGGATACCGACCAAGGCCGAGGCGAAGCCGCTGATGGAGCCGACCGAGAGATCGATCTCCCCCACCATCAAGACGCAGACCACGCCGAGGGAAATGATGCCGACAGTGGCAGCGTCGAACAGCAGGTTGGCCAGGTTGGCGCTGGACAGGAACACTGGGTTGAGAATGCCGAACACCGTCCAGATCACTACCAGGCCGATTACCACCGGTAGCGGGCCCAAATCACCGGAACGGATGCGCTCGGCCGTGGCCTTGAGACTGGCGGCTAGACCCACGGTCTGGCTGACGCGGCTGTCGCTGCGGTCGAGCAAGGCGGCCGATTCGCGGGGCTGGCTCATAGCGACTGCTCCTGAGTGGTTTCGAGGGACGCGGCTTGGCGTCGACGAGCGCGCCGCGAGACCGAATTGTCATCGGCGCCGGTAATGGCGCCGATCAGCTCCTGGGCGCTCACGTCCGGGGCGAAGATGCCGTTGTTGCGGCCCAGGCGTAGGACGGCGATCCGGTCGGCTACCGCCCGGACGTCTTCCATGTTGTGACTGATCACCACTACGGCCAGGCCGCGGTCGCGCACTCGCTCGATGAGGTTGAGCACCTCGGCGGTTTGGGCCACGCCTAGGGCGGCGGTGGGTTCGTCGAGCAGGATGACCTTGGGTTCGAGCAGCAGCGACCGGGCGATGGCCACGGTCTGACGCTGACCGCCGGAGAGCGCGGCGATGGGCAGCCGTACGCTGGGGATGCGCGCCGACAACTCGCTGAGCAGCGTCCAGGTGCGCACCTCCATGGTGGTCTCGTCCAGCGCCCAGGGCTGCAATTCCCGGCCAAGGAACATGTTGGCGACCACGTCGAGGTTCTCGCATAGCGCCAGATCCTGGAACACCGTGGCTATACCCAGAGCCTGGGCCGCGGCGGGGCTGGCGAGGCTCACCTCCTGGCCCGCCACCTTGAGCGAGCCGGACGTCGGCTGGTGCACGCCGGAGATGATCTTGACCAGAGTGGACTTACCGGCGCCGTTGTCGCCCACCAGGGCCACCACCTCGCCAGGATAGAGATCCAGGTCGATATCGGCGAGCACCGAGATCGCACCGAAACTCTTGCAGATGCCACGCAAGCTCAGCACGGGCTCGCGCGGGGCCGTCGGGCCGGACTGTTCAGCCATGTTCGACTCTCTATTGTTGTTGTGGGCGCCTGGGGCGCCGGTCGTCAGAAGGTCCAGCCGAGCGAGCGACCCGGGCAGGCGCGGCGTATCGCCCGCCCTGCCCCGGCCGCCCGCCGCGGCTCAGGGCTGAATACCGAGCTGCTTGCAACCCTCGGCATAACGATCGGTGCACAGCTGAGCCGCGGTCTGGATCGGCTGGCCGGCCACCTTTTGATCGATAATCTCCGCCTTGAGATTCTTGGCGGTGACCAGGTTCGGCACGAACAACCGCGAGGGCGCGTCGTACAGGGTGGTCTCGGGCTTGGGCGTCTTGCCCGCGAGAAACTCGCCGGCCACGTCCGCCGCCGCGCTGGCGACGATCTCGCTGGGCTTGGAGATGGTGTTGTACTGGTCACCGGCGATGATCAGTTGCAGGCCCGCTACCGTGGCATCGTTGCCGGTGATCGGCGGTACCGGATTGACGCCAGCCGCCTTGAACGCCGCCACCGCACCGCCGGCGGTGCCATCGTTGGCCGCCACCACGCCGAGGATGCGCTTGCCGAAGCGGGTGATCTGGCCACTGGTCCATTGCTGAGCCTTGGACGGCGCCCACTCGGGAGTGTCGTACTCCGCCAGGATCGAATAGCCACTGTTGGCGAGGCCCGCCAGCATGCCTTTCTTGATCAGCCCGGCCGCCGCATCGGTAGGCGAACCGCCGATTACCAGCAAGCCACCGCCCTTGGGATCGACCTTTTCCGCCTGCAGATGCTCGACCAGGGAGGTGGCGATGGCCTTGCCGATGGCCTCGTTGTCGAAGGAGACGTAGTAATCGACCGGCACCGAGGTGACCGGACGATCATAGGCGATAACCTTGACGCCCTTGGCATGGGCCATGCGTACCAGCGACCCGGCAGCCTTGGAGTCCACCGGGTCCAAGACGATCACCTTGGCGCCCTGGGCCAAGGCGGCGTTGAATTGCTGCTGTTGCCGCGAGGCATCGCCATTGGCGTTCTGATAGATCACCCGGCACTCCGCGCAGACCGTCTTCATCTGCCGCTGGAAGCCTGGCAGGTCGTGCTCTTCGTAGCGGGTGGAACTCTGGTCTGGCATCAGGAAGGCCACAGGTGCCGGGGTGAGCGTCGCAGCCTGAAGACCGGAGACGGCCAAACCCGTACCGACGGTCGCGGCCAGGAGAGTTCGGGTGAATCGGGATAACGTGGAGATTCGCGCCATTTTCTTGTTGTCCTTGGATAGGGCTTCGAACCGGACACTTCACTGACCGCGGTTCCGCCGGTGGGCGGAGCTGCTGCGATGGGGACTACCTGGATCGCTATAATCCCCACCGACAGCGCGCATCCAACCGGCGCAGAGCACGAGACCCGACGACTGATGGATACGGCCAGCGGCACAGCCTTGCAGACCGGATTGCAATCCCCTCGAAGGTGCTACACACGCTGCACAATCGATGGTGCAAATAGAATTACTCCGCGAAATCCACTACTGTCAAGTGGCTCGACGACCAATGGAAAGCTCTACCATGCCGCCTAGTGGCAAGAAAAAAGCGACTATCTACGATCTCTCCCAGCTGTCAGGCAGCTCCGCGTCCACGGTCAGCGCCGTGCTGAATGGCTCCTGGCGCAAGCGGCGAATCAAGGAAGCCACCGCCCAGCTCATCCAATCCCTTGCCGAGGAACATGGCTACAGCGCCAATCTGCAAGCGCGCGGACTTCGCCAGTCGCGGTCCGGGTTGGTGGGACTGATGCTGCCGCTGTACGACAATCGCTTTTTCTCGGCCCTGGCTCAGGGTTTCGAGGCGCGCGTGCGGGCCCGTGGGCTCTGCCCGCTGGTGGTCAGTGGCTGCCGCGATCCCGAGCTGGAGCGCAGTACCGTGGAGTCGCTGCTGGCCTACTCGATCGACGAGTTGTTCATCGCTGGCGCCACCGATCCTGACAGCATCCACAGCGCCTGTGCACACGCCGGGGTACGACATCTCAATCTCGACCTGCCAGGCAGCCTGGCGACCTCGGTGACCAGCGACAACTACGCCGGCGCCTTCGAGCTGACCCAGGCGATCCTTGGCGAACTGGCCAGCCATCCAGATCTCGTCGCGGCGGATCTCTGCCTGTTCGGCGGCTATTCCGACTATGCCAGCCGCGAGCGCATCCGTGGCTTCATCGCCGCCAAACGCGCGCATTTCGGCAGTTCGGCCAGTGAAGACGTCTTCAGCGCCGCCGGCTATTCACCGACGCTTACGCGCCAGGCCCTGGCGAGCTACATCCAGCGTGAAGGGCGGCTACCCCGCGGCGTCTTCATCAACTCAACCATCAATCTGGAGGGTCTGCTGGGCGTGCTGCCACAGCAGTCGGCAGAGGTGCTCAACGACCTGGTGGTGGGCTGCTTCGACTACGACCCCTTCGCATCCTTCCTGCCCTTCCCCGTCTACATGATGAAGCAAGACGTCGACCGCGTACTGGATCTTGCCTTCACCCTGATGGACCAGCCCGAAGCCGCGGTGCGCCTGCATAAGGTGCCGCCCTTGCTGGTACCGCCGCGCACGGCGCTGCCCAGCCCGCTGGATCATCCCACGAGCGGCAGAGAGCGGGTGCAATTGCCTGATATACCGGACGAGCATTGACGCGGCGCCGCTGCGTAGCTCCGTACGCCCCGTTAGAATTTGGGCTTTCCGGCAAGGGGGACTAACGATGGACGAGACATTGCAGATCGAAGACCTGGTGACCGGCGACGGCAAGGCCGTGGTCAAGGGCGCGCTGATCACCACCCATTACGAGGGCTGGCTGGAGGATGGGACGCTGTTCGATTCGTCGCGGGCTAAGGGCCGGCCGTTCCAGTGCGTCATCGGCACCGGGCGGGTGATCAAGGGGTGGGACCAGGGCCTGATGGGCATGCGGGTGGGCGGCAAACGTCGCCTGGCGGTGCCGGCGGCGCTGGCCTATGGCGAACGCCAGGTCGGCGCACATATCAAGCCGCATTCCAACCTGAGGTTCGAGATCGAATTGCTGGAAGTCCTGACGCGGGACGATTGACCGGCCGAGGGTCGGCAGCTGTTGCTCAGCCCGGTGTCTTGGTGTTGTTGCGCACCAGTTCGAGCTGGGCTTCGAGGACGCTCAGCCGAGCGAATTTGCGGCTGTAGATGACGAATTGTTCCTGAACGTGCTGCCGGCTTTGCGCGAGTTCCTGCCGGTGGCTCCGGATCTGCTCTTCGAGGCTCTGCAACCGTTGCTGGGTGGTTTGCGTCATGGCACCTACTCCCTGTGCTTGAGGTTTCAATCGGACTCTACCCGTGTGCCAATAAGTCGAGCTATAGCCGTTCGTCGTCCACGCGATAGCTGTTCCAGAGCCGTTTCGGTGACCCGATCGCCCTGGCGCAGCCATGGAAAGTCTGACTCTCGCCTGGCAGGTAGATGAACGAGGCGGCGGATCGCCAACGCCCTCCGCCGCCCTGCCCAACCCGCCGCCGCGTGCTCAGCGCGGCCCTATCGCCGTGCAGCTGTTGCTGGCGTCGACGTACTTCTTCAGCGTCGGCCACTGCGGGCGTTCCACGCCGTTCACCGGCTCCACCGCCAGGGCCGAGGAGCCCCAGCCAGGGCCGGCCGCCCAGTAGGTCAGTGGCATGCAGTTCTGCTGCAGATAGGCCAGCAGGTTGTCGGTCGCGGTCAGCCAGCGACTGTCGCCCGCCGGCACGCCGAACTCGGCGATCATGCCCCGCTTGCCATTGCGCTTGAGCCACTCGACGAAGGGCTTGACGCGATTGACCCCCACCTGCGGATCGAAGCTGGCCATGTTCTGCGCGGCGTAACTGCCACTGCCGTCCTGATCCAGGTAGACGTTGGCCGCATAGATGATGTTGTTGGCCGGATCCTTGAGGCCCAGCAGGGCATTGCTCACGCCCGGCCAGTTGGCCGCGCTGCCCCAGCTATTACCCTGGACGATCACCGGGTGGGTACGGTCCATGGTGCGCACCCCATCGATGCCCGATTGCGCCGTCACCGGCCAGCCGCTGTCCGCGCCATTGGGCTTGCCCATGATGTCGTAGCCATAGAGCGCTGCATGGTTGCCCCACTGGTAGGCCAGGCGATACATCAGGTCCCAGTAGTTGAAGTTGGTGACGGTTCCGGTGCCGATCAGGGTGCCCTTGTAGCGACCACCGTTGTCCAGCGCCAGGATCACCTTCATGTTGTACTTCTTGGCCAGCTCCAGCACCTGGGTGACCTGCTGGGTGTAGGCCGCCTCGAGGCTGCCGAAGAAGCGGGTCTGCAGGCGTTCCCAGATCACCGGGAAGCGAATCAGCCGCACGCCCTTGGCACTCCACTGCTGGAAATGCGCTTCGCTGGGCATGACGTAGTTGACGTTGAGCACGCCGGGCAGGTTCTGGGGAGCGAAGGCGGCGCCCGAGAAATTCAACCCGACCAGGTTGAGCTTGGCGGAGTTGGCCGGCGTCGACGAAGACCCCGACGGCGTCGTGGTCGAGCCACTCGAGGTACCACTACCGGTGCTGGGCTTGGTTTCGGTCGCCGGTACCGTCACCGCCGAACCGGCGTTGCCGCTGGTGCTGCCAGTACCGCCGGTGCTGCCGGTGCTGCCAGTGCTGCCGGTGCTGCCGGTGCTGCCGGTGCTGCCGGTGCTGCCGGTGCTGCCGGTGCTACCGGTGGACCCGCTCGAACCCGTGGTGGTGCCCGGGACGGTGACGGTAGTGCCAGAGGTGGTGGTACCGGTGCTCAGTGTCTTGGGATAGCCGAAGGCGTTGCCATCGAGCTGGGCGCTCTCGATGAACACGCTCATGTTGCTACCCACGACCTGGGCGTAGGTCACCTTGTAGCTCTTGCCATCGGCCGGCGTGACCTGCGCGCCCACCTTAAAGGCCCCCACGTTCGCCGTCGACGCCGGGATGGAGAAGCCCGCCGCCTTGCGATAGACGCCGTGCAGCCAGTCTTCGTTGGTGAAGTCGTTGATCGAGGTCGTCACTCCGGTCGTGGTCGAGCCGCCACCGCTACCGGTAGTACCGGTACCCGTGGAGGAACCCGTTCCGGTGCTACCCCCGTTGCTCGCGCCGGCGTTGCCACTGCTGGAACCCGCCGAGCCGCCGCTGGATCCGCCGGTGGTACCCGAGCCGCTCGCCGGCGTGGTACCGCTGCCACTGCCCAACGGGCCGATCGCGGTGCAGCTGCTGTCATCGATGTACTTGCGCAGGGTCGGCCACTGCGGCCGGTCGACGCCGTTGATCGGCTCCACCGACAGGAAGTAGTTGCCCCAGCCCGGGCCCGCCGCCCAGTAGGTGGCAGGGATGCAGTTCTGCTTGAGGTAAGCCAGCATCCGGTCCATCAGCGGCAGCCAGCGGGGATCGTTATCCGGTACGCCGAACTCGCCGATCATGCCCTTCTTGTTGTTCTTCTTCAGCCATTCGACGAAGGGGCGCACGCGCTCCACGCCGTAGTCCTGGCTGAGCTTGCCGACGTCGATGCCGGTGTAATTGCCGCCGGCGCTCTCGTCGAAATAGGAGTGCGCCTGGAAGATCAGGTTGTCGGACGGATCCTTGAGTGCCAGCAGGGAGTCGTTCCACAGCGGCCAGCGGGTAGCCTCCGACCAGCCGTTGCCTTCGATCATGATGGGCTTGGTCTTGTCGACGGCGCGCACCCCATTGATGCCGTACTGGGCGGCGATCGGCCACTGGGCCATGGAGTCGTGCGGCTCGTTCATGATGTCGTAGGCGTAGAGCGACGGCTGGCTGCTCCAGCGCTGGGCGATGCGGGTCATGATCTCCTGATAGCGATCATAGGGCACCGCGGCGCTACCGATGACCGACCCGCGATAGAAGGTGTAGTTGTGCAGGTCGAGGATGATGCGCATGCCGTACTTCTGCGCATTGGCGAAGGTCTGGTCGATGAGCGCGGCATAGGTCGGATCCAGGGCCCCGCCCAGGACGGGCTGCAGGCGCTCCCAGATGACCGGGAAGCGGATCAGCTTGATGCCCTTACCACTCCACTGCTTGAAGTAGGCCTCGACGGGAAAGATGTAATTAGTACCGTTTACGCCCGGTAGCACCTGGCCGGCGAAACCCGCTCCGGACAGGTTCAGGCCCACCAGGTTGACCTGTTCGGCTTTGGCTCCGGAAGCGAGTGCCAAGGCGGTTATGAAGGGTAGAGCTTGAGCTACCCGACGGGAACACTTGAGGAAAGATGCTTTCATCGTCACCAACTGCGCTAGATCGATACGAGAACGCTCTCCTTGAACACTCGCCGACATGAAGTGAGAGAAGGGCCTCGCTGAGAGTGTTCAGCGAGGCGATGCCTCCAGGCGCATCGATCCATACAAGCCATATGCCAACTTTCGGCTTAATTCGCCATGGCCACCATTTTGATATTACTTAATTTATATATAAATCTTTGATTTTATTGAATTTTTATAAAATTGCCGTTCGTCAATCCATCGCTTCTTACGTACGTATTGCAGACGGACGACGGTAATAGGAGCGCCTTTCGTCAAATTTATCGCCTCGCTATAGGCCAAATAGCCAAAAAGTTCCCTAAGGTGCCAAAAAAAGTAAGTCGCAAAATAACGAGAACTGATTCACATAATTCTTGATAGAGGAACTGCACAGTAGTTGCGCCGGTCAGGACTAGGTCTTTCGAAGGAGCGCCAGATGACCGCCCTCACCCTCGCGACCTATAACGTCAATGGCATCCGTGCCCGGCTACCCATCCTGCTGCAATGGTTGGCGCAGGAGCAGCCGGACATCGTCTGCCTGCAGGAGCTCAAGGCCAAGTCGGCTGATTTTCCCCAGGCCGAGCTGGCGGCGGCAGGCTACGGAGCGCTCTGGGAGGGGCAACCATCCTGGAATGGCGTAGCCATTCTGGCGCGTGATGACGAGCCCCTGGCCATCCACCGCGGCCTGCCCGGCATGGAGGACGACCCCCAGCGTCGCTATCTGGAGGCGGCGGTGAAGGGGGTGGTTGTCGCCAGCCTGTACCTGCCCAACGGCAATCCCTGGCCGGGCCCCAAATTCGACTACAAGCTGGCCTGGTTCGAATGCTTCATCGACCATGCTCGCAGCCTCATGGACAGCGGTCACCCCGTGGTGCTCGCGGGTGACTACAACGTGGTGCCCACCGACCGGGACATCTACGATCCCAAGTCCTGGCGCAAGGACGCCCTGCTGCAACCGGAAAGCCGCGCCGGCTTCCAGCGCCTGCTCGACCAGGGGTGGCTGGACGCCCTGCGTGAGCGTCATCCGGATGAAGCCATCTACACCTACTGGGACTATTTCCGACAGCGTTGGCAACGCAACGCCGGCCTGCGCATCGATCATCTACTGCTGAGTCCGGCGCTGCAGCCCGCCCTGCAGGAGGCGGGCGTACACCGCTGGGTGCGGGACCTGGAAAAGACCAGCGACCATGCACCGACCTGGATTCGCTTCGCCGCCCCGGGCTGAGAGCGCTCAGGTATCGCGCAGCAGGTCGTTGGCGTTGAGCAGCTGGAAGAGAACGTCCGGATGCTGGGCCAGGCCACGCCGTACGGCCGCCGGTATCGACTGATGGAGCTTGCGACACAGACCAGGCCGCGGCTGGATCTCGATCAGCATGCCCCGGGCGCTGCGCACCTCGCCGGGTCCGGGCCGGACCTCCAGGCGAATGCCCAGCTGCTCCTGCAGTCGCTGCTGCAGGCGTTGCAGATCCGCCGCGCTGGCGATGGCCGCCAGCCGTTCCAGCAGCCGCTGCTCCTCCTGTCGATTGAGCAACAGCGCCCGGGCATCCGCGCGAGGGTCGGCCAAGACGGCTTCGCGTTCGCAGGTACAGACTCCAGGGGGACAGGGAGCTCGCAGAGACGCCATGGAGTCGGGTTTCCTCGGTAATGGCGAAGGACGGGACGGCATTTTGAACATTGACCCGCTAGGGGCTGGCTGGCGCAGCTCCGCTATACCGCCAGGCTGCCGCGCCCCTGCTAACGGTACCCGAAGGATGGCGGTTCGCCCTACCGCCTATCGTGAGCTGACCCAAGCCTCTAGGCCGCCAAGCTGGGATCTTAACCACACTTAAATAACCAGAGGTGATCAAAACATAGCGAAAGCGTATTTTTAGCTATAAACCAGCCGCGTTAGCATAGGTGCTCTCAAAGCTCGTGACGTTGCCATGCCTACCACCTCGCCCGACCTGCTGATCGTCCCCGCCGATCAGCGCAGTACCCTGACCATCCGTGCCAAGGCGCTGGCCTTTGCCGATCCCCGCTCACGCGAGTTGCTGGAGCACCTGGATGAACTCGCCCCGGTGTCGCGCCCGGTGGTGCTAACAGGGGAATGGGGTACCGGGCGGGAATTGCTGGCGCGGCGGCTGCACGAACGGAGCGGCCGTACTGGCCTGTTCAGCAGCCTGAATTGCGCGTCGCTCAGCCCACGCCACGGGGCCGCCGAGTTGTTCGGCTACGTCCCGCGTGCCTATGCCGGCACCTCGGGCAGCCGAGTGGGCTGGTTCGGCACGGCCCACGAGGGCAGCCTCTATCTCGACGAAATCGCCGACCTGCCGCTGGAGCTGCAGGAGGAGTTGGTGCAAGTGCTGCAGCAGGGCAGCATCCTGCGCCTGGGCAGCAGTCAACGTACCCCGGTCGAGGTACGCCTGATCGCCGGCTCCAGCGTCGATCTGCCGCGCGCGGTCGAAGCCGGCCATTTCGCTGAGCGCCTCTGGCAACTCCTCGCCCCGGGACAGGTACTGGTCCCGCCGTTGCGCGAGCGTCCGGCCGACCTCCTGCCTCTCGCCCGTCATTTCCTGCTGCAGCACGCCGAGCGCCTGGGCCGTGCCCCTCCTCCCCTCACGTCGGCGGATGAAGCGGCGCTGCTCGCCTATCGTTGGCCGGGCAATATCCGCGAACTTGAACAGGTTCTCCATACCGCCCTGCTGACCGCCTCGACGGCAGGCCTCGAGCTTGGCAAGCTGCTGCCATCCTCCCTCGGTACGCGCTGAACTCCGCCGACGAACGGCAGTCCTAGCCGCATACCCTTGATCGAGTTTGACCATGACCGCTTCGTTCTCAAAGTCGATGCCCACTCCGCCATAGCCAGCGGCTGACCTCTTTCCTCAGGAAAGAGGACCGGAAACCCGAGTTGTCGCCAGAGGCGGCAGGCGGTGTTTCGTGCGGGAAAAGCCACGGCTTTTCAGGAATCGACGTTCAGAACGTGCGCCTTCGCTCGAAGGCGTTCAGGCATGGTTTCATGAATATTGTGATCACTGGCCGTTCCGGCCAGGTTTCGCGCGCCTTGCAGCGCGAGCTCGGCAGCACCCATCAATTGACCATTCTCGGGCAGGCGGAACTGGACCTCGCCCAGACCGGGCGGCTGCGCGCCGCCTTCGCGCGGCTAACGCCCGACCTCATCATCAACGCCGCGGCCTATACCGCTGTGGACCAAGCGGAGGAAGACCGCGAGCGCGCTTTTGCCATCAACGCCGAAGCGCCCGGAATACTGGCCGAACTGGCACGCGAGCGGGATATTCCCTTCGTGCACTATTCGTCCGACTACGTCTTCGACGGCAGCGCTGACCGCCCCTATACCGAACACTGTGATCCCGCCCCCCTGAGCGTCTACGGCCGCTCCAAGCTGGCGGGTGAACAGGCCGTGCTGGCGGCCGGTGGACGCGCCCTGGTCCTGCGTACCTCCTGGGTCTATTCCCACGACGGCCAGTGCTTTTTCAACACCATGCGCCGCCTGCTGGCCGAGCGCGACGAGTTGCATGTGGTGGACGATCAGCGCGGTGCCCCTACCTGGGCCCCAACCATCGCCGCGGCGACTCGCCAACTGGTCGAGCGACTGCTGCAGCGAGGCGACGTCGGTGGCCTCTATCATCTGACTAATGCGGGCCAGACGTCCTGGCATGGCTTCGCCGCCGCCATCGCCGAGCGCCTGGAGCGTCGAGGCGAGTTGCGCGCCCGCCTCTATCCCACCACGACCGACAACTACCCCACCCCCGCCACGCGGCCGCGCTTTTCCTGTCTCGACTGCAGCAAGGTCGCGGCAGTGCTACCGGCCGCCCTGCCCGACTGGCAGGCAGACTTCGAACGCTGCTGGGCGCTGTTCGAGCGCAGCGAATGGCTGCATTGATCGCGGCGCCAGCCCTGGCGGAGATCTTCACCAGGGCTGGCGTTGGCTCGCTCGCTTAGCGGGTTTCCCGTTCGCCGCCCTGGTAGGTGGATACCGCCACGTCCTCGTTGGGCGCAGGATGCCCTGGCAGATTCGGCAAGGCCTTGGCCTTCTCCAGGTCGATGCCGGCGCCTACCGCCACGCGCGTGCCGTAGTCCGGATCGCAGTGCCAGAAGTGCCAGACCATCCGCAGCTGGATGTCTTCGGGACAGGCCCGTAGGTCGGCGACGAGGTTGGCGATGAGGTCGTCCCGCTCCCATGCCTCGAAGGAGCGATAACGCGCGCCGGTCTGCTGATAGTCCGCGGCGGTCTTGCGCGACTGATAACGCCCCAGGTGCCCTTCGATCCATTGCCGATATTCATGCTGCGGCCGCGGCGCCTCGCTCAGGCCGCCCTGGGAGCTCGGCTCGTAGTTCACATGGGGATTGCTACCACTGCGGTCCACCTGCAGGGCCATCTGGCCATCGCGCTGGTTGGTGGCATAGGGACAGCGGGGCGCATTGATCGGCAGCTGCAGGTAATTGGCCCCGACCCGGTAACGCTGGGTATCGGAATAGGAAAGGGTGCGCCCCTGCAGCATCTTGTCGTCGGAGAAGTCGATCCCCTCCACCAGTACCCCAGTACCGAAGGCCGCCTGTTCGGTTTCGGCAAAGACGTTCGAGGGATTGCGATCCAGCACCAGCCGGCCCACCGGCAGCAGGGGAAACTGATCCTCGGGCCAGCGCTTGGTGTCGTCGAGGGGATCGAAGGGCAACTCGTCGTGCGCCTCGTCCGTCATGATCTGCACGCACATCTCCCACTCGGGATAGTCGCCTCGGTCGATGGCCTCGTAGAGATCACGGGTGGCATGGCCCACGTCGTACTTCTGGATCTCGGCTGCCTGCTCGCTGGTGAGATTCTTGATGCCCTGCTTGGGCTCGAAGGAGAACTTGCACAGCACGGCGACGCCCTGGTCGTTGACCAGCTTGTAGGTGTTCACGCTGGATCCCTGCATGTGCCGGTAGTCCGCGGGGATGCCCCAGGGGCTCTTCACCCAGGTCACCATGTGCAAGGCTTCGGGGTGATGCTGGACGAAGTCGTAGAAGCGCCAGGGCTCCTGGCGGTTGGTGATGGGATCGGGCTTGAAGGCGTGGATCATGTCCGGAAACTTGATGGCGTCGCGGATGAAGAACACCTTCAGGTTGTTGCCCACCAGGTCCCAGTTGCCGTCCTCGGTATAGAACTTGATGGCGAAGCCACGGGGATCGCGCGCGGTTTCCGGTGATTCCTTGGCGCCGATGACCGTGGAAAATCGCAGGAAGACCGGCGTCTTCACGCCCGTCTTGGTCAGCACCTTGGCGCAGGTATAGCGACTGGCCGGTTCATCGCCGATGGTGCCATAGGCCTCGAACCAGCCATGGGCGGCGGTGCCTCGGGCATGCACCACCCGCTCGGGTATCCGCTCGCGGTCGAAGTGGGTGATCTTCTCGATGAATTGGTAGTTTTCCAGCGTCGCCGGGCCCCGCTCTCCCACACTGCGCAGGCTTTGATTGTCCCGTACCGGATGGCCTTGGCGGGTCGTGAGAGTGATCTTGTCGTCGCTCATGGTGGTCTCCAGGCTGTTCACGTCGAACACAGCAGTGACCGGCCCTGCCTGACGCCGTTTTCCTGTGCCGGACGAGCTGCGCGCCAACGAAACGGCGGATCAGCCGCTTGCGCTGACCATCCGTAGCTCTAGCTGGTACCTCTTGTCCGTTGGGCGGAAAAAATCGATGATCGCGCTATCGACCTCATCCAGACTCTTCATCGACGGTCGATACCCTTCACGGCAATACTCAAACAAGAACGCCTGCCGGAGCCCCCCATGTCACAAGATTACGAAAGCGATTCGAACCCCCTCGCCAAACCCGGGCGGGCGGCGGATTTCAACGAGATGGCCGCTGCCGTTGCGGCAGCCATCTGCGTGTGGGCGGTGGCGACCCTGGTCGCCGTGGTGGCGGGCTACCACGGCAGTGGCCCGACCAACACGATCAATCTGCTGACGGTACTGGCGGCGGCGGTGGGCTTCGTCGGACGACGCTGGCAGCTCGGACGCCGCTGAGGCATAGGGCGCAGCGGGTCCGCGCCTGGCCAAAAAATATGCCTACTGGTTCTCACAGGCGGCCGGACTGGCTACTATGCCAGTCCTGAAATCATGGCAGGGATGCTCATGTCTTATCTGGTCCTGACGCGTCGCCCCGACGAAGTCATCAATCTATCGCTCAAGCCGGGCGCCAATGAAGAATAGGTGCTCGATCAGCTGTTCAACGGTGGTATCAATATCCGCATCGTCAAGCTGCAAGGCGATCGGGTGCAGGTGGGCATCCAGGCCCCCGCCGACATCAACATCATGCGGCAGGAGCTGCTGCCCTTCTAACCACTACGTCGCCAGCGATGACCGGGCTCACGGCAGCTTGCGGTTGCGCACGTACTCGAAGCGCCCTTCCAGGCCTTGCCATTCCACGCCCTGCCAGAGTTCGGGTGACAGGGTCCCTTCGGCTTGCAGATCCGCTCGGTAGTGGGCGAAGAAGGGTTGTCCGTCACGCAGGACGATGACGTTGTGGCGTTCTTCGATCTGCGCGATGAGATCCAGCACCGCCTCGGCCGATCGTCCACCGCTGAGGCAATAGCAACTCCCGTATTGGTGGAGCATGCTTTCGAAGCGATAGCGGTAGAGGGTGCAACGATCGGTTTCGAGATGGATGCGTTGGCCCTTGGCATCCTGCAGGGCGTGATGCACGCAGTGATCGCAGTCTTCGAACTCCTGCCGCGATTCCACCCACTCACCGAGAAACTGCTTCTTCCACCGCCAGACCAGTAGCCCACGATCTTCAGGCCTTGAATACACGCTGACCTTATAGAGCATCGCTCGACTCCTCTTTTATTGTTATGTGCCGAAGCCCCATCCCCCTGGTCGCGCCTCTTGGTCAGGCCAGAGGATGGTCGTACGCTCTGGGGCGTACGTTTCCAGCATCGCTCCATTTACCCGACGCGTCCAGCCATTCACAGGCCTCCGGTACTACCGCTCGACGGCGCCCAGCGGCAGGCGCATCGCTGCGCGAGCCGACCCAATAGCCGCGGCTTCGTCCAACTTCCATACAGGTATGGCGCTGCCCACCGGGGTTCTATTAGCCGCCCTATTCGTAGGGAAACAGCCGGCCTAGAGCGAGATACAAGTTGCGTACAAGTTCTGCTACCGCCGATCAGGCCGTGATTAAAAGCCGGTTGAGCGCAATTCAACTCGACTATATTCAGCCAATCCGGGTGGTTGCCAGGTGCAGAAAGCCTAGCGATTACAGGAGCTTGAGCAACTTCGAGAGGGATTTTAGTGCAACTCGATCTTGCACTGTTCAAAGCGTGGCGGCGCTAGCAACTATAAGCGCCGAGTTACTCACGTTGATGAAAACCGAGGGCAATGACCTCTGGAGCAGCGCCACGTGCAGGACCATCCATTACAACTCTTACCTGTTTAAGGATTCGTCATGCCTGGTCTGGAGAGCGACTATAGAGAGGCGCTGCGTTACGCCATCAGGAACTGCCCTGCCCGCACGACAGGACAGTTGGCAGCCATCGACTACGCCGATAGAGCCATCCGCCAGGGCCTGGAGACCCTTACCTCGCTGGAGCGCAAAACCCTGATCCTGGAGCTGGGCTTCTGGCTGACCCATTACCGGCGGCTACAGGAATTCGCCGGGCAAGAGAACGTCGCTACCGACACGCCACCCACCACTACGCCAGCAGACACCAACGCCCGCGATAACCGGGCAAGCAAGGCCACCTAGCGAGCCAGGACCGGTATACCCAGAGGAGACCTCGTCCCGTACAGGGCGCTCTCGGGGAAAGGGCGAGGCCGCGTGCGTCCTTGCGGCCATATCTTCAGCGGGCGAGTAATCGAGCGGAGTGTTCGGTACTCCGCCGACCTTACGGTAGCCACCTACGGCAGGTCTACCTTGCTCAGGTTGCACGGCAGTTCACCTTGGCCCTTGCCAGTCGTCCTATGGCCAACTGATCTGGTGCTCCGCATTCCAGCCTCCCGCCCCCTTTCGCTGCTCCACTTGAGCGCCTCTCGCTGTCGAGCACTCCCCCGACCTGAGGAAAATGCCACCCCTGGCCCAAAAAGATCCTGGTCCAAGCAGCACCAGACCGCCCTACTCCTGGAACGGGATTGTCTGGCACCAACGTAAATCGCCAAACGTTTGCTCCAGAAACGAAGCGGCCTGCCGAAAGCCTGGAATCCCTCCTCCAGAGCCTTTCGCCATGTCACTTCGCTCACTGTCCATAGCCAACCGCACGCTGTCATGTTTTGGCCTCCTGGTCGTACTGGTGGTCAGCCTGGGCCTGTTCGGCCTGCTGCAGCTGTCGCAGCTGCGCAGCCACGGCGTCATGATCGAGACCCACAACGTGCCCAGCATCGTCGAAGCCGACAACCTCGCCTTGCAGCTGGCCCGTACCCGTACCGAGGTGCTGCGCCTGCTGGCCATGACCGATGCGCCCACCGTTGCGGCCACGCGCGAGAAGATCAAGGAGATCGATGCCGAGGTGCAGGCCGGCTTCGGTCGCTACGAGAAGATGATCGACTCGGATCGCGAGCGACAGGCCTTCGACAACCTGCGGCAGGTGCATCGCGATTATGTCCGCGATACCGAGCAGGTGGCCGAATTGGTCGGGGCAGGCAAACTCGATGAGGCGCGGAGCTTCGTCCAGAGCAACATGGCCCAGCTCGGACCCAAGATGAACGATCAGACGGAAGTCCTGCGCAAGGTCAATCAGGAAGACATCCAGGCTGCATCCCAACAGTCCGACCACACCTATGCCCAGGGCACCTTCGTCACCTGGGTCGCCATCGGCCTGGCCCTGGGCCTGACCCTGCTGCTGGCCTGGCGCCTGACCCTGAGCCTGACTCGCCCCATCGCCGCGGCAGTAAACGCCGCCAAGACCATCGCCAGCGGTGACCTGACCCAGACCCTGGATACCCAGGGTCACGACGAAGCCGCCCAGTTGCTGCAGGCCATGCAGCAGATGCAGACCAACCTGCGCGACACCCTCGGTCACCTGGGCCATTCCGCCACCCAGTTGGCGTCGGCCGCCGAAGAAATGACCGCGGTGATGCAGGAGAGCGCCAAAGGCCTGCAACAGCAGAACAGCGAGATCGAGATGGCGGCCACCGCCGTCACCGAGATGAGCCAGGCGGTGGACGAGGTGGCCGGCAACGCCACCTCCACCTCGGCCGAATCGCGCCAGGCCGCGGACACCGCCCGCCAGGGCCAGCGGCAGCTGGGCGATACCCTGGGCGCCATCGAGGTGCTCACCGAGAACGTGCTGGGCGCCAGCGAACAGGCGCGCCAGCTGGCCGAGCAGACCCGCAACATCAGCCAGGTGCTGGACGTCATCCGTTCGGTCGCCGAGCAGACCAACCTGCTGGCGCTCAACGCCGCCATCGAAGCTGCGCGGGCCGGCGATGCCGGTCGTGGCTTCGCGGTGGTCGCCGATGAAGTTCGCGCCCTCGCCCACCGCACCGGCGAATCCACCCGCGAGATTGAAGGCATGATCGGCAGCATCCAGCAGGGCACCGGCCAGACCGTCGATGCTTTGCTGACCAGCGCCGATCAGGCGCGCCAGACCCGCGAGCAGGCGCAGTCGGCCAACGCCGCCCTGGCCGCGATCGCCCAGTCGGTGTCGGGCATCGACGAGCGTAACCTGCTGATCGCCAGTGCCGCCGAGGAACAGGCGAAGGTCGCCCGTGAGGTGGACCGCAACTTGGTACGCATCCGCGACTTGTCAGTACAGACCGCCGCGGGCGCCGAGCAGACGCGCTCCGCGAGCCAGCAGCTCTCCGAGCTGGCCGTGGAACTGAACGGGCAGGTCAGACGCTTCCGGGTCTAGCGCACCCCCCTCGCCCTCCGGCCCTGGTCAACCGGCCAGGACGCCAGGTGCTATCCCTTTCAGCAGACAGCACCTGGCGCGACTCGGCGATCCTTGGCGCGAAGCGGCCGCTCGCCCCGGACGCTCCACTCTCCGCCCACAAACGAAAAAGCCCCTGGAACCTCAGGCTCCAGGGGCTTTCGCGAATCACAATATGGCGGAGAGATAGGGATTTGAACCCTAGGAGCCATTGCTGACTCAACGGATTTCGAATCCGTCCCGTTCGACCACTCCGGCATCTCTCCAACGCGGCGCATGATACCAGCGATGCGCGCAAAAGCGAACAAGCAATTGCAAAAAAAGCTCTGGTATCAGCGGCTTGCGTTTAGAGCGGGACGCCCAGGCGCTGGGCGACCTCTTCGTAGGCCTCGATCACGCCGCCCAGACCCTGGCGGAAGCGATCCTTGTCCATTTTCTTGCGGGTGGCCTTGTCCCACAGGCGGCTGCCGTCCGGGCTGAACTCGTCGCCCAGCACGACCTTGCCGTGGAACAGACCGAATTCCAGCTTGAAGTCCACCAGCAGCAGACCGGCGTCGTCGAACAGCTGCTTGAGGATGTCGTTGATACGGAAGGTCAGGGCCTTCATCTCGGCCAGCTGGTCGAGCGTGGCCCAGCCGAAGGCCTGGACGTGGCTTTCGTTGACCATGGGGTCGTGCAGGGCGTCGTTCTTCAGGAAGAGTTCGAAAGTCGGCGGGGTCAGCTCCAGGCCCTCTTCCACACCCAGGCGGCGGACCAGGCTGCCGGCGGCGAAGTTGCGCACCACGCACTCGACCGGAATCATCTCGAGCTTCTTGACCAAGCACTCGTTGTCGCCCAGCAGTTGCTCGAACTGGGTCGGAATACCGGCGGCCTCCAGCTTCTGCATAACGAAGGCGTTGAACTTGTTGTTCACCATGCCCTTGCGCTCGAGCTGCTCGATGCGCTCGCCATCGAAGGCAGAGGTGTCGTTGCGGAACAACAGGACCAGGCGGTCGGGATCGTCGGTGGTGAATACCGACTTGGCCTTGCCGCGGTAGAGTTCTGCGCGTTTTTCCATCTTGGACTCCGGTTCGAATGGCTTGCAGGCTGTGGACGAACGCTAAGGGGACGACAGGTTCGGGACGAATACAGCCGGGAAGCGCAGTTTACATAGGATCGTGGATCTTTTGGCCGTGCCGCGAAGCCTAGCCGTCAAAGAAAAAGCCGAGCCGGCGCGCCTAGGCGATCGCCTGCCATTCCAGCCCCTGTTGCTGATCGGCGACGTGCAGCCAATCCGCGTCGCAGCCCAGAACGTTGGTGAAACAGGCGCGCGCCAGCCAGGGGTTGTTGTTCTTTTCGCTCAGGTGCGCGAGCACCAGGTGCTGCAGGCCTGGGCAAGCCAGTTCCAGCACCAGGTCCGCCGCCTGGCGGTTGTTCAGATGTCCCCGCACCCCACCGACACGCGCCTTGAGGTGATAGGGATAGGGCCCCGAGGCGAGCATGGCGCTGTCGTGGTTGGCCTCGATCACCAGGGCATCGAGCCCGCGGTAATGGGTCAGCACGCCGGGCGTGGCCTCGCCGAGATCGGTCAGCACGCCCAGGCGCTTGCGGCCATCGTCGAAGACGAATTGCGTCGGCTCCAAGGCGTCATGGGATACCTGCACCACGGTCACTTCCAGCGCGTCCAGGACCAGGCGTTCGCCATCCACCAGCAGCCCCTGGGCCGCGACCGGCTTGCGCAGGCCGCGCCCAGTGCCGGCGCTGTAGTACACCGGCACGCCATGCTTGCGCGCCAGCAACTCGACGCCCTGCACGTGATCGGAATGCTCGTGGGTGACCAGGACGGCGTCCAGCTGGGCAGGTACCACGCCCAGCCGGGCCAGACGACGTTCGGCTTCCCGCAGGGAGAAGCCGCAGTCGATCAGGACATAGCTGTTATGGCTGTGCACCAGGGTCGAGTTGCCCCGACTGCCGCTGCCCAGGATTGCGAAGCGCATACTGCATGCTCGTCTGAAGCTTTTTCAGCACGCCTTCGGCGATATCCTGGGGTGCTGCGGTATTGATGGTCTTGTCCAGGGTAACCTGGACGGCGTTGCCCACCGAAGTGAGGCGTACCTGGAAGCGCCGTGCCCGGGCGTCTTCCTCTTCCTTGGTCTCGCCCTTGCCGAACAGGCGACCGAAGAAGCCTGGCTTGCGCTCCTCGGGCTTCTGCGCGCCCTCGGCGAGGTTGACGTAGTAGACGCCCAGGCTGCGATCCATGTCGTCGACGCGGATGTCCGCGCCTTCGATGGCGCGACCGACGCTGGACCAGGCACGGTTCAGGTCGCTTTCCAGCACCAGCATGGGCACCCCGCTGCCATCGACCTCGTAGGTCACGCGTTCGGGGGTGTCGTAGCCGCCGGCGGCGAGCAGGGAGACGGAGCCACTGCCCTCCTCGCTGCGATCCAGGCCGGCGAGAACCTGATTCAGCAGAGCGTCATCGAGGGCCGAGCTGTTCTGGCTGCTCGACCAGGACGGCTCACTGCTGCTGCCCTGGCTGCGGGTCTGGGTCTGAACGAAGATTTCGCTGCTGCCGGACTGCACGCCCGGCTCGATGCGTACGCGGGTGCGCAGCTCGTTGCCCGGTTGCAGGCGGCCATTGGTGCTGAGGCTACGGGCCAGCGGCGTGGACAGTTCGGTGGGCGATTGCCAGGCGGTGATGAGTTCACCGGTCTGCGGCCGCTCCTCGGCGATGCGGAAGCCGTTGTCGGTCAGGTACTGGCGAGCCACCGGCCAGACGCTGGCCGGGACCTTCTGCGCGGCCAACCAGCGGGCATTGCCGCTGCGCTGCACGCTGTACTGCTCGCTGCCACCGCCCTGGACGCTCAGCGCCTGGGGCCGCGGGACCTCGAAGCCATAGGAGCGATTCTGGGTGTCGGCGACGTTGGCCGGGATCGGCAGCAGCGGGTCCAGCGGCTTGGCCTTGACATCGGTCGGCACCTGCATCGGTCCCGTCTCGCGGGATTCGAGGTAGTCGTTGCCGCGATCACGGAAATACCCGTGCTCGCCCCACACCCAGCTGCAGCCACTGGCGGTGGCCACGGCCAGACCCAGCGTCGTCAAACCCAGAACACGTTTCATCGACTGCTTCCTAATCACGCCAGCACTCCTGCCTGACGCAGGGCCTCACGTACCACTTCGTGGCAGCGCGAGCTGAGCCAGGTCAGCGGCAGGCGGATACCGGCGTCGATCATGCCCATTTCATGCAGGGCCCACTTCACCGGGATCGGGTTCGATTCGATGAACAGATTCTTGTGCAGCGGCATCAGCTTTTCGTTCAGTGCCCGCGCGGTGTCGGCATCGCCCTTCATCGCGGCGGCGCAGAGGTCGCTCATGGCGCGTGGCGCGACGTTGGCGGTCACCGAGATGTTGCCCTTGCCGCCCAGCAACATGAGCTCGGCCGCGGTGGCGTCGTCACCGGAGTAGACCAGGAAGTCCTTGCCGACCCGGGAGAGGATGTCGCGGGCGCGGGCCAGGTCGCCGGTGGCTTCCTTGATGCCGATGATGTTCGGCACCTTGGCCAGCCGCTCGACGGTCTCGGCCAGCATGTCGCAGGCGGTACGCCCCGGCACGTTGTAGAGGATCTGCGGGATGGCGACGGTTTCGGCGATCATGCGGAAGTGCTGGTACAGGCCTTCCTGGGTCGGCTTGTTGTAATAGGGCACGACCAGCAGGCAGGCGTCGGCGCCGGCGTCCTTGGCGGCTTGCGTGAGGTCGATGGCCTCGCGCGTGGAATTGCCGCCGGTGCCGGCGATCACCGGGATGCGACCCTTGACCTGCTCGACCACATGACGGATCACGGCGACGTGCTCGTCCACGTCCACCGTGGCGGATTCGCCCGAGGTGCCCACCGCAACGATGGCGTCGGTGCCTTCGGCGAGATGGAAGTCCACCAGCTTGGTCAGGTTATCCCAGTCGATACGCCCCTGGGCGTCCATAGGGGTGACCAGCGCCACCATGCTCCCCGCAATCATGCAACCGCTCCTGCCGGAAAAAGAGAGCGGTAATGGTACTGACGCCTCTGCGCCAGCACAAGCAACGCGCCCCCAACGGGCATTCCCCCCGCGAGCGCTTTTCGCTACCCTTTCGCCTTTGCCAGTCGTATCTTCCCCTGCCAGGAACCCTAATGTCCGCCACCCCCCCGATTCGCGAACAATTTCTCGTCATCAGTGCGCTGGGCGCCAATCCGATGGAGCTGACCAATGTGCTCTACCGCAGCTGCATGGACAACCGTTGCGCGGTGGTCAGCAGCCGCCTGAGCCGACACGGGGAATACAGCGCGTTGATCCTGCAGGTCTCCGGCAACTGGGATGGCCTCGCGCGCCTGGAAGGTGGCCTCGCCGGCCTCGGCAAGCGTCACGGCTTCACCGTCGGCGTGACCCGCAGCGCGGCGCTGGAGAATCGTCCGCAGGCCCTGCCGTACGTCGTCTATGTCAGCGCCGCCTATCGCCCCGACATCCTCAACGAACTCTGCCAGTTCTTCGCCGACCACAAGATCGAGGTGGAAAACCTGGTCTGCGATTCCTACCAGGCGCCCCAGACCGGCGGCACCATGCTCAACGCCACCATCACCGTCACCCTGCCGGCCGGCACCCAGATCAGCTGGCTGCGTGACCAATTCCTCGATTTCGCCGACGCCCTGAATCTCGATGCGCTGATCGAGCCCTGGCGCCCGCAGAGCAACTAGACCTCGACCCGACCAGAGGAGCTGTCCATGAGCGTGACCCTCGATCAACCGCTTCCGACCTTCCAGGCCCAGGCCACCAGCGGCCTCGAGGTCTCACCGGACAGCCTGCGCGGACGCCAGGCGGTGCTGTACTTCTATCCGAAGGACAATACCCCCGGCTGCACCACCCAGGGCCAGGGCTTCCGCGACCTGCACGAGCAATTCCAGGCAGCCGACACCCAGATCCTGGGCATTTCCCGCGACAGCCTGCGCACCCACGAGAACTTCCGCGCCAAGCAGGGCTTTCCCTTCGAGCTGATCAGCGACAAGGACGAGACGCTGTGCAACCTCTTCGCGGTGCTGCAACCGAAGAAGCTCTATGGCAAGGAATACATCGGCGTCGACCGCAGCACCTTCCTCATCGATCGCGACGGCGTGGTACGCCAGGTCTGGCGCGGCGTGAAGGTCCCCGGCCATGCGGCCGAGGTGCTGGCCGCCGCCCAGGCGCTGAACGGGGCCTGATCAGGCCTTGCGCAGCCAGTAGCGGAAGGTCTCTCCGGACACTTCCTCGCCCACCAGGGCATGGCCAGACAGCTTGGCGAAGGTGCGGAAGTCCCGCTGGGAACCGGCGTCGGTGGCCACCACGGCGAGCACCTCGCCCGCGGCCAGCCGGTTGAGTTCGAGCTTGGCCTTGAGCAGCGGCATGGGGCAGCTCAGGCCGCTGGCATCGAGGTGGGCGGTGACGGCGCCGGTATAGGGTTGGCTCAGATCGGCCATGGGATTCTCCGGTACGGGATACGACAGTGCCCGCGCTCGCTAGGCACTCGGACGAGGGGCCGCTAAAGTAACGGCTTTGCGGCCAAGAGTCATTTCATGAAAGTCCTGCGCCCCGCCCTGCTGTCCCTGGCGCTGCTCGCCACGCCGTTCCTGGCGCATGGCGCGAACGACCTGCCGTCGCTGGGCGATGCCAGCTCTTCGATCGTCTCGCCCGAGCAGGAGTTTCAGATGGGCCGTGCCTGGCTGAGCATGCTGCGCGGCCAGGTACCGACCATCAACGATCCGCAGCTCAAGCAGTTCGTCGAGCAGACCGTCTACAAGCTGGCCGAAACCAGCGACCTGCAGGATCACCGGCTGGTCTTCATCCTGATCAAGGATCCCGAGATCAATGCCTTCGCTGCGCCTGGCGGCGTCATCGGGGTGAACGGCGGGCTGTTCCTCAAGTCGGAAACCGAAGCCGAGTACGCAGCGGTCATGGCCCACGAACTGGGCCACCTGATCCAGCGCCACTTCGCCCGCAACGTGGAAAACCAGCAACGCATGCAGTTGCCGCTGATGGCGGCCCTGCTCGCCGGAATCGTGGCGGCCGCCGCGGGTGGTGGCGATGCCGGGATCGCCGCCATCGCCTCGACCCAGGCGGCGGCCATCCAGAGCCAGTTGCGCTTCTCCCGGCTCAACGAGCAGGAGGCCGACCGCGTCGGCATCGTCAACCTGGAGCGTGCCGGCTACGATCCGCGGGCCATGCCGGAGATGTTCGGCCGGCTCGCCCGCCAGTATCGCTATGACCGTACCCCGCCGGAATTCCTGCTGACCCACCCGGTCACCGACAGCCGGATCGCCGATACCCAGGCGCGCGCCGAGCGCTTTCCCAAGGGCGGCGTCGAGGACAGCAAGCGCTTCCAGCTGATGAAGGTGCGTACCCAGATGTATTTCGAGGAGACCGCCGGCCTGCTGGTGAAGCGCTACCGAGCCCAGCTGCAGGAAAATCCGGACAACGACCCCGTCCGTTACGGCCTGGCCATGGGCCTGACCCGCCAGGGCCAGCTCAACGAGGCGCGTGACACCCTGGCGCCCTTGCTGCGCAAGGCACCCGACGACGTCAGCTACAACTTGGCCCAGGTCGACCTGGACATCACCGCCAATCGCCTGCCGGACGCCCAGAAGCGTGTGCAGCGCCTGCAGGACCTCTACCCGGGCGACCTGGCCGTCACCCTGGCCCAGGTGGACATGCTCAATCGCACCCAGAAGGCCAAGGACGCCAGCCAACTGCTGGACAAGCTGCTCAAGCAGCGCCCGATCGACCCGGACCTGTGGAACCTGGCCGCCGACATCCGCGGCCAGGCGGGCGATCTGGTCGGCGTGCACCAGGCCCGCGCCGAGTATTTCGCCCTCACCGGTGACTACAACCAGGCCATCCAGCAGCTGGGCTTCGCCAAGCAGCGCGCGGCCAGCAACTACCAGCTGGCCGCGCGGATCGACGCTCGCCAGCAGGAGCTGATCGCCCAGCGCAAGCTGAGCGAAGAGATCCTGCGCTAGCGTCCTGGGCAGCGCCCTCAGGCGTTGCCCTTGACCTTCAGCTGCAGCGCCTGGGTGAAGTCGAGCATCCGCTTGAGCGGCTTGACCGCCCTCGGGATGAGCGCCGGGTCGACCAGTACCTCGCCGGAGCCGTCGAGCAGGCAGTTGAGGGTGCGCTCCAGGGTATTCATCGCCATCCACGGGCAGTGGGCGCAACTGCGGCAGGCGGCGCCGTTGCCGGCAGTGGGCGCCTCGATGAAGACCTTGTCCGGGCAGGCCTGCTGCATCTTGTAGAAGATGCCGCGGTCGGTGGCGACGATGAACTGCCGGTTGGGCAGGGTCTGGGCGGCCTTGATCATCTGGCTGGTGGAGCCGACGTGGTCGGCCAGCTCGATCACTGCCTCGGGTGACTCCGGATGCACCAGGATGGCCGCTTCCGGGTACAGCCGCTTGAGGTCCTCCAGTTGGCTGGCCTTGAATTCCTCGTGGACGATGCAGGAGCCCTCCCAGAGCAGCATGTCCGCCCCGGTCTCGCGCTGGATGTAGCGACCCAGGTGGCGGTCGGGCGCCCAGAGGATGGGCTCGTCGTTGTCCATCAGGTGCTCGACGATGTCCAGGGCGCAGCCAGAGGTCACTACCCAGTCCGCCCGTGCCTTCACCGCCGCGGAGGTGTTGGCGTAGACCACCACGGTGCGCTCGGGATGCTGGTCGCAGAAGGCGGAGAACTCCTCTACCGGACAGCCCAGGTCCAAGGAGCAGGTGGCTTCCAGGGTGGGCATCAGCACCCGCTTTTCCGGATTGAGGATCTTGGCCGTCTCGCCCATGAACTTGACCCCGGCCACCACCACCGTGGACGCCGGATGGCGATTGCCGAAACGGGCCATCTCCAGGGAGTCGGCGACGCAGCCGCCGGTTTCCTCGGCCAGGGCCTGGATCAGCGGATCGGTGTAGTAGTGGGCGAGCAGCACCGCGTTCTGCGCCTTGAGCTCGCGGGCGATGGCGGTCTTGTAGGCCGCGATCTCGTCCGGCCCGAGCGCCTTGGGCTGCTTGGCGGCCAGATGGGCCTGGACCAGGAGACGTTCGGAAATCTGCGCCATGGCGGGTACCTGAAAACGAGGATCGTCAAGGCGGCGAATCATAGCAGCATCCTCGGCGACTCCCTATGGTCACCGAGGATGATCCGCGCTGAAGACTGGCCCTCTGGCGCTAATGTCTGGCAACACTTGGCTTTTCACTTCTCGCGCGGCGGCGGGTCCCACACAGGAAGGCCGGCGAGCGTCTCGCCCGGCAGCCTTCCTGGAGAGTTTTCGTGCCGCCCCGTTCGACCTCACCTGCCCACTCCCCTACTACCGACCTCACCACCCTGCTCGACGACCTGCGCAAGCTGCATGGCGCCCTGGAACGGGCCGCCGCCGACCCGCGCCTCGAACGCCGGGCGCTCAATCCGGCCTACCGCGCCAGTGCCCACAACCTGCTCGCCTACCTGGCCTTGCGCGAGTACGACCTGCATGGGTTGCAACGGCGGCTTTCCGCATTGGGTCTTTCCTCCCTGGGACGCTCCGAGGCCGCGGTGCTGCCTGCGGTGGCGACCCTCCTCGCCACCCTGGAGCGGCTGCTGGGTCGTACCCAGGCGCCACCAGCGGTAGCCAAGGCCACCAATCCGCTGGCCCGCCATGCCCGCGCCCTGTTCGGCGCCCCGCCACGCGAGCGGGAGGTCCGTATCATGGTGACCCTGCCCCGCGAGGCGGCGGAGCGGTACTCGCTGGTGCGTGACCTGGTGGCGGCGCGCATGGATTGCGCACGGATCAACTGTGCCCACGACGAGCCGGCCCTCTGGACGCGGATGATCGAACACGTGCGTCGCGCCAGCGAGGAGGTCGGCCGGCCGTGCAAGGTCTTCATGGACCTGCCCGGGCCCAAGCTACGCACTGGTCCCATCGCCCCGGGCGAAGCCGTGTGCAAGGTGAAACCCGAACGGGACGCCCAGGGCCGGGTGCGCCAGCCGGCGCGGGTCTGGCTGACCGGTCGGCGCCGACCACGACCAGCGCCCGCCGCGGCGAGCGCGGCCTTCCAGGTGGGCGAGCGCTGGCTCGGCGACCTCCGCCAGGGCGAAGTCATCCAGCTGGTGGATACGCGCCAGGCCAGGCGGCGGCTGAAGGTCGTCGAGGTGACCGGCAAAGGCTGCTGGGTGGAGCTGCACAAGACCACCTATTTCACGCCTGGCCTGCGCCTGACGGTCGAGCGCGACGGACGCCGCCGGCACAGCCGCCTTGGCGACTTTCCCGCGCAACCCGGCGCTCTGCGCCTGGCAGAAGGGGAGCTGCTCACCCTGACCGCCGACCAGTCCCCCGCGCGCCCCGCCAGCCACGACAGCGGCGGCCGCCTGCTGACCCCGGCCACCCTGGGTTGCACCCTCCCCCAGGTCTTCGCCGACGTGCGGAGCGGCGAGCCGCTCTGGTTCGACGATGGCAAGATCGGCGGCGTGGTGGAGCACGCCGACCAGGACGGCTTGCAGGTACGCATCACCCACGCACCCGGCGGCGCCAAGCTCAAGGGCGACAAGGGCATCAACTTCCCCCAGAGCACCCTGAGACTTGCCGCCCTGGGCGAGCAGGACCTGGCGGCCCTGGCCTTCGCCGCCGAGCACGCCGACGGCATCGAGATGTCCTTCGTGAACAGCGCGGAGGATGTCCGGGCGCTGCTCGCCGAGCTGGCACGGCTGCAGGCGGATCACCTGGGCGTGGTGCTGAAGATCGAGACTCGCCGGGGCTTCGACCACCTTCCCGCACTCCTGCTGGCCGGCATGCAGCGCGGGGAATTCGGCGTCATGATCGCCCGCGGCGATCTGGCGGTGGAAGGCGGCTTCGAGCGCCTGGCGGCCCTGCAGGAAGACATCCTCTGCCTGTGCGAGGCGGCCCATGTGCCCGTGATCTGGGCGACCCAGGTGCTGGAGAACCTGGCCAAGAAGGGCTCGCCCTCGCGCGCCGAGATCACCGATGCGGCCACCGGGGTCCGCGCCGAGTGCGTGATGCTCAACAAGGGACCGCACATCCTAAAGGCGGTGGCCACCCTGGATGAATTGCTGGTGCGGATGCAGGGCTACAACAGCAAGAAGCGCCAGATGCTGCGCAAGCTGGAACTGGCCTCGCCCTGGCCGGCGCAGCCGGACCCAGGCGAGGCTCGCCACTAGAGCACCTGCAGGCGCTCGGCCTCCAGGCGGACCCGGGCGCCATAGGGCCAGGCCTGGTTTTCCGGACCATGACCACTGGGCAGGCCGCGATAGAGGGCGATGCCGCGCGGCGCCAGCCATTCGGCGAAGATCTCCTCCAGCGACTGCTCGACGTTGCGCTGCGGGCAGTCGGTGAAGGTGCCCAGGCAGACCGCGCCGATGCGGTGCTCGGTCAGGTTGCCGAGCAACTGGCAGAGACTGCGCTCCAGGCGGTAGTAGGGCTCGCCGACGTCTTCCAGCATGAGGATGGCGCCGTCGTGGGGGCGCAGCGCCGCGGCGGTGCCGACCACGCTGGCCAGGGTGGTCAGGTTGCCGCCGATCAGCTCGCCGGCCGGCACCTGGGCCGGACCGGCCAGGCGCTCCAGCTGCCAGGCCGGACGCGCGCCAGCGCAGAGTTCCCGCACCGACTCCAGCGAGCGGGTGCGGGCGGCCTGGGTCGTGGGGTCCTCATCCAGGCGTCCCCAGTCCAGGGCGCCAGGACCGTGGATGGCGGTCAGGCCGCGACGGTGGAAGGCCTCCAGCAGGACGGTGAGATCGGAATAGCCGATCAGCGGCCGCCCCTTGCTGCTGGACAGTCGCGACCAGTCCAGCCAGGGCAGCAGCTGGGCCGAGCCGTACCCGCCACGCAGGCACCAGACCGCATCCACGTCCGCCTGGCTGAAGGCCCAGTGCAGGTCCGCGGCCCGTTCCTCGGCGGTCCCGGCCAAGTAACGATGTCGCTTGAGCGCCTGCTCGCCAAGCACCGGCTCGATGCCGGCGGCCTGCAGCCGCTCCATCGCCGCCGTCACCAGCTCCGCCTTGACCGCACCCGCCGGGCTGACCAGCGCTACCCGTCGCAGGGCGTTCATTCCAGCACCTCCAGCGGCATGCCGGCTTCGATGACGCCACGCCCCAGCGGGATGACGTTCATGCCGAACAGCATGCGATTGTCGTCGAAGCGGTATTCGCGCAGCGCGGTGAGGGGTTGTCGATCGGGATCCTTCTCGCCGGTCAGCGGATCCTGGGTGGTGACGATGCAGCGGGCGCAGGGACAGGCCACGGCGAAGTCCACCGTGCCGATACGCAGGCGCTTCCAGCCGTCCTCGGCATAGGCCGGCGTACCCTCGACCACCAGGTTGGGCCGGAAGCGCAGCATCTCCAGCGGCTTGCCCACCCGCGCCACCAGATCGGCCAGGGAGGCCTCGCTGGTCAGCAGCAGCGGAAAACCGTCGGCGAAATGCACCTTCTGGCCGGGTTCGGCGAAGTCGGTATTGATCTGGCGGGCATGGCTTTCGGCGATGTGGACCAGCCGGCAGCGGCGCCCGAGAAAGTCACTGAGCCAGGCATCGGCTGAGGCGGCGACGGGCGCCTGCAGGGTGTCGCGCCAGATGGTCACGCCCAGGCGTTCGCTGGCGGCATCCGGCACTGCCACCTCGATGGGGGTCTGGCCCGGCGCGCTCAGGCGCAGTCGCTCCTCGCTTAGCCAGCGGGCCTCGATGTGGTTCATCTTCGCCAGCTGACGCAGGGTCAGGAAGCGACCGGTGTCGGCGTCCACCACCATCCAGCGGCGATCCCCCACCAGGCCCAGGGCATCCACCGCGGCACGGGGCAAGGATTCCACGGCCGTCGACTTGACCGGATAACGATAGAGGGCACTGAGGTGCGACATGGGCGCGGCTTCCTGGCGGCGAACGAAGGCCGCCAGTGTAAGGGAGGTGCCAGGCCAGCGAAACCGCGGGGAATCAGGCCTCGGTCAGCGCCAGGCGCCGGCGGACTTCCTCGACCAGCAGGTCCGGCTGGAACTTGGAGAGGAAGGCGTTGCAGCCCACCTTCTTCACCATGGCCTCGTTGAAACTGCCCGACAGCGAGGTGTGCAGCACCACGTAAAGGTCGGCGAGGCGCGGATCCTGGCGGATCTCGGTGGTCAGCCGGTAGCCGTCCATTTCCGGCATCTCGGCGTCGGTCAGCACCATCAGCAACTTGTCGGTCAGCACCACGCCCTCGTCGGCCCAGGCCTTGAGCTTGCGCAGGGCCTGGAGGCCGTCGGTGGCGACGTGGAATTTCAGATCCAGCTGCACCAGGGTGTCGCGCAGCTGGCCGATGGCGGTGCTGGAGTCGTCCACCAGCAGCACCTCGCGGCCGCGGGCCTTGGCCAGCAGCGGATCGGCCAGGCGCTCCTGGGACACCTTGACGTTGTAGGGGGCGATCTCCGCCAGCACCTTCTCCACGTCGATCACCTCCACCAGCTTGTCGTCGATGCGGGTGATGGCGGTCAGGTAGTGCTGGCGGCCGGCGCCGCCGGGCGGGGCCTGGATGCTGTCCCAGTTGAGGTTGATGATGCGGTCCACGCTGCCGACCAGGAAGGCCTGCACCGAGCGGTTGTACTCGGTGACGATGATGGTGCTGTTCTCGTTGGGGGTGATGGGCCGCATGCCGATGGCAGCGGCGAGGTCGATCACCGGCAGGGTCTGGCCGCGCAGGTGGACGACGCCACAGACCATCGGGTGCCGCTTGGGCATCTGGGTCAGCCGCGGCAGCTTGAGGACTTCCTGCACCTTGAACACGTTGATGGCGAACATCTGCCGGCTGGACAGCTGGAACATGAGAATTTCCAGGCGATTCTCGCCAACCAGCTGGGTGCGTTGATCGACGGTGTCGAGAATGCCGGCCATGGAAAATCCACTCCAAAAAGAAAAGTCAGGTGACAGGCTATCGGCCGCGGACGCCAGGTCTTGAGGTCGGAAAACGACGAAGCCGCCCAGCAGGCGGCTTCGCTCGCACCTGGCGGGTCAGGCGCGTGGCAGGGTCACGCCACGCTGGCCCTGGTACTTGCCACCGCGGTCCTTGTAGGAGACCTCGCAGGCCTCGTCGGACTGCAGGAACAGCATCTGGGCCACGCCCTCGTTGGCGTAGATCTTCGCCGGCAGGGTGGTGGTGTTGGAGAACTCCAGGGTCACGTGGCCTTCCCACTCGGGTTCCAGCGGGGTGACGTTGACGATGATGCCGCAGCGGGCATAGGTGCTCTTGCCCAGGCAGATGGTCAGGACATCGCGCGGGATGCGGAAGTATTCCACGGTGCGCGCCAGGGCGAAGGAATTCGGCGGGATGATGCAGACGTCGCTGACCACGTCGACGAAGCTCTTGTCGTCGAAGTTCTTCGGGTCCACCACCGCCGAATGGATGTTGGTGAACACCTTGAATTCGTTGGCGCAACGCACGTCGTAGCCGTAGCTGGACACCCCGTAGGAGATCACCCGGCTGTCGTCCGCGCCGCGCATCTGGCGCTCGACGAACGGCTCGATCATGCCGTGCTCCTGGGCCATGCGGCGAATCCACTTGTCCGATTTGATGCTCATGGCAGGTCTGGCTCCGGGGCGAAAAAATTGACCGCGCATTGTATTGGATCGCCGCGCGGTCTCAAAGGCGAACGGTCGAAATCAGTCGTCGCTGACGGTGATGGTGGGCATCCCGCCACCCGCCTGACCGCTCTGGGCGATGCGCGCCCCGACCTTGCGCGCCAGTTCCTGGTAGATCAGCGCGATCTGGCTGTCGGGATCGGCGATGGCGGTGGGCCGCCCGGCATCGGCCTGCTCGCGGATGGCCATCGCCAGGGGCAGCGAGGCCAGCAGGTCGACGCCGTACTGCTCGGCCAGCTTGCTGCCGCCACCTTCGCCGAACAGGTGCTCTGCGTGGCCACAGTTGGAGCAGATGTGCACGGCCATGTTCTCCACCACCCCGAGTACCGGGATGTTGACCTTCTGGAACATCTCCACGCCCTTCTTGGCGTCCAGCAGGGCCAGGTCCTGGGGCGTGGTCACCACCACGGCGCCGGCCACCGGCACCTTCTGCGCCAGGGTCAGCTGGATGTCGCCAGTGCCCGGGGGCATGTCGATCACCAGGTAGTCGAGGTCGTTCCAGGCGGTCTGCGTGATCAGCTGGATCAGGGCGCCGGATACCATGGGGCCACGCCAGGCCACCGGGGTCTTGTCATTGGTCAGGAAGGCCATGGACATGACCTCGACGCCATGGGCCTGCAGCGGGATGAACCACTTCTCGTCGCGCACCTCGGGACGAGTGCCCTCGGCGAAACCGAACATGATGCCCTGGCTGGGGCCATAGATGTCGGCATCCAGCACGCCTACCCGGGCACCTTCGCGGGCCAGTGCCAGGGCCAGGTTGGCGGCGGTGGTGGACTTGCCCACCCCGCCCTTGCCCGAGGCCACGGCGATGATGTTCTTGACGTTGCCCATGGCATCCAGCTGCGGCTGGGCCGCATGGGGGGCGATGGTGCAGTCGATCTGGATCTCGGCGGTGTCGACCCCGGGCACGTTCTCCAGCGCGGTCTTGAGCACCTGGGCCAGGCCGCCCTTGAACAGCCCGGCGGCATATCCCAGCTCGAAGCGGGCGCGCACCCGGCCGCCATCCAGGGCGAGGTCGCGCAGGGCGCCGGCACTGAGCAGGTCCTGTTCGAGATAGGGATCGTGGTACTGGCGCAGCGCGGCCTCGATGGCCTCGCGAGTCGAAGCGGTCATGCAGACTCCCGGAAACAGCGGATAGGAAAGAGAAGCTGCGGCCTATGCTACCCACTGTCCTTGCTAAAGCCTATCCACGCGGCGCTACACTCCCGGCTTATCCCTCGCTCGCGGAGCCCTGCGTGAACGCCCCTTCCCTGCACATCAGTTCCACCTTCGACAGCGGCGCCGTGGAGGTGCTGTCCCTGGCCGACCCCGCCGACATCCGCCTGCGCATTCGCCCCGACAGCGCCTCGCCCTTCACCCAGTGGTTCCATTTCCGCCTGGAAGGCGCCCGTGGCCGGTCCTGCCGGCTAACCTTCGACAACGCCGGCGAGTGCGCCTACCCCGAGGGCTGGCGCGACTATGGCGTGGTGGCCAGCTATTGCGGCCAGCAGTGGTTCCGCATCCCCACCCGCTATGACGGCAAGACCCTGAGCTGGGAAGTGACTCCGGAGCACGACAGCCTGTTCTTCGCCTACTTCGAGCCCTATCCGGAGAGCCGTCACCTGGCCTTCATGGGCGCGGCGCAGCAACATCCCGCCGTCCGTCTGGAAACCGTCGGTCGCTCGCTGCTGGGGCGTTCGCTGGACCTGCTCCACATCGGTACGCCGGGCGCGCAAAAGAAAAACATCTGGATCATCGCTCGCCAGCATCCCGGCGAGCCCATGGCCGAGTGGTTCGTCGAAGGCCTGCTGAAACGCCTGCTCGGCCTGGGCGAACACCAGGGCGATCCGGTGGGCGGCAAGCTGCTTGAGCATGCCGTGCTGCACGTGGTGCCGAACATGAACCCCGACGGCTCGGCGCTGGGCAACCTGAGAACCAACGCCGCTGGCGCCAACCTCAATCGCGAATGGCTGGAGCCGGATGAGCAGCGCAGTCCCGAGGTCCTGGCGGTACGCCGCGCCATCGCCGCGACCGGCTGCGACCTCTTCCTCGACATCCACGGCGACGAGGCGCTGCCCTATGTCTTCGTCGATGGCTGCAACGGCCTGCCCAATTTCGGCGAGCGCGAGGAAGCCGAGCAACTGGCCTTCCTGCAGCGCTTCCAGCGCGCAAGCCCGGATTTCCAGACCCAGTACGGCTATCCCCGTGGTCACTTCGGCAGCGAGACGCTGAAGCTCGCCACCAAGTACGTCGGCCACACCTACGGCTGCCTGGCCCTGACCTTGGAGCTGCCGTTCAAGGACAACGCCAATGACCCACGTCCGGAGGTCGGCTGGAACGGTGCCCGCAGTGCCGCCCTAGGCGCAGCCATGGTCAGCGCCCTGTACTGGCAGTTGGCGGACCTCTGAGTCCGGACCTGCCCTCGCCCATCCCCCACGGATGAAACCGACCGGCCATTTCGCTATGATGGTCGGTCACCTTATCAGCGTCGCGATCCAGCCAAGACCATGACCGAGCCCCGCAAGATTCTCGTCACCAGCGCCCTGCCCTATGCCAACGGCTCCATCCACCTCGGCCACATGGTCGAGTACATCCAGACCGACATCTGGGCGCGCTTCCAGCGGCTGCGCGGCAACCAGTGCCTCTATGTCTGCGCCGACGACGCCCACGGCTCGGCCATCATGCTGCGCGCCGAGCGCGAGGGCATCACGCCCGAACAGCTGATCGACAACGTCAAGCGCGAGCACAGCACCGACTTCGCCGACTTCGGCGTGGCCTTCGACAACTTCCATTCCACCCATGCGGAAGAGAATCGCGAGCTGTCGCGCGCCATCTACCTGAAGCTGCGGGAAAACGGCCACATCGCCACCCGTCCGGTCACCCAGTACTTCGACCCGGACAAGCAGATGTTCCTCGCCGATCGCTTCATCAAGGGCACCTGCCCCAAGTGCGGCAGCGCCGACCAGTACGGCGACAACTGCGAGAAGTGCGGCGCCACCTATGCGCCCACCGAGCTGAAGGATCCCAAGTCGGCCATCTCCGGGGCGACCCCGGTGCTGCGCGAATCCGAGCACTTCTTCTTCAAGCTTCCCGACTTCAGCGACATGCTCAAGGGCTGGACCCGTAGCGGTGCCCTGCAGGAATCGGTGGCCAACAAGATCGCCGAATGGCTGGACGCGGGCCTGCAGGAGTGGGACATCTCCCGCGATGCGCCCTACTTCGGCTTCGAGATCCCCGATGCACCCGGCAAGTACTTCTATGTCTGGCTGGACGCCCCCATCGGCTACATGGCCAGCTTCAAGAATCTCTGCGACCGCCGCGCCGACCTCGACTTCGACGCCTTCTGGAACAAGGACAGCACCGCCGAGCTGTACCACTTCATCGGCAAGGACATCGTCAACTTCCACGCGTTGTTCTGGCCGGCCATGCTCGAAGGCGCCGGCTACCGCAAGCCGACCGCGCTGAACGTCCACGGCTTCCTGACCGTCGACGGCCAGAAGATGTCCAAGTCCCGTGGCACCTTCATCAAGGCGCGCACCTACCTGGATCACCTGAATCCCGAGTACCTGCGCTACTACTTCGCCGCCAAGCTCTCGCGCCATGTCGAGGACATCGACCTGAACCTCGAGGACTTCGTGCAGAAGGTCAATTCCGACCTGGTGGGCAAGGTGGTCAACATCGCCAGCCGCTGCGCCGGCTTCATCCACAAAGGCAATGCCGGCCTGCTGGTGGACGCCCAGGCCGCTCCCGAGCTGGAAGCCGCCTTCCGCGCCGCCGCGCCGAGTATCGCCGAGGCCTACGAGACCCGTGACTTCGGCCGCGCCATGCGCGAGACCATGGCCCTGGCCGACCGCGCCAATGCCTGGATCGCCGAGAAGGCGCCGTGGAGCCTGGCCAAGCAGGACGGCAAGGCCGACGAGGTCCAGGCCATCTGCGCCCAGGGCATCGAGCTGTTCCGCCAGCTGGCGATCCTGCTCAAGCCGGTACTGCCCAACCTGGTCGCCGCCGCCGAGAGCTTCCTCAACGTTGCGCCCCTGACCTGGGCCGACCTCGATACCCGCCTGGCCAACCACCAGCTCAACGTCTTCCAGCCGCTGCTCACCCGCATCGAACCCGCCAAGGTGCAGACCTTGATCGACGCTTCCAAGGAAGACCTGGCCGCCCAGGCCGCCCCCCAGCTCGCCGGTAACGGCGAACTGACCAAGGCCCCGCTGGCCGAGACCATCGACTTCGATACCTTCGCCAAGGTCGATCTGCGCATCGCCCTGATCGAGAAGGCCGAATTCGTCGAGGGCGCCGACAAGCTGCTGCGCCTGACCCTGGACATCGGCGATGCCAAGCGCAACGTCTTCTCCGGCATCAAGAGCGCCTACCCGGAGCCGAGCCAGCTCGAAGGCCGCCTGACCCTGTACGTCGCCAACCTGGCGCCACGCAAGATGAAGTTCGGCGTCTCCGAAGGCATGGTGCTGGCCGCCGGTCCCGGCGGCAGCGAGATCCACCTGCTCAGCCCCGACAGCGGCGCCAAGCCCGGCCAGCGGGTGATGTGACAGCGACGGCGCCCCAGGGCGCCGTCCTTTCAAGTGCAAGCCATGAACGCCCAAACCAACCTCATCACCGCCATCGACGCCCTCTTGCCGCAGACCCAGTGCGGCAAGTGCGGCCATCCCGGTTGCCAGCCCTATGCGGCGGGCATTGCCGCGGGCGAGGCGCATAACAAGTGCCCGCCCGGTGGCACGACCACCATTCTCGAACTCTCGGCGCTGCTGCAGCGCCCCGCGCTGCCACTGGATTCGCCCTACCCGGTGACGCCCAGCCAGCGCGCGGTGATCCGCGAGGCCGACTGCATCGGCTGCACCAAGTGCATCCAGGTCTGCCCCACCGACGCCATCCTCGGCGCGGCCAAGCTGATGCACACGGTCATCGAAAGCGAATGCAGCGGCTGCGAGCTGTGCCTGGCGCCATGTCCGGTGGACTGCATCGACCTGGTGGCGACCCCCGAGCCGGTCGACCGCGCCGCGGAACGAGCGCGTGCCCGCTACTATCGTCGGCGCTTCGACGCCCGCCAGGCGCGCCTGCAACGGGAGCGCGAGCGCCTGGAGGCCGAGCGTCAGCGGCGGCAGGCACCCATGGCCAACGCCGCGATCCCGGCGCCACCCGCAGCGGCGGACGCTTCGCTCAAGCCGCTGAAGATCGCCGCCGCCATGGCCCGCGTCGCCCTGCAGAAGGCCGAGCGGCAACTGGCCCAGTACGGCACGGCCGCCCTGGAGGCCCAGGTGCAGCAATTGCGCGCAGCTGCGGAGCAGGCCCAGGCCGCGCTGGACCAGGCGCAGCTGACGCCGGCGGACAGCGCTACCGCCCCCGCCGCGCCGCCCCCGGTAGCGGATCCCGCCATCCTCAAGCAGGCGCGCATCGCCGCCACCCTGGCCCGCGCCCAGCTGACCAAGGCCGAGCGGGCCTTTGGCACCACACCCTCTCCCGAACAGCAGGCGCAGCTCGACGCCTTGCGTACTGCCGCCCAACAGGCCGCCCACCACCTCGCCGCCCTGGAATCGCGAACCGCCCCATGAACGCCGCCAAACGCCTGGAGATCTTTCGCCGCCTGCACGAGGACAATCCCGATCCCAAGACGGAATTGGCCTATGCCTCGCCGTTCGAACTGCTGATCGCGGTGATCCTCTCCGCCCAGGCCACCGACGTCAGCGTCAACAAGGCCACCGCCCGCCTCTACCCGGTGGCCAATACGCCCCGGGCCATCCTCGACCTGGGTGTAGAGGGGTTGTCGGAGTACATCAAGACCATAGGGCTCTACAACAGCAAGGCCAAGAACGTCATCGAGACCTGCCGGCTGCTGCTGGAGCGCCACGGTGGCGAGGTGCCCCAGACCCGCGAGGCACTCGAGGCCCTGCCCGGCGTCGGTCGCAAGACCGCCAACGTGGTGCTCAACACCGCCTTCCGCCAGCTCGCCATGGCCGTGGACACCCACATCTTCCGCGTCAGCAACAGGACCAACCTGGCGCCTGGCAAGAACGTGGTCGAGGTCGAACTGAAGCTGCTCAAGGTGGTGCCGAAGGATTTCCTGCTGGACGCCCATCACTGGCTCATCCTGCACGGCCGCTACGTCTGTCAGGCGCGCAAGCCACGCTGTGGCAGCTGCCGCATCGAAGATCTCTGTGAATACAAGGCGAAAACTTCGGACGATTGAAGAAGGGCGCATCAACGTCCTGCGACGATTGAAAAAATCTTTTTTACCGGCCCCTGCTTTGTCGCTATAAGGTGCGCGAAAAGGTCCCGCAGCCCTGTCGATGACTGGCGTGTGACCCTGTCCAGCCTTGCAGGAGTTACCAATGGCCGAAGACAAAAGCGATATCGATGTAGACGATGATTTCGAGACCGATGGCGAAGCGCCCGAGACCGTCGAACCCGTCGTCAGCAAGACTAACCTGACCAAGCGGCGGCTGATCGACAACATGCTCGAAGAGCGCCGCCTGAAGCGACAGATTTCCGAGTACGACTTCGATCTGTAAGCCATGAAAAACCCCAGCCGAGGCTGGGGTTCTGTCGTGCGGGGCGACCCTTACAGCAGGGTGCGGCCCTTGCCTGCGGCGATGCGCATGCGCAGGGCGTTGAGCTTGATGAAGCCCGCCGCGTCCGCCTGGTTGTAGGCGCCGCCGTCTTCTTCGAAGGTGGCGATGTTGGCGTCGAACAGCGACTCGTCGGACTTGCGGCCGACGACGATGACGTTGCCCTTGTACAGCTTCAGGCGCACCACGCCGTTCACGTTGGCCTGGGAGGCGTCGATCAGCTGCTGCAGCATCAGGCGCTCGGGGCTCCACCAGTAGCCGGTGTAGATCAGGCTGGCGTACTTGGGCATCAGCTCGTCCTTGAGGTGGGCTACCTCGCGGTCGAGGGTGATGGACTCGATGGCGCGGTGGGCCTTGAGCATGATGGTGCCACCGGGGGTCTCGTAGCACCCACGCGACTTCATGCCCACATAGCGATTCTCGACGATGTCCAGGCGACCGATGCCGTTCTCGCCGCCGATGCGGTTCAGTTCGGCCAGCACGGTGGCCGGGCTCAGCTCCTGGCCGTCGATGGCGACGATGTCACCGTTGCGGTAGGTCAGCTCGAGATAGGTCGGGGTATCCGGCGCGGCTTCCGGGGACTTGGTCCAGCGCCACATGTCTTCTTCGTGCTCGGTCCAGGTGTCTTCCAGCACGCCGCCCTCGTAGGAGATGTGCAGCAGGTTGGCGTCCATGGAGTACGGCGACTTCTTCTTGCCGTGGCGCTCGATCGGGATCTGATGCTTCTCGGCGTAGTCCATCAGCTTCTCGCGGGACAGCAGGTCCCACTCGCGCCAGGGCGCGATCACCTTGACGCCCGGCTTGAGGGCGTAGGCGCCCAGCTCGAAGCGCACCTGGTCGTTGCCCTTGCCGGTGGCGCCGTGGGAGATGGCGTCGGCGCCGGTCTCGTTGGCGATCTCGATCAGGCGCTTGGCGATCAGCGGACGGGCGATGGAGGTACCCAGCAGGTACTCGCCTTCGTAGACGGTGTTGGCACGGAACATCGGGTAAACGAAGTCGCGGACGAATTCTTCGCGCAGGTCGTCGATGTAGATTTCCTTGACGCCCATGGCCTTGGCCTTGGCACGCGCCGGTTCGACTTCCTCGCCCTGGCCGAGGTCAGCGGTGAAGGTCACCACTTCGCAGTTATAGGTATCCTGCAGCCACTTGAGGATCACCGAGGTGTCCAGGCCGCCGGAATACGCCAGGACTACCTTCTTCACATCCGCCATGCCGTTCGCTCCCGTGTGTTGCGTTGAGTCGGAAAGCGGCAATTCTACTGGTCGTATCGCTGCTTTTACAGGGGCGCGACGCACTCTGATGTCTGGGCGACATGTGGTCGGGGCGGATCAGCCCTTGGGTTTGGCAGGCGGTGCGGGGGTCGGCGCAGGCGGCGCGGGGGGATTGGCGGCGGTATTGGTGACCGGCGCCGTGGGCGCCTCGCCGCTCGGCGGGACCCGCGAGAACACCAAGGTCACCCGGCGGTTGAGCGCGCGATTGGCCTTGCTGGTGTTGGGCGCCACGGGGTACTGCTCGCCAAAGAAGCGCAATTCGATCTGCTCCGCGGCGAAGCCCTTGCTCTTGAGGTACTCCATCACGGCGATGGCGCGCAGTCGCGATTCCTGGCGGTTGTCCAGGCGAGTGCCCTGGTTATCGCTGTAGCCGGAGACGATGACGTGATTCACCGTCGGATCGGCGTTCAGGTACTCGTCGATCAGGTCCAGCTTGGCCTTGCCGACGTCATCCAGGGTGTCGCCACCACCCGGGAAATTGACCTGGGAATGGCGGATCTGCTCGAAGTTGACCGCCAGCAGCTTCTGGGTGCAGGCCTGGAATTGCTGGTAGGCCGGTTCGAAGCGCACTGGCAGCAGCCGCACCTCGACCCTGTCGTTCAGGGCACCCGGCCGGCTGATCTGCGGCATGCGCCCCTCCATCAGCCCCGCGAGCAGGCGCTGGGCCTGCTGCGCCGTGGTCGCCAGGGCCTGTTCGCCCTCCACCACCTGCACCGAACCGAGGTTGATGTCGCCGAGGCCCGGTCGCCAGGGCGCCGCCGCCGCGCGCAGGCTGGCGCTGCCGGCGGGCAGCCACTGACCGGTAGGGCGCAGCTCGAAGACCGTCGCCTCGCCGGCGCGGCGCAGGAAGCCGCCGCTGCCGAAGCGCGGGATGGGCTGCAGCAGCCGACAGGCGAAGATATCGCCCTCCACCTTCCATTCCACGCTCTCGAGCCGACTCTGGAAGGTCATCCCCCAGGCCGGCACGGCGAGCAGTAGACAAGACAGGAAGAGGTAACGCGGGCGCACGTCGGACTCCGGGAAAGAAAGGTACCTGGGGTTCATATCGGTCAAGGGCGCGGAAAACTTGAGCGCGGTCCTGCCGCACGGGTGCCGGCTAACCCCCTTTTCCGGTAGCATTTCCCTACTTTCCCGCAGCCTGGAATCCCGCATGACCGACCGGATCACCCTCGCCCGTCCCGACGACTGGCACATTCACCTGCGCGACGGCGCCGCCCTGCCGCAGACCGTCGCCGACGCCGCCCGCGAATTCGGTCGCGCCATCGTCATGCCGAACCTGGTCCCGCCGGTGCGCAATACCGAGCAGGCCGCCGCCTACCGCGAGCGCATCCTCGCCGCCCGTCCCGCCGGCAGCCGCTTCGAGCCGCTGATGGTGCTCTATCTCACCGACCGCACCAGTCCGGAAGACGTCCGCACCGCCAAGGCCAGCGGCTTCGTGCATGCCGCCAAGCTCTACCCGGCCGGCGCCACCACCAACTCCGACTCCGGCGTCACCTCGCTGGACAACCTCTTTCCGACCCTGGAGGCCATGGCCGAGGTCGGCCTGCCGCTGCTGATCCACGGCGAGGTCACCCATGCCGAGGTAGACGTCTTCGACCGCGAGAAGAAATTCATCGACGAGCACCTGGTGCGCATCGTCCAGCGCTTCCCGACGTTGAAGGTGGTCTTCGAGCACATCACCACCGGCGACGCCGCTGCCTTCGTCCGCGAAGCCCCGGCCAACGTCGGTGCCACCATCACCGTCCATCACCTGCTGTACAACCGCAACCACATGCTGGTGGGCGGGATCCGGCCGCATTTCTACTGCTTGCCGATCCTCAAGCGCAACACCCACCAGAGCGCCCTGCTCGACGCCGCCACCAGCGGCAACCCCAAGTTCTTCCTCGGTACCGACTCGGCGCCCCATGCCCGCCATGCCAAGGAAGCCGCCTGTGGCTGCGCCGGCTGCTACACCGCCTATGGCGCCCTGGAGCTCTATGCCGAGGCCTTCGAAAGCCGCGACGCCCTGGACCGCCTGGAGGGCTTCGCCAGTCACTTCGGCCCGGACTTCTACGGCCTGCCGCGCAACACCGAGACCGTCACCCTGGTGCGCGAGGACTGGCAGGCGCCGGCCACCCTGCCCTTCGGCGACCACGAGGTGATACCGCTGCGTGCCGGTGAAACCCTGCGCTGGCGGCTGGAGGTGGGCGCATGAGCATGGACGAGACCTTCAACGACGAACTGGATGCCAGCCAGCCCATGTCCGACTCGCGCATCCCCATGGCGCGGCGCTTCCGCGGCTACCTGCCGGTGGTGGTGGACGTCGAGACCGGGGGCTTCAATGCCGCCACCGACGCCCTGCTGGAAATCGCCGCCACCACGGTCGCCATGGACGATGAAGGGGTGCTCTATCCGGATCACACCTACTTCTTCCGCGTCGAACCCTTCGCCGGCGCCAACATCGAGCCCGCGGCGCTGGAATTCACCGGGATCAAGCTCGACCACCCACTGCGCATGGCGGTGGGCGAGGAGCATGCTCTCAGCGAGATCTTCAAGGGCGTGCGCAAGTCGCTCAAATCCAGTGGCTGCAAGAGAGCCATCCTGGTCGGCCACAACAGCAGCTTCGACCTGGGCTTCCTCAACGCCGCGGTGCTGCGCTGCGGCCTGAAGCGCAATCCCTTCCACCCCTTCTCCAGCTTCGACACCGCCACCCTCGCCGGCCTGGCCTACGGCCAGACGGTGCTGGCCAAGGCCTGCCAGGCGGCCGGTATCGAATTCGATAACCGCGAAGCCCATTCCGCCCGCTACGACACCGAGAAAACTGCGGAGCTGTTCTGCGGCATCGTCAATCGCTGGCGGGAAATGGGCGGCTGGGTTGACCTCGACTGAGCAGACGACCGTTCGTCGTACAAGACGCCTTTGATGAGATTTTGCCGCTTTCAACTTTGACAATCATTCTCATTGTCATTAGCTTTGGCGGCACCTCCACTCATACAGCAGGCGATCCATGTACGTGTGTCTTTGCCGTGGCGTGACCGACAAGCAGATCCGTGAAGCCATCTATGACGGCTGCTGCAGTTATCGGGAAGTACGGGAGAGCACCGGCTGCGCCACCCAGTGTGGCAAGTGCGCCTGCCTGGCCAAGCAGGTGGTCAAGGAAACGCTCGGCGAACTCCATGGCGCCCAGCAACTCGCCTACGCCCTGGACGTCCCCCACGTCTAGGCAAGCACGCTGTGAAAAAAAGCCGGACCCTGGGTCCGGCTTTTTTATTGTCTAATCAAACGCTTACGGAAAGGATGGAAAAGCTTTCGATTACCGTTCGATTTTCGTCGATTTTTCAACAACTTAAGCTTTTGACAAAGGGCTTTTCGACGCTCAGACTGCCGGCAATCCCACCCCATCCGCAGGTCCGGCCATGAAAGGCGATATCACCGTCATCCAGCATTTGAACAAGATCCTCGGCAATGAACTGGTGGCCATCAACCAGTATTTCCTGCACTCGCGGATGTACAACGACTGGGGTATCCGCAAGCTCGGTCACCACGAGTACAAGGAATCCATCGACGAGATGAAGCACGCCGATCGCCTGATCGAGCGCATCCTGTTCCTGGAAGGCCTGCCCAACCTGCAGGACCTGGGCAAGCTGATGATCGGCGAGAACACCCAGGAGATGATCCAGTGCGACCTGCGCCTGGAGATCGGCGCCGTCGCCGACCTGCGTGAGGCCATCACCTATTGCGAGAGCGTGCGCGACTACGTGAGTCGCGACATGCTCAAGGACATCCTCGCCTCCGAGGAAGAGCACATCGATTGGCTGGAGACCCAGCTCACCCTGATCGCCAGCGTCGGGATCGAGAACTACATCCAGTCACAGATGCACGACGACGATTGATCGAATCGCGCCCATGAAAAAGCCCGCCTAGTGCGGGCTTTTTCATGGGCCAGGGACTCAGGCGTCTTTGGTTTCCACGGCTTGCTTGATCAGGGTCTGCAGCTCGCCCTTCTCGTACAGCTCGGCCAGGATGTCGCTGCCGCCGACCAGCTCGCCACCGACCCACAGCTGGGGGAAGGTCGGCCAGTTGGCGTACTTCGGCAGGTTGGCGCGGATTTCCGGATTCTGCAGGATGTCGACGTAGGCAAACTTCTCGCCACAGGCCATCAGCACCTGGGCGGCGCGGGACGAGAAGCCGCACTGAGGCGCGTTCGGCGAACCCTTCATGTAGAGCAGCACGGGATTGTTGGCAATCTGGTCTTTGATGGTATCGATGATGTCCACGATGCACCTCGCTAATACGGTGGGAGGATTGTAACGGAAAGGCCGGTGGAACGCCGGGATTTCCGCGACGTCCAGCCCGGCACAGGCGCGGCTCGACCTGCCAATCGACCACGCTCCGGCAGCGCCGTTCGCCGGGGCGCCGGCGATCCCGCACCACGCCGAGCAAACTTTGGCGTGGCGGTCGTGGTCAGGTTAAGGGTAGGCGCCGCTCGGTGCGCCTGTTCCAAGACCCAGGAGAACTCCATGAGCCTGTTCAGCACCATTCTTTCCAAGCTCGGCATCGGCGAAGCCCACGCCGACACCCCTGCCGCCGCCCCCACCACCGGCGCGACCGAGACCGCCGCTCCCGCTGGCAGCACCGCCGCCCCCACGGCTGGCGCCGCCCCCATCAGCCAGGTGGACGTCGCCGCCAAGCTCGATGCCCTGGCCGCGCAGAAGGGCGAACAGCTCAACTGGAAGACCTCGATCGTCGATCTGCTCAAGCTGCTCGACTTGGACAGCAGCCTGAGCGCCCGCCAGGAGCTGGCCAAGGAGCTGAACTGCCCCGCCGACAAGCTGGGCGACTCCGCCCAGATGAACATGTGGCTGCACAAAGCCGTCCTGCAGAAGCTGGCCGACAACGGCGGCAACGTTCCCGCCGACCTGCTGTAAGGCCCAGCCGGGCAGCCGATCGCGGCGCCCGGTATCCCGCTCCCCGTCGTAGGGGGCGCTCCGAATGAAGGGAGCCCCCTGCGATGGTGGTAAAATGCGACATGAACTTATACCATTTCGCCTTTGGTCTTTCCGCCGTGTGACACGGCATGCTCTCAGGTTCGCCACGCCCGCCATGGGCGGCCGTTACCGGGACGGGACGCTAGGGTAACGAAATGACGGTTCGCCACTTCCTCTCTTTCATGGATTGTTCCCCCGCGGAACTCCGGCAGCTCATCGCTCGCGGCATCGAGCTCAAGGCCTTGCGCAACCAGGGTGTGCTGCACGAGCCCCTGCGCAATCGCGTGCTGGGCATGATCTTCGAGAAGGCCTCCACCCGTACCCGCCTCTCCTTCGAGGCCGGCATGATCCAGCTCGGTGGCCAGGCGATCTTCCTCTCCTCCCGCGACACCCAGCTCGGCCGCGGCGAGCCGGTGCCGGACAGCGCCCGGGTCATGTCCAGCATGCTCGATGGCGTGATGATCCGTACCTATGCCCACGAGATGCTCACTACCTTCGCCGCCCATTCTCGTGTCCCCGTGATCAACGGCCTGTCGGACGATCTCCATCCCTGCCAGCTGTTGGCCGACATGCAGACCTTCTTCGAGCACCGTGGTGACATCCAGGGCAAGACCGTGGCCTGGATCGGCGATGGCAACAACATGTGCAACAGCTACATCGAAGCGGCCGAACAGCTGGACTTCACCCTGCGCATCGCCTGCCCGGAAGGCTACGAACCCAACCCGCGCTTTCTCGAGCGTGCCGGCGACCGGGTTCAGCTGACCCGGGACCCCCGCGAGGCAGTAGCCCAGGCGCACCTGGTCAGCACCGATGTCTGGACCTCCATGGGTCAGGAAGAGGAAACCCGCTTGCGCCTGGCGGCCTTCAAGCCCTACCAGGTCACCGCCGAGTTGCTCGACGGCGCGGCCCCGGAGGTGCTGTTCATGCACTGCCTGCCCGCCCATCGCGGCGAAGAAATCAGCCATACGCTGCTGGAGGATCCGCGCGCCGTGGTCTGGGATGAAGCCGAGAATCGGCTGCACGCGCAGAAGGCACTGCTGGAATTCCTCATCAAGCCGCCACTGCACGCCTGATCCTTCCGCGCGCGGGCGGCTCCAATGCCCGCGCCCACCTCAGAGCAGCAGGCTGCCGCTGACGACCGTCACGGCGCGCCCGGCGATACTGACGCGATCCCCCTCCAGTCGACACCAGAGCTGGCCACCGCGCGCCGAGAGCTGCTGGGCGGTGAGCATGCGCTTGGCCAGCCGCCGCGACCAATAGGGAATCAGGCTGCAATGGGCCGAGCCGGTCACGGGATCCTCGTCGACTCCCACGCCCGGCGCGAAAAAGCGCGAAACGAAGTCCACCTCCTGGCCGCGCGCCGTGATGATAACTCCCTGCCAGGGCAGGCGGGCGATGGCCGCCAGGTCCGGCTTGCACTCGCGTACCGCCTGCTCCGATTCGAGCAGCACCAGCAGCTTATCGGCCGCCAGGGCGTCCACGGGCGACATGCGCAGGGCGCGCTCCAGCTCGGGCGTCACCCCCAGCTCCGAAGGCACCAGCGCCGGGAAGTCGAGCGCCAGCAGCCCACTCGGCTCCCGGAAGACCCGCAACACGCCGGCCTGGCTGATGAATTCCAGGCGGTCCCCGGGTTCGCCATAGACCTCGAAGAGCACATGGGCCGCCGCCAGGGTGGCGTGGCCGCAGAGCGGCACCTCTACCCGGGGAGTGAACCAGCGGATACGCCAGGTCTCGGCTTCCCGCACCACGAAGGCGGTTTCGGACAGATTGTGTTCGGTGGCGATGCGCTGCAACAGCTCGTCGGCGGGCCAGCTCTCCAGGCGGTACACGGCGGCGGGGTTGCCGCGAAAGGGCTGATCGGTGAAGGCGTCGACCTGGTGAAATGCTAGGGGCATGCGCGCTACCTGGACAGAAGAAGAGAAACAGCGAGCCTCGCGTCCCTTCGGTACCCGGCTCTCACCGTTCCGACAATGACGCTTACAGGGTCAGACCTGACAACGGGTCGGTTGTCGCCCGGGCCCTCTGACCAAAATAGCAGGCGCCGTCGCATCGGCAATGAATTAGGGAACGTCGTCACTGTTTTTGCGCTCAGGAGCTTTGACAGTTTTCATATTTGAAATTAGATTTTCGGTTGCGAACAAATGGCTCAACGGCCACCTATAAATACAACAACCACGAGGCTCCCCATGAGTACTCTTCTCGCTCCAACCCTACGCGGTCAATGTATCGCCGAGTTCCTCGGCACTGCCCTGCTCATCTTCTTCGGTACCGGTTGTGTGGCGGCGGCGAAGGTCGGCGGCGCCACGCTTGGCCTCTGGGAGATCAGTATCATCTGGGGCGTCGGCGTGAGCATGGCCGTCTACCTGTCCGCCGGGGTCTCCGGCGCGCACCTGAGCCCGGCCGTCACCATCGCGCTGTGGCTGTTCGGTGGCTTCGAGCGACGCAGGGTCCCGGCCTACATCGTCGCCCAGGTGGCCGGTGCCTTCTGCGGTGCGGCTCTGGTCTACGGCCTCTACAGCAGCCTGTTTTTCGATTACGAACAAGCCCACCATATCGTCCGTGGCAGCCAGGCCAGCCTGGAACTGGCCGGGGTCTTCTCCACCTATGCCCACCCCTCCCTGTCCATCGGCCAGGCCTTCCTGGTCGAAGCCGTCATCACTGCCATCCTGCTCGCCATGATCATGGCCCTCACCGACGACGGCAACGGCCTGCCCCGCGGCCCGCTCGCGCCCCTGCTGATCGGCCTGCTGATCGCCGTGATCGGCGGCTCCATGGGCCCGCTGACCGGCTTCGCCATGAACCCGGCGCGGGATTTCGGGCCGAAGCTGATGACCTTCTTCGCCGGCTGGGGCGAGATCGCCTTCACCGGCGGCCGGGACATCCCCTACTTCCTGGTGCCCATCGTCGCCCCCATCGTCGGTGCCTGCCTGGGCGCCGCCGGCTACAAGGCGCTGATCTGCCGCCACCTGCCCGGCCTGTCCGGTGCCTGCGACGTACCGGCCAAGGCCGAGGAACCCGCTCGTACCGAGGTCACCTCGGCATCCAAAGCGTCCTGATCGCCACGAATCACAATAAGGAATACGACCATGACCGACCAGAACAAGCAGTACATCGTCGCGCTCGACCAGGGCACCACCAGCTCCCGGGCCATCGTGCTCGACCGCAACGCCAACGTGGTGACCATCGCCCAGCGCGAATTCGCCCAGATCTATCCCCAGGCCGGCTGGGTGGAACACGATCCGATGGAAATCTGGGCCACCCAGAGTGCCGTCTTCGTCGAGGCCCTGGCCCAGGCCAGCATCACCAACGAGCAGATCGCCGCCATCGGCATCACCAACCAGCGCGAAACCGCCATCGTCTGGGACAAGACCACCGGTCGCCCCATCTACAACGCCATCGTCTGGCAGAGCCGCCAGAGCACCGCGATCTGCGACCAGCTCAAGCGCGATGGCATGGAAGAGCACATTCGCAAGACCACCGGCCTGGTGATCGATCCCTACTTCTCGGGCACCAAGATCAAGTGGATCCTCGACCACGTCGAGGGCAGCCGTGAACGCGCCCGGCGCGGCGAGCTGCTGTTCGGCACCGTGGACACCTGGCTGATCTGGAAGATGACCCAGGGCAAGGCCCATGTCACCGACTACACCAACGCCTCGCGCACCCTGCTGTTCGATATCCACAAGCGCGAGTGGGACGCCACCCTGCTCGAGGTGCTGGACATCCCCCGCGAGATGCTGCCGGAAGTGAAGTCCTCGTCCGAGGTCTATGGCCAGGCGCATCTGGGCAGCGGCCAGACCACCGGCATCCCCATCGCCGGTATCGCTGGCGACCAGCAAGCCGCCCTGTTCGGCCAGATGTGCGTGGAGCCCGGCCAGGCCAAGAACACCTACGGCACCGGTTGCTTCCTGCTGATGAACACCGGCGAGAAGGCGGTGCAATCCCAGCACGGCCTGCTGACCACCATCGCCTGCGGTCCCCGTGGCGAGGTCAACTACGCCCTAGAAGGCGCCATCTTCAACGGTGGCTCCACCGTGCAGTGGCTGCGCGACGAACTCAAGGTGATCAACGATTCCCTGGACTCCGAGTACTTCGCCACCAAGGTGACCGACAGCAACGGCGTCTACCTGGTACCGGCCTTCACCGGCCTGGGCGCGCCCTACTGGGATCCCTACGCCCGCGGCGCCCTGTTCGGCCTGACCCGCGGCGTCAAGGTGGACCACATCATCCGCGCTACCCTGGAGTCCATCGCCTTCCAGACCCGTGATGTGCTGGACGCCATGCAGCAGGATGCCGGCGAAGCCTTGAAGTCGCTGCGCGTGGATGGCGGCGCCACCGCCAATAATTTCCTCATGCAGTTCCAGTCGGACGTGCTTGGCACCCGCGTCGAGCGGCCAGAAATGAAGGAAACCACCGCCCTGGGCGCTGCCTACCTGGCCGGTCTCGCCACCGGTTTCTGGAGCAGCCTGGACGAGTTGCGCAGCAAGAGCACCATAGAGCGGGTGTTCGAGCCGGCCTGTGACAACGCCAAGCGCGACCACCTCTACAAGGGCTGGAAGAAGGCCGTGGAGCGCACCCGCGGCTGGGCGCTCGACTGACGGCAAAACGACCGGCGTCGCTCGACGCCGGTCTTGCTTTGCGCGACAAGCGCTTTCCACCATCCATCACCTGCGGCATCCTCTGTGAATGTAGTCGATCACCTCAAGGAAGCCGTAATGAGCCTGGCGCCTCGCCAACAACAGATTCTCGAACTGGTCCGCGAGCGCGGCTACGTCAGTATCGAAGAGCTGGCCCAGCATTTCGCCGTCACCCCGCAGACGATCCGCCGCGACATCAACCAGCTCGCCGAGGCCGGCCTGCTGCGTCGCTACCACGGCGGCGCCGCCCACGACTCCAGCGTGGAAAACACCGAATACAGCATGAGAGCCGGGCAGATGCGCGAGGAAAAGCGCCTGATCGCCGAAGCCGTGGCCGCCGCCGTGCCCGACCATGCCTCGCTGTTCATCAACATCGGCACCACCACCGAAGCCATCGCCCATGCCCTGCTCGGGCATCGCAGCCTCAAGATCATCACCAACAACCTGCACGTGGCCAACATCCTCAGCGCCAAGGACGACTTCGACGTCCTCATCGCCAGCGGCAAGGTGCGCAGCGACGGCGGCGTGGTCGGCCAGGCGACGGCCGACTTCATCAAGCAGTTCAAGGTCGACTATGCAGTGGTCGGCATCAGCGGCATCGACGAGGACGGCACCCTGCTGGACTTCGACTATCAGGAAGTCTGCGTCTCCCAGGCGATCATCCACAATGCCCGCCAGGTGTTCCTCGCCGCCGACTCCAGCAAGTTCGGCCGCAACGCCATGATCCGCCTGGGCAGCCTCGAACAGATCGACCAACTGTTCACCGAGCGGGAACCCTCGCCCGCCTTCGCCCGCTGCCTGCAGGAATGGCAGGTAAAGGTGGAAGTGGCGCGCCCGCGCTGACTGCCCGGAGGCGACGACCATTCGTCGCCTCGCCTTCTTCTATATTCGTTTTTTTTCGTTTTAGCGGTCCTAAGCCCTAGACCTGGCTAGAACCTGTCATTTTGCTGGGCTATCATGTTCGAAACCGAATAATTATGTTCGTTTCACAGGAGGCATCATGGCCCAGGCACCTACTGCAACTCCCCGGACTTACGATCTCGCCGTCATCGGCGGTGGCATCAACGGCGTCGGCATCGCGGCCGATGCCGCAGGTCGTGGACTGTCGGTGTTTCTCTGTGAACGCGACGACCTGGCCAGCCATACCTCTTCCGCCAGCAGCAAGCTGATCCATGGTGGCCTGCGTTACCTGGAGCACCACGAATTCCGCCTGGTGCGCGAAGCCCTGGCGGAGCGCGAGGTACTGCTGGCCAAGGCGCCCCATATCGTCAAGCCGATGCGCTTCGTACTGCCGCACCGTCCGCACTTGCGTCCGGCCTGGATGATCCGCGCCGGCCTCTTCCTCTATGACCACCTGGGCAAGCGCGAGAAGCTGCCGGGTTCCCGTGGCCTCAAATTCGACGCCCACGGCCCGCTGAAGGCGGAGATCAAGCGCGGTTTCGAATACTCCGATTGCTGGGTGGACGATGCCCGCCTGGTGGTGCTCAACGCCATGCAGGCGCGGGACAAGGGGGCCGACATCGTGACCCGGACCCGTTGCATCAGCGCCCGCCGCGTCGAAGGCCAGTGGGAAGTCGAGGTCGAGGGTCCTCAGGGTCGCCGGCAGATTCGCGCCAAGGCACTGGTAAATGCCGCCGGCCCCTGGGTCGCCAGCTTCATCCGCCAGGACCTGCAGCAGAAATCGCCCTACGGCATTCGCCTGATCCAGGGCAGCCACGTCATCGTGCCCAAGCTGTACGAAGGCGAGCAGGCCTACATCATGCAGAACGAGGACCGCCGTATCGTCTTCGCCATCCCCTACCTGGGCCAGTACACCATGGTCGGGACCACGGATCGCGAGTACCAGGGTGATCCGGCGAAGGTGGCCATCACCGAGCAGGAAATGGACTACGTACTGGGCGTGGCCAACGCCCACTTCCGCAAGCAGCTCAGCCGCGCCGACGTACTGCACAGCTTTTCCGGCGTCCGCCCGCTGTGCGACGACGAATCGGACAACCCCTCGGCCATCACCCGCGACTACACCCTGTCGCTGGCCGAGGAGCAAGGCGCGCCGCTGCTGTCGGTCTTCGGTGGCAAGCTGACCACCTATCGCAAGCTCGCCGAGTCGGCGATGGCACAACTGCAGCCCTTCTTCCCCAACCTGGGCGGCAGCTGGACCGCCACCGCGCCGCTGCCCGGTGGGGAACAGATGACCACGCCGCAAGCGCTCACCCGTGAGTTGCTGGACAAGGTCAGCGGCCTGACCCCGGCCCTGGCACAGCGCTGGGCCACCACCTACGGCAGCCGGGTCTGGACACTGCTGGGCGACTCGCGCTCGGTGGAGGAACTGGGGCCGGTAATCGGCGCCGACCTGCACCTTCGCGAAGTCGAGTACCTGCAACGCCATGAATGGGTCACCAGCGCCGACGACGTGCTCTGGCGCCGGACCAAGCTGGGCCTGGTGTTCAGTGACGCGGAACGGGCCGCCCTGGAGCAGCACCTGGCACTGGCCGAGACTGCACCGTCCGCCAAGGACAGCGACGCGGCCTGAGGCGTACGTCGCCAGGGCTGGCCGCGCGCCGCCCTGGCGGAGGCTCGTTGAGCCTGGGACCTGCCAAGGGCATAGGCAGCATCATGAAATACCTTCATGATGCGCCTTTGTCTTCAGTGCCTTGCCATGTTCGAACTTCGCCATCTGAAAACCCTGCACGCGCTACGCGAATCTTCCAGCCTGGTGGAAGCGGCAGAACGCTTGCACCTGACCCAGTCCGCCCTCTCCCACCAGTTCAAGGAACTGGAGGAACGCCTGGGCACCCCGCTGTTCATCCGCAAGACCAAGCCCATTCGCTTCACCAGTGCCGGCCTGCGCCTGCTGCAGACCGCGGACGCGGTATTGCCGCATCTGCGCAGCGCGGAACGGGACCTGGCGCGATTGGTGGGGGGAACGGCGGGACGGCTGCACATGGCCATCGAATGCCACAGCTGCTTCCAGTGGCTGATGCCGACCATCGATCAATTTCGCGACTCCTGGCCGGAGGTGGAGCTGGACCTGGCGTCCGGCTTCTCCTTCGCCCCCCTGCCGGCGCTGGCGCGGGGCGATCTGGACCTGGTGGTGACGGCCGATCCGGTGGACCTTTCGGGGGTCACCTATGTGCCGCTGTTCACCTATGAGGCGCTGCTGGCGGTGGCCAACCAGCACCCCCTGGCGCAGCGGCCCTTCATCGTGCCCCAGGACCTGGCCCAGGAAACCCAGATCACCTATCCGGTGGAACGGGATCGCCTGGACATCTTCACCCGCTTCCTCGACCCAGCCGATGTCGAGCCGTTGTCGATTCGCACGGCGGAGATGACGGTGATGATGCTGCAACTGGTGGCGTCGGGTCGTGGCGTCTGCTGCCTGCCCAACTGGGCGATCCACGAATACAGCTCGCGCGGCTACGTCACGGCTCGTCGCCTGGGGGAAAAAGGCCTCTACGCGACGCTCTATGCAGCCATCCGCGAGGACATGCTGGAGGCGCCCTTCATGCAGGACTTCCTGCTGACGGCCAAGGACACCTCGTTCGCCACGCTCGAAGGGGTCAGCAGCGCACGCTGACCCCGGGTAGCGCTACTTGCTGTTGCCGCCGGGGAAGCCGGCGAATCTCTTGTTGAAGCTCGAGACACGACCTTCGACCTTCATCTGGCGCTGCTCACCGGTGTAGATGGGGTGGGAGGCGCTGGACACGTCCAGGCTGATGTAGGGGTAGGTCTCGCCTTCGTACTCCTGGGTACGATCGCTCTCGGCGGTGGAGCGGATCAGGAAGTAGGTGTCCGAGGTGGTGTCATGGAACAGCACAGGACGGTAGTTGGGATGGATACCGGGTTTCATGAGGCGTCTCCTGCTTTGGGACCACCGTGCGGGACATCCGCGGGCAGTCGATAAAGATACATTATAACATATACAGCGCAATCCGTCAGCCCTGCCTGTGATGGCCGAGGCAGACCGCGACATCGCCACGGAACCATCCGCCGCGCTTGGGGCTCGTAACCTGAGGCCCTGACCGGCAGGCGTCCCCTTCCTCTCCATGAGACCCGCCGCCGGTCGATGCGTGCGGCCGGGTGTGCGCTGCCTGCAGATGATCTGCCCGGCGTAGCCCCAGCCTGCACGCACAGCGCCCTGCATTGGCTTTTCAAGGATCCCGAGAAGTCCACACGCATTGGATGCGCACGCTGGGTTCAGGAGTGAACTCCCCGCGCCGCATCCCAAGGACTCAAGAGGCACAGAACCATGTGCGGCATCGCCGGCGAGCTTCGTTTCGATCAACAACCCGCAGCCATCGGCGCGGTGGAGCGCATCACCCACCGCCTGGAACAGCGCGGACCCGATGCCTGGGGCTTCCACAGCCAGGGTCCGGTCGCCCTCGGCCATCGGCGGCTGAAGATCATGGATCTGGCGGAAGCCTCGGGCCAACCCATGATCGAGCCGGAGCTGGGCCTGTCCATGGTGTTCAACGGCGCCATCTACAACTACCCGGAACTGCGCCAGGAACTGGAAGCCAAGGGCTATCGCTTCCACTCGGGCGGCGATACCGAGATCCTGCTCAAGGCCTATCACGCCTGGGGCAAGGCCATGCTGCCCAAGCTCAATGGCATGTTCGCCTTTGCCATCTGGGAGCGCGACACGGGCCGGCTGTTCATCGCCCGTGACCGCCTCGGCATCAAGCCGCTGTACCTGTCGTTCACCGACAAGCGCCTGAGATTTGCCTCCAGCCTGCCCGCGCTGCTGGAAGCCGGGGACATCGATACCCGCATCGATCCGGTCGCCCTCAATCATTACCTGAATTTCCACGCCGTGGTCCCGGCGCCGCGGACCATCCTGCAGGGCGTGCAGAAGCTGCCGCCAGCGACCTGGATGACCGTGGACGCCTCCGGTAATCGGCATCAGGAAACCTGGTGGACCCTGGACTACGGCCCCCGGGAAGACGAACGCCGCTTCACCCTGGACGACTGGGCCGAGCGTGTCCTGCATGGCCTGAAGGATGCCGTGGCGATCCGCCAGCGCGCCGCGCGTGAGGTGGGGGTGCTGCTGTCCGGCGGCGTCGACTCCAGTCTGCTGGTCGGCCTGCTGCACGACTCGGGGGTCAAGGACCTGCTGACCTTCTCCATCGGCTTCGAGGATGCCGGCGGCGAGCGCGGCGACGAATTCCAGTATTCCGATCTGATCGCCAATCACTACGGGACCCGCCACCAACAGCTGCGCATCGCCGAAGACGAGATCATCCAGCAGCTGCCGCGCGCCTTCTCCGCCATGAGCGAGCCGATGGTGAGCCACGACTGCATCGCCTTCTACCTGCTGTCGCGCGAGGTCTCCAAGCACTGCAAGGTGGTACAGAGCGGCCAAGGCGCGGACGAACTCTTCGCCGGCTACCACTGGTATCCCCAGGTGCATGGCGCTGCCGATCCCTTCGCCGCCTATCGCGCCGCCTTCTTCGACCGCGACTACGCCCAGTACGCCGCCACCGTGCAGGCCGGCGTGCGCCTTGAGGAAGATGCCGCCGAGGCCTTCGTGCGCCAGCACTTCGCCCAGCCGGGTGCCAGCGCCGGGGTCGACAAGGCCCTGCGCCTGGACAGCACCGTGATGCTGGTGGACGACCCGGTCAAGCGGGTCGACAACATGACCATGGCCTGGGGCCTGGAAGCCCGGGTGCCCTTCCTCGACTATCGCCTGGCCGAACTCTCGGCGCGCATCCCGGCCGAATTCAAGCTGGGCGACGGCGGCAAGCAGGTGTTGAAAGCGGCGGCGCGCAAGGTCATTCCCCACGAAGTGATCGACCGGCCCAAGGGCTATTTCCCGGTACCCGGCCTCAAGCACCTGGAAGGCAACACCCTGACCTGGGTACGCGAACTGCTGCTGGACCCCAGCCAGGATCGCGGCCTGTTCGAGACCGCCGAGATCGACCGCCTGCTGACCAATCCGGCCGATCGCATCACGCCCCTGCGTGGTTCCAAGCTCTGGCAACTGGCTGCGCTCAACCTCTGGCTGAGCGAGCACGGACTGTGAGGGCGCAAGACGCATGAAAGCGACCAGCTACAATCAGCGCCTCCAGCGCGCCCAGACGCCCTCCTACGAACGCCTGCAGGCCCGCCTGGCGGAGGGGGACCACCCCATCTCCGAGCCGCTGTGCCTGCACTGCGGCTGGGGCCGGCTGCTCGTCGGCCACACCTATCCCGATCCCGCCAGCCTGGCCAAGGAGTTGCTGGCCGAGACGCCGGGCGAGCGCGACATCGCCCTCTATGTGGCCGCGCCCCACCAGGTACTGGCCCAGGCGCCCCAGCAGCTGTTCCTCGACCCCTCGGATACCCTGCGCCTCTGGTTCAGCGACTATCGCCCCGCGCGCCGGATCTACCGCGGCTTCCGCATCCGCCGGGCCTGTTCCGCACAGGACTGGAGCGAGATCAATCGCCTCTACCAGCAACGTCACATGCTGCCCGTCGACACCGAACGGCTGACGCCCCGCCACAAGGGCGGCCCGGTGTACTGGCTGGCGGAAGACGATGACAGCGGCGCCATCATCGGCTCGGTGATGGGGCTCAACCACGTCAAGGCCTTCCAGGATCCCGATGGCGGCTCCTCGCTCTGGTGCCTGGCGGTCTCCCCCGAGTGCAGCCGCCCTGGCGTCGGCGAGGCGCTGGTACGCCATCTGGTCGAACACTACGCCAGCCGAGGCCTCGCCTACCTGGATCTGTCGGTGCTGCATGACAACCAGCAGGCCAAGCGGCTCTACGACAAGCTGGGCTTCCGACCGCTGCAGACCTTCGCCATCAAGTGCAAGAACGGCATCAACCAGACGCTGTTCCTCGGCCCCGGTCCGGCTGCCGACCTCAATCCCTATGCGCGGATCATCGTCGACGAAGCCCTGAGACGCGGTATCGAGGTGCAGGTGGACGATGCCGAAGGCGGTCTCTTCACCCTGATCCAGGGCAACCGCCGTATTCGCTGCCGCGAATCCCTCAGTGACCTCACCTCCGCGGTGACCATGACCCTCTGCGCCGACAAGGTGCTGACCAGCCGCACCCTGGCCCGGGCCGGGCTACGGGTACCGGAGCAGTGCCTGGCGGGTAGCGACGAAGACAATGCCGCCTTCCTGGACAAACATGGCGCCCTGGTGGTCAAGCCGGTCAATGGCGAGCAAGGCAAGGGCGTCGCCGTGGATATCCGCGATGCCGAGCATCTCGCCGCGGCCATCCAGGCCGCTCGGCGGTATGACGACCGCGTCCTGCTGGAAAGCTTCCACCAGGGACTCGACCTGCGGGTGGTGGTCATCGGCCACGAGGTAGTGGCCGCAGCCATCCGGCGGCCGGCGGAAATCGTCGGCAATGGCCAGCACAGCGTCCGCGACCTGATCGAGGCCCAGAGCCGCCGACGCCAGGCGGCCACTGGCGGTGAGTCGCGCATTCCACTGGACGAGGAAACCGAACGCGCCATCCGCAGCGCCGGCTACGACTGGGACAGCATCCTGCCCACCGGTACCCGGCTGGCGGTACGCAAAACCGCCAACCTGCATACCGGCGGCATCCTCGAGGACGTGACCGCCAGCCTGCACCCGGCGCTGGCCGAGGCGTCCATCCAGGCGGCCCGGGCGCTGGACATCCCGGTGACCGGCATGGACCTGCTGGTCACCGCCGCCGATGCACCCGACTACGTCATCATCGAAGCCAACGAGCGGCCGGGCCTGGCCAATCACGAGCCGCACCCCACCGCCGAACGCTTCATCGACCTGCTGTTCCCGCTCTCCCGGGAGGTTCCGCTATGAATCGACTGCCCGAACCGGATCTGGACTACCTGCGCAAGGTCCTGCTGGACCTGCTGGCGATCCCCAGCCCCACGGGTTTCACCGACACCATCGTCATGTACGTGGCCGAACGGCTGAACGAACTGGATATCCCCTTCGAGCTGACTCGGCGCGGCACCATTCGCGCCACCCTCAAGGGCCACAAGGAGAGCCCGGATCGCGCGGTCTCCGCGCACCTGGACACCATCGGCGCCATCGTCCGGGAGATCAAGGACAACGGCCGCCTGGGCCTGGCGGCGGTCGGCCATTGGTCGAGCCGCTTCGCCGAGGGCAGCCGCGTCAGCCTGTTCACCGATGACGGCACCCTGAGGGGCAGCGTGCTGCCCTTGCTGGCCTCCGGGCATGCCTTCAACACCGAGATCGACAAGATGCCGGTGAGCTGGGACCACATCGAACTGCGCCTCGACGCGGTGACCAAGAGTCGCCACGAGACGGAGCAACTGGGCGTGCAGATCGGTGACTTCGTCGCCTTCGATCCGCTGCCCGAATTCACCGACAGCGGCTACATCAGCTCCCGTCACCTGGACGACAAGGCCGGCGTCGCCGCCCTGCTCACCGCGCTGAAGATGCTCAAGGAAAGCGGCCAGACGCCGCCGATCGACTGCCATCCGCTGTTCACCATCACCGAGGAGGTCGGCTCGGGAGCGGCTGGCGCCCTGCCTTGGGACGTCAGCGAATTCGTCGGCATCGACATCGCCCCGGTCGCCCCGGGGCAGAGATCCGACGAGCACCGCGTCAGCGTGGCCATGCAGGACTCGGCGGGTCCCTACGACTATCACCTGTCGCGGCACCTGCTGCGGTTGGCGCAGCACAACGACATCCCGGTACGGCGTGACCTGTTCCGCTACTACTACAGCGACGCCCATTCGGCGATCAGCTCCGGGCAGGACGTACGGGTCGCGCTGCTGGCCTTCGGTTGCGATGCGACCCATGGCTACGAGCGCACCCATATCGTCAGCCTGGCGGCGCTCAGCCAGTTGCTGACCGGCTACATCCTCAGTCCGCCGGTGTTCGACAGCGATGCCCAACCCGCCGACAGCTCCCTGGAGCGTTTCGGTCACCAGCTGCTGCCCGAGGACACTCACCTGGACAACCAGACGCAGCTGCCGCCGCTCGAGGAGGTGGTCGGCGACGGCAACAAGTAAGGGCCGACTCCTGCGCCTGGGGTATCCTGGGCGCTTTTTCCCGAGCACCCCGCCATGATCATCCCCCACGACCAACTCGCCGCCGCCACCCTGGACAACCTGCTCGAGGACTTCGTCACCCGCGACGGCACCGACAATGGCGACGAGACGCCCCTGGCGACCCGCACCCAGCGGGCCCGGCGCGCGCTGGAAACCGGCGAGGCGGTGATTCTCTTCGATCCGGACAGCGCGCTGTGCCAGCTGGTGCTGCGCCGCGACGTCCCGCCCGAACTGCTGGACTGAAGCGCCAGCCCGGCTAGGCGCTGCCCCGAGGCGCCAGCAGGATCACCAGTGCCCCCACCACGCAGAGCAGGCCACCGGCCAGGTCCGTCCAGGTCGGCCGGGTACGCTCCACCAACGCCAGCCAGCCCAGAGAGGCGACCACATAGATGCCGCCGTAGGCGGCATAGGCGCGTCCGGCATAGGCCGCCTCGATGCGGGTCAACAGCAGGGCGAAGAGCACCAGGCTGGCCAACCCGGGCGCGATCCACCAGGGGCTGCGATCCAGCCGCAGCCACAGCCAGAAGGCGTAGCAGCCGGCGATCTCGAACAGTGCCGCCAACAGGAACCATAGGTAGTTCAGCACGGCGCCACGCCGTCGTCCTGGCGATAGGGCAAGGCCTCCGCGGCCTGGCGTGCATAGGCCTGGACCCCGGCCCGCTCCTGCGCGAGAAAGTCCGCGACGGCCGCCCGCAATCCCGGATGCACCAGGTAATGCCAGGAGTGCGTCAGCGTCGGCTCGAAGCCGCGAATCAGCTTGTGTTCGCCCTGGGCCCCGGCATCGAAGCGCTGCAGCCCCTCGGCGATGGCGTATTCGATGCCCTGGTAGAAACAGGTCTCGAAATGCAGCTGGTCGAATTCCTGCAGGCAGCCCCAATAGCGGCCGTAGAGGGTATCGCCGTCCCTCAGGTAGAAGGCCATGGCCACCGGCCGACCGCCCTGGCGAACCAGCACCACTCGAATGGCTTCGGGCAGTCGTTCGGCCAGCAGGCTGAAGAAAGCCCGCGTCAGATAGGGATCCTGGCCCCGGACCTCGTAGGTGTTGGCGTAGCAGGCATAGACGAAGTCCCACTCCGCCTCGCTCAGCTCGCCGCCCTGGCGCCACTCGAAGCTCACCCCGAGCCCGGCGACCTGGTCACGCTCCTTGCGTAGTTGCTTGCGTTTGCGCGAGGTCAGGGCGGCGAGGAAGTCCCCGTAATCGCGATAGCCGCGGTTGTGCCAATGGAACTGGCAGCCGATCCTGGCCAGCCAGCCATCGCGGTCCTGCAGCAGGGCATCGGCCTTGGGGTCGGTGAAGTTGACGTGCAGGCTGGAGAGCTCCAGACCGGCCAGGCTGCCGGTGGTGGCATCGAGCAGGGTCGCACAAGCACTCGGATCGCCCAGCAGGCGCGCGCCCTGCACTGGTGAAAAGGGAACGGCGGCCAGCAGCTTGGGGTAGTAGTCGATGCCGGCACGGCGACAGGCATCGGCCCAGGCCCAGTCGAAGACGTATTCGCCATAGGAGTGCATCTTGAGATAGGCCGGCATGGCCGCCAGCAATAGACCCTGGGCATCCTTGAGGATCTGATGCGCCGGCTGCCAGCCGGTACCCTTGCCGAGGCTGCCACTGTCTTCCAGGGTGGCGAGGAATTCATGGCGCAGGAAGGGCTGGTCGTCCGCCAGCAAGGCGTTCCATTGCGCCGCAGGTACCTGGGCCAGGCTGTAGAGATACTCGACGATCATCCCGCTCCCCTTTGCTTGGCTGTGTCTGAAAAGAGCCTGCGTTCGGCCATACGGCGTCAAGACCCGCAAAGTCGCCAGTTCGACCTGGGTGACTCCCTCGGAGCGCTCATGACCCTTCGCACGTTCGCACGCGAGCGTGGTCGAGCGCGAGTCCGCTTTCCCTTCCCCGCCGCTTCGACTCGCCGGCGCTCGCCTTCGAGCCACCCTGTGGCTGCAACTCCCCTGGGTCGTCGCGCCTCGCCCGACCTCGGCTCGGCGATTTTCCGACAGGCGCTGGACTCGGTACAGGTCTACCACCGATTCATGCCGAAGCGGCATCTGAGCACAGACCCTGGCGAATGGCTTTGGTGCAGACGAAAAAAAACCGCCGTGAGGCGGTTTTCTTCGATATGGCGTCCCCTAGGGGACTCGAACCCCTGTTACCGCCGTGAAAGGGCGGTGTCCTAGGCCACTAGACGAAGGGGACGTTACCCGGGTGCGACCCTTGCGGACCGCGAAATTGGTGGAGCTAGACGGGATCGAACCGTCGACCTCTTGCATGCCATGCAAGCGCTCTCCCAGCTGAGCTATAGCCCCAAGTACAGCATCGTGCCACGCCTGGGATACGTGACCGATAAATGGCGTCCCCTAGGGGACTCGAACCCCTGTTACCGCCGTGAAAGGGCGGTGTCCTAGGCCACTAGACGAAGGGGACGTTACCCTGTTGCGACCCTTGCGGACCGCGAATTTGGTGGAGCTAGACGGGATCGAACCGTCGACCTCTTGCATGCCATGCAAGCGCTCTCCCAGCTGAGCTATAGCCCCGCGTACAACGTTCGCCACGCCTGGGATACGTGACTGATATGGCGTCCCCTAGGGGACTCGAACCCCTGTTACCGCCGTGAAAGGGCGGTGTCCTAGGCCACTAGACGAAGGGGACGAAACCTTCTACCGATTTCCCCCGCAGGCGAAACCGAAAATTGGTGGAGCTAGACGGGATCGAACCGTCGACCTCTTGCATGCCATGCAAGCGCTCTCCCAGCTGAGCTATAGCCCCGTCGGTCAGGACGGGGCGCATGTTAAGAGGCCACGCTTCCCCTGTCAACACCAAAAAGCAAAAAAGCTGCTAGTAACAGACACTTATACCCTGCTCGGATCAAATCGCCCGGGACAGCGCCAGACGCTGGGCACGCGCAGCCAGCAGGTAGGTGAACTTGCCCTCGCTGGACGAGAGCTTGCGTAGCACCTTCTTGTCCAGTGCCTTGAAGGCGCCCATTTCCAAAGCTGTGCGTCCCGAACTGCCGATCACCATGCCAGGGTTGGCGACCATCAGGCGGGCCGCCTGCTCCACCGCCTTGGCGTAGCTCTTGCGGTCATCGAAATCGTAGCCCTGCAGCGGCAGCAGCATGCGTAGCCACTCCGCCCAGTAGAACTCGAGGAATTCCGAGGGCAGCACCCGCCCGTCCGGTGTGCGCGGCTTGTCGTAGCCGATCTGGCGGGTGAAATAAACCAGGGCGCGATAGGGGTCATCCGCCATGGCCGCGAGCCCCAGGGACGCCGGGAGCTGCTCGGGCAGGATGGGCCGGCCCTGGGGATCCTTGAGCCAGGCCTTGCGCTGGTCAAGCAGGCGAATCCAGAAATCGGCCATGCTCGCGCAGGCACTGAGGTCATCGGTAACCCTGACCCAGACCGAGGTCTCGGGACCACCGCCGGGGTGCTCCCAGAAGGCGGAAAAGGTGTGGTGCCCGTCGGTCAGGTAGAGTTGCTGCCCCGGCCCGATGACCACCGTCTTCATTTCGTCCGGGCAGGTCCCGGGCGGCTGGACGCCCAGGGTGTCACCGGCCGAGCGTAGGCTGGTGCCCGGCTGGATCCCGGCGCTGAGGTGCTGGCCATTGGCTTCGCAATAGTCGTCGAACAGCTTGCGCCGGTCGCAGGCGTACTTGCCAAGCTTGTAGAGCACCTGGTCGTGGCCGATCGCGGGCTGGGTCGGGCGCAGCTGACGCAGCTGTACCCTGAGCAGGCTTCCTGGCTGCACGTGGCCTCCCTCTTTCGCTGATGTCTTCCCAGGTCCGACAACGGTCGTCCCGGGAAGACTCCTGCCGTCGATCAGACCTTGCGCAGCACCACGCTGCCGATGGAGTAGCCCGCGCCGAAGGAGCTGAGCACGCCCAGGCTGCCACTGGCCAGGTCCTGGTGGTGCAGGTGCAGGGCGATCACCGAGCCGGCCGAGCTGGTGTTGCCGTAGGTATCGAGGATCACCGGGGCTTGGTCGGGCTCGGGCTCGCGTCCCAGCAGGCGTTTGACGATGAGCTGGTTCATCGCCAGGTTCGCCTGGTGCAGCCAGAAGCGCGACACGCGCTCGACGGGGATATCCAGTGCGGTCAGGTGCTCGGCGATCAGCTCGGCCACCAGCGGGCAGACCTCCTTGAACACCTTGCGACCTTCCTGGACGAACAGCTTGTCCGGGTTGCTCATGCCCTCCTCCGCCGCCCGGTTGAGGAAGCCGAAGTTGTTGCGGATGTTGTTGGAGAACTGGGTGAACAGCCGGGTCCCGAGGATCTCGAAGCGATGGGCCGAGGTCGCCTGGTCGGCGCGCTCCACCACCAGGGCGGTAGCGGCGTCACCGAAGATGAAGTGGCTGTCACGGTCGCGGAAGTTCAGGTGGCCGGTGCAGATTTCCGGGTCTATCACCAGCACCGCGCGGGCCTGGCCCAGTTGCACGGCGTTGGCGGCGGTCTGCAGGCCGAAGGTCGCCGAGGAACAGGCGACGTTCATGTCGAACCCATAGCCCTGGATGCCGAGGGCGGCCTGGACTTCGATGGCGACCGCAGGATAAGGCCGTTGCAGGTTGGAACAGGCGACGATGACGCCATCGATGTCGGCGGCGGTACGGCCGGCGCGTTGCAGCGCTTCACGGGCCGCGGCGACGCTCATCTCGCAGAGGATGGAGGGCTCGTCGTTGGCGCGCTCGGGGATGTGCGGGACCATGCGCGCCGGATCGAGGATGCCGGCCTTGTCGACCACGTGGCGGCTGCGGATGCCCGAGGCCTTCTCGATGAAGGCCGCGCTGGATTCCGGCTGGGGTGCCAGGCTGCCCTGGGCGATGGCCTCGGCATGCTCGGCGTTCCACTGGCCCGCCCACTGGTTGAAGGACGCAACCAGTTCGTCGTTGGAAATGCTTTCGGGCGGCGTATACAGCCCACTACCGCTGATGACCGCGTGCTGCACGGCTATTCCTCTTGTTGTCAGGATGACGCCGTGCCAGTTTGCCGCAAATCCGGGGTGGACGCCCGTGCAATCTCAGCGGCGATTGGCCGCCTCGGCCGCGCGCAGGACGTCGCTGCCCACCTCGCTCTCGTATCTCTTGATCAGGGGGGCCACCGCGGCGCGCCAGACCTCGCGCTCGGCCGGCGTCGGCACCAGGATCTTGCTGGTATTGGCCGCCACGACGCGCTCGCGGGCCTTGGCATTGATGGCCTCGGCGTCGCGGTTCACCGACTGGGTCACCTCGTCGAGAATGGCCTCCAGCTCGCCACGGATCTGGAACGGCAGCCCGTTCCAGAAGGCGGTATTGGTGATGAGCATGTAGGTCAGGAAACTGTGGTTGTCCTCGACGATATAGGGCTGCACGGTATTGATCTTCTGCCCCAGCAGGTTGGACCAGGGATTCTCCGCCCCCTGCACCTTGCCGCTCCGCAAGGCGTCGTAGACCTCGGCGAAGGGCAACTTCACCGCCTGGGCGCCGAGCTGTTGATAGTAGGCGGCGAGGACATCGGATGACTCCACGCGGAAGGTCAGGCCCTTGAGATCGGCCGGGCTGTGCACGTCCCGCGTGGCGGAGAGCTGGCGGCCGCCGTTGTTCCAGTAGCCGAGCCCGGTGATGCCATGGGTGACCAGGCTGCCCAGGAGTTCACGGCTCTTGTCGCGACGCTGGAAGCGCTTGACCGCCTCGATGCTGTCGAACACATAGGGCAGGTCGTAGACCCGCAGCGGCTTGGACAGGGCGTTGAGCTTGGACACCGAGGGCGCCAGCAGCTGGACCTGGTTGGTGCGCAGGGCCTCCAATTCGTTGGCATCGCCCACCAGGCTGGAGCTGGGATAGACCTCGACCTTGACCTTGCCCGCCAGGCGCTCCTCTACCAGTCGCTGGAACTGCAAGGCTCCCCGGCCCTTGGGGGTGTCGTCCGTCACCACATGGGCGAACTTGATGACGATGGGGTCGGCCTGGGCGAGCGGCGCTGCCAGCGCCAGCAGCGCGCCGGCGAGGCTGGCGAAGAAGGTCTTGATCATGGAATTCCCTGCGATGAACTGTCCGTCGGACCGCCTGCGCGATCCAGGTCGCGATGCGTGTGCGACGCCATCACCTTAGCAGGCGACCGCCGGAAGGCTGATCAAGGGAGGGATTTCGGACGACGAATGTGCAAGAAAGCAGGATCAGGGGTAGCAACAGCGCCGTCGAAACGGCGCCAATAAAGCATCAGGGCGAGATCGGATCGCTGGCCGGGAAGGTCTCCTCGACGGACTCGTCGAGCTGTTCTTCGCTGACCTCGTCTTCGTCGTCGGCGACTGGCGGATCCTGCGGCGCTTGCTGGGCGTGGATGGCATTCATGGCGATTCTCCTGGTGGTGCGGAGGGATGACTGGGTGGCCAGATCGAGACCGGCCTAGAGGTTAGTCATGCCGATGCAGACGGACGTTCAGCTCGTCGACGATCGGTGCCCAGTCGGCGTCTTCCATGATTTCGCCCTTCAGGAAGGCCTTCTGCGACGGCGACCAGAAGTCGGCCTCCGACACCTTCACGTCATCCGGCAGCGGCGAGTGGCTGTCGATGAAGGCATCGATGCTGGCCGGATCCGAATCCAGCCCCAGTTGTTCGAAAAGCGTCGTCAGATCGTGAACGGGAAGTTCCATGTCGGTCTCCTGGAAGTGTCTTTCGCTAGCGGTGATCATCTAGAAAGGCGCCGACCGCAACGGGTTCCCTGCCTTAAGGGATCCTTCATCCTCTTTGCTTAAGGTGCACCCACGTTTCCCCCCACTCAGGGCCACCGCCATGTCGCTCCCCGTCTCCTCCATACAGTTCAACCCCGCCCCGCGCCGCATCCTCGTCACCGGCGCCACCGGCTTTCTCGGCGGCGCCGTCACCCTGCGCCTGCTGGAGCTGGGTCACGTCGAAGGGCTGAGGTTCCTCGTCCGCGCCGCCTCCCAGGCGGAAGGCCTGGAACGCCTGCTGCAGAACCTGCGGGTGCACGATGTCGACGAACGCCTGGCCGCGATGCTGCAGCCCGAGCAGATCCTCTGCGGCGACCTGCTGGACACCCATTGGATAGAGGCGGCCAAACCCCAGCTGCAGGCGCTGGACGAGGTGATCAACTGCGCCGCGGTGGCGTCCTTCTCGCGCAACCCGAAGATCTGGCCGGTGAACGTCGAAGGCACCTTCGCCCTCGCCCAGGCCTGCGCCCAGTCGCGTCGGCTGAAGCGCTTCCTGCACGTCAGCACCGCCATGGCCTGCGGCCCGCAGCGCCAGTCGCCGGTGGCCGAGACCTGGGACTTCCCGGAGCCGGAACAGCAACTGGTGGACTACACCGCCTCCAAGGCGGCCATCGAGCTGAAGCTGCGCAACGAATTGCCGCTGCTGCCGCTGGTGGTCGCGCGCCCCTCCATCGTGGTGGGCCATCGCCGCTCCGGCTGCAAGGCCTCGGGCAGCATCTTCTGGGTGTTCCGCATGGGCTTCGCCCTGGAGCGTTTCACCTGCGGGCTCGACGAACAGATCGACGTCATCCCGGTGGACTACTGCGCCGAGGCCCTGGTCGAGCTGGCGCTCAAGCCGGCCCTGAGCCACAGCCTGTACCACATCTCCGCCGGCCATGCGGGCGCCTGCACCTTCGGAGAGATCGATGAGGCCTACGCCGGCGCCATGGGCGATGCCCCGGTGGGCGAGCGCTATCGCCAGGTGGCCAGTGCCGACCTCAAGGAACTGGCCGCGGATTTCAACGAGCGCATCGGCCCGGCCAACCCGCGCCTGGTGCTGCGCGCCCTGAAGTTGTACGGCGGCTTCGCCGACCTGAACTACCTGTTCGACAACCAGCGCCTGCTGGAAGAAGGTATCGCCGCCCCGCCGCGCTTCACCGACTACCTGGATGTCTGCGTGCACTCCTCGCGGGACATCAGCATCCCCGCGCAGATGCAGTGGGACTTCAAGTAGGGCATTCCCAGCGGCCGCTGGCACCCGCCAGCGGCGACCGACGAGGGCTCAGACGGCATCCCGTTCCGGCGAGTTCGACCGCGAATCGCGGACGATTTCGCTGACCGAGGCATAGCCCCCGCGGGCATCGCGCAGCATGGTGCGCAGGTTGCCCTCGATGGTGTTGCAGATGGTACCCATGGTGATCTGGTGCCGGCTGCGCTGGAAGGGGTTCTGCAGGTCGGTGCCGACCTTTTCCATCGCCAGGAAGATGAAGCCCACCACCGTGGAGGCCAGCGGCGTGTACCACTGCAGGCTTTCCACCAGGCCGATGGGCATCAGCACGCAGAACAGGAAGATGAACAACCGCGGGAAATTCACATAGGGATAGGGCAAGGGGGTATTGGCGATCCGCTCCATGCCGCCCTGCCAGTTGGACATGTCGACGAAGGTGGCTTCCAGACGCTCCAAGCGGATGCTGTCCAGCCGGCCCGCCCGATATTCCAGGGCGATGAGGCTGGAAGAGCCGCTGAGGATGGCGTTGGCGAAGTTGTTGGTCTCCTTGCGCATCGCCCATTCCTCCTTGCCCAGGTAGGTGCGGACCTCCTTGGGCAGCGGATCGCCGCTGAGCTGGCAGGCCAGGCAGCGGACATAGGCCAGGTGGCGCTCGATGAGCACCGTCTTGATGGCGTTGAAATGCTCGTCGCCATCGTCGATCAGGGTCAGCGCCTGGCGGGCGAAGCTGCGCGAGCTGTTGACCATGCCGCCCCAGAGGGTGCGCGCTTCCCACCAGCGCTGGTAGGCACTGGTGTTGCGGAAGCTGGTGAGCACGATCAGCGCCGAGCCGATCAGGGTCAGCGGTATGTTGGGCAGCTCGGCCCGTTTCTCGACCAGGAGCATGTAGTCGGCGGTGACGGCGATGTCCCACAGCAGCAACCAGAAGACCGACCAACCGACGTAGGTAAAGGTCTGCCGAAGGAATGTCAGGATGCGGTGAAAAAAACCCACGGTGATAGTCCTTAGCGCGTGATAGAAAAGGTGCAGGCATACGAACCCCGTGGGTCCGGACAGGTTCACGGCAGGCCTCTGGAACGCGGATCGCCGCGCAATCCTGACAACTGGCCAACGACTATTCGGTTTCCGAATGTGAAAAGGTCATGAGACCCGGGCTAGCCGCCACGCGGTCCACCGCCAGCGATCTCGACCCCACGTGGCGAACATCCGCGCCGCGCGGCGGTCCGACGCTCACCACGCCCTTCCGGAGCACTGCCATGACCGCCACCCCGCGCGTTCGTCTGGATGTCTGGAGCGATTACGTCTGTCCCTTCTGCTACCTGGCACTGCCCCAGCTGGCGCGGCTGCAGGAGGAATTCGGCGAACGTCTCGCCATCGAGTGGCATGCCTTCGAGCTGCGCCCCTATCCCACGCCTACCCTCGATCCCGCCGGCGACTATCTGCGCCGGACCTGGGACCGGGCCGTCTACCCCCTGGCGGCCGAATACGGCATGACGCTGCGGTTGCCGCCGGTGCAGCCGCGCAGTCGCCTGGCGCTGGAGGCAGCGGAATTCGCCCGCGAGCACGATCGCTTCGACGCCTTTCACATGGCGGTCTTCCAGACCTTCTTCGAAGAAGGTCGCGACATCGGTGAGCAGGAGGTCCTGCTGGACCTGGCGCGGCGCACCGGGCTCGATGGCGAGGCGCTGCGTGCCAGCCTCATCCGGGGCGATCACACCGAGGTGGTGCTGCACGCCGAGGACCGCGCCGAGGCCCTCGGCATCACCGCCGTCCCGGCGCTGTTGCTCAGGTCCGCGCGAGCCCCCATCGAAGACGCCCAGGTGCTGGACGGTGCCCTGCCCTTCGCCCAGTTGGCGGCAGCGGTCCGTGCCCAGCTGGATGCAGCCGACGCCTAGCGTTGCGCCGCTGGCGTCAGCTCGGGGAAGAGCACCTCGGTGAAGCCGAACCGCGCGAAGTCCTGGATCCGCGACGGATAGAGCCGGCCGATCAGATGATCGTATTCGTGCAGCACCACCCGGGCATGGAAGCCTGCGGCCTCTTCCTGCACCAGCCGGCCGTCGCCATCCATGCCCTGGTAGCGGATCCGTCGCGGGCGCGGTACCTCGCCGCGTAGCCCCGGGATGGACAGGCAACCTTCCCAGCCCAGTTCCTCGGTGGCATCCAGCACCTCGATGCGCGGGTTGATCAACACCTGCAGCGGTACCGGGGGCGCGTCCGGATAGCGGGCATTGCGCTCGAAGCCGAACACCATGAGCTGCAGATCCTCGCCGATCTGCGGGGCAGCCAGGCCCACGCCACCCGCCGCGGCCATGGTCTCGAACATGTCCTGGATCAGTTCCTGCAGCTCGGCCGAGCCGAAGCGCTCGGCGGCCACCGGCGGCGCCAGCCGGAGCAACCGCGGATCACCCATCTTCAAAATGTCACGAATCATGCGAGGATTCCTCCCTTGGCCGGCCAAGCCGCCGGCGTTCGCCAGGAGCTTAAACCAGATGTCTTCCCTACTGCTCGCCAGTGCGCTCGGCCTCGGCCTGAGCACGCCCCTCGCCCAGGCCGAGGATGCCCGGCTCGCCGCCCGCCTGGATCCGATCCTGGCGCGCGCCATCGCCCAGCAGCGGATCGTCGGCACCGTGGTGATGGTCGCCCGCCAGGGTCGGGTGGTCTATCACCGTGCCGCGGGCTTCGCCGACCGTGAAGCCGGCCGGACCATGCAGGAAGACCAGCTGTTCCGCTTCGCCTCCCTGACCAAGCCGCTGGTCGCCGTCACCGCCTTGCGCCTGGCCGACCAGGGCCAGCTGGACCTGCAGGCCCCGGTCAGCCGCTACCTGCCCTACTTCACCCCCCGGCTGGCCGACGGCACCCCGGCCGCGCCGACCCTGGCCCAGCTGCTGAGCCATACCGCCGGCCTGCACTATGGCTTCGGCGAGACCGAGCAGGGCCCCTATCATCGCGCCGGGGTGTCCGACGGCCTGGATGGCGCCCCCCAGACCCTGGAGGAGAATCTGCGCCGCCTGGCCGGGGTACCGCTGGACTTCGCCCCGGGCAGCGCCTGGCGCTATTCCCTGGGGCTGGATGTCATGGGGGGTGTCCTCGCTGCCGCCACCGGCCTGCCACTGCCGGCGGTGGTCCAGCGCGAGGTGTCTGCGCCGCTGGCGCTGCGGGACCTGAGCTTCCACGTCGCCGACGCGACGCGCCTGGCCACCGCCTATCGCGACGGCTATCCACGCCCCGAGCCGATGAGCGAACCCTACCTGTTGCCCATGCCCACCGGCGGCATCCTCTACTCGCCCGCGCGGGCCCTGGCGGCCAGCGCCTTTCCGTCTGGCGGCGGGGGCATGCAGGGCAGCGCCAGCGACTACCTGACCTTCCTCGAAGCGCTGCGCCAGGGCAAATTGCTGTCGCCGGCCCAGCAGCGGCTGTTCATGGAGGACCAGATCCCGCACCTGCAACGCGAGGATGCGCCCGGCTGGGGCTTCAGCCTGGGGGCGGGGGTGCTGCGCGATCCACGGCGGGCGAATACCCCGCAAAGCGTTGGCACCCTGCAATGGGGCGGCGTCTACGGCAATGCCTGGTTCATCGATCCCGCCCGCGAACTGAGCGTGGTGATCCTGACCAATACCGCCATCGCCGGCATGACGGGCCCCTTCCCCGACGCCATCCGTGACGCCCTCTACAGGGACTGACCGCTGGCCAAGCGGGTCTGCAGGGCGCGCAGCTGCTCCTGCAGGTCGGCATGCTCGCGCTGCAGGGCCTGGTAGTCATCGGTGACGGCGTCGGTATCGATGAACACCTGCTCGATGAATTCCTTTTCCACCAGGGTGCGCGACAACTTCGCCTGCTCTTCCTCGAGACGCTCGCGCAGGGTTTCCAGCTCCTGCTGCAGGGGGTCGTCCGCGCCGACCGGCGCGGTGGCTGCCGGACCGAGCGGCGGCTGCCGGAGGCGCCCCAGCTCCTCTTCCAGGCGTGCCACCGTCGCACCGAGGTCATCGCGCTCCCGCCGCGTTTCCACCAGGCTCGCCTGCAGGCGATCGTGTTCGAGACTCAGGCGCTGCAACTTGGCTTCGGCGCCGCGCAACTCGCGATTCTGCCCGTGCAGATTGGTGACCAGCTTGTGCGCCCGATCCAGCTTGGACTTGAGGTCGTCGAGCTTGAACTCCAGGTCTTCACGGTGGGACAGCAGCTCGTCGATCTGCGGCTGATGGGTCTTTTTCCAGTCCGGGTAGGCCGCGCCATCGACGTCGTCGAGCCTGCCCACCAGTTCGAGGCTGTCGCTCATGGCCCGCTCCAGCGGCAGTACCGCCTGCCGCTGGACGTCTGCGATCAGCCCCGCTGCTGCCTGCGCCGGGCTCGCCGCTCCCTGCGTGGCGCCGGCATCCGCGGCATCCGCGCCAGCCTCGTCAGCCTGCGGGAAGAGCCGGCGCCAGAGCAGGATCAGCACCAGCCCGATGAGCAGGACGTTGGCCAGGGTGACCAACAGGAAACCCCACTCGATGAACCGGGAATCCGTCATGCCGCCTAGCTCAGCAGGAAGGCGATGAAGCCGTCGCCGAGGCCGGGAAAGGACAGACTGAAATCCGCGCGTCCATTGTTCTGCCGCCACAGGCTATAGAGTTTTTCGAAGGGTTTCTGCACGAGATGGCTGGTGCTGAGCACCAGCGGTTGCCCACCCATGCCGGTGGCGATCATGCCGCTGAGATCGGCCAGGAAGGCCGCCGCGTTCTCGTAGATCTCCCGGCTCAGGGTCGCGCTGGCGATGGCGGCGTGGATGGCCGCCGGTGAAAAGCCGGCCAGCGAGCCACCGAGGATGCAGGCGGCATTGAGATCCAGCAGGCACACGGCCTCCAGCGCCCGGCTCTGTGGCGGGCCATAGATGCCGATCACATAGGGCAAGGCCAGGCGATCCACCGGGATCGGCGCCATGGGCTCGATATGGCAGACGATGGAAGACAGCCCCAGCAGCCGCTGGATGACCTGCGGATCGGGCCGGAAGCGCGTCGGGATCGGCAGGCTCTCGCGCCCGGAGGATTCGATGGCCTGTTCGGCGCTGGCACCGTCCTGCAACACGGTGAGCACCGCCTGCTGCAGCGTTTCCTGGGTGAAGGGCTTGGTCACGACGAAGGCCGCGCCATTGCGATAGGCTTCCTCGACGTTACGCGCCGAAGACTCGGTGGTGACGAAACCCACGTGGATGTCGCCACCGGCACTTTGGCGGATCGCCTGGAGCAACTCAAGGCCGGTCATCCCGGGCATGTGCCAGTCGGTCAGTACCAGGTTGGGCGTCCAGCTCTCCAGCAGCGCCATGGCTTCTTCGCCCGTGGACGCCACCCGCAACTCGATGTCCTTGTAGCCGGTACTGACCAGGATCCGCTTGATGATGGTCTGGACTGCCCGGCTGTCGTCTACCACGAGGAACTTCATGGCCCTTCCTTGATGTCGCAACGTTATTCCCGCGGCGAGCATACGCCAGCGCGCCGCTCTTGCATCGGGAATGACGATGTCACAGGGCCATTAACCGCTAAAAGGCTATCTTTTAACGATGTCAGGTCATCATTCAAGAACGGGTGGGGCGCCAACCTCCCGCCTTGGGCGTTCGCGGAGCACTCGAAGGCGGCGAAACGCTCTACCTTGGGATCTGCAGGCACCTTGACGGAGGATGATGGGAAAAGCGCTGCTTTTCGATCGTCCCGCGCGCGAAGGCGCAGGCTGACAGTAGAGTGCCTTCGCCTCGCACGACGTTCACTCTGGCTTGCGCACGTGCTGGACTTCCACCATCAGCGCATCGCGCTCCTGGCGGACCTGGCTCAGGGTGGTCTGGGTCCGCGTCAGGTCCGCCTGCAGGCGCTGAGCGAGGGCCTCGGCGGCGCGCAGTTCGCGATTCTGGACGTGCAGACCGGCCACCACCTTGTGCGCCCGGGCGAGCTTGGCCGCCATGTTGTCCACCTTGAGCTCCAGGGCTTCGCGATGGGACAGCAACTCGTCGATGTAGGGTTGGTTGGTCTTCTTCCAGTCCGGGTAACTCTCACCATCCACCCCGTCCAGCCCCTCGACCAGATCCAGGCTGTTACTCAGGGCCTGACCGATGGGCAGCAGCTGCTGCTGGGCATCGGCGAGCAGGCTCTTGGCTGAGTCGGGCACCTCCGGTGCCTTGTCCTCGGTATCGCCCTCCCCCGTCGCCGTGGCGTTGCCGGCGAAGTAGCGCTGCCAGAGCAGGAAGATGACCAGGGCGATCAGCAGGATGTTGCACAGGGTGATAAGGAAGAAACCCCAGTCCATCAGCCGCGCCCGGTCCATCAACACGCCCTCCCGGTGTGCAGGGACGCCTTGCCGTTCATTGGCCGAGGATGCATAGCGGTGTTCATGACAGGTACCTGGCGAGGTGGACATGGCGTAGCGGGATCGACCACTACCGCAAGTCGATTTGAATCCAAAAAGACCGCTTAATCATCTCCGCCAGCCGAACGGCGAATTCCAGCGGACGACCAGCCCGGCAAGGCGGTCGGCAAGGGCAATTCCCGATCGACCCGCCGCAGCGACGGCAGCAGCGTTTTCGCCTTCAGGGTATCCGTTTGGGCCGGACGACACCTGGAAAGGCGGGCGCTAGGTAAGTCGTGTTGACCGCAGGGCTTCTGGGCGGCAACCGCGTGGCCAAGTTGGGGTGTTGGGCTTCGCCGAGGCTCAGCCCAACCTACGTAAAAGCCGCCTGCGCTGACACCCCCTCTCCCTCTGGGAGAGGGTTGGGGTGAGGGCTCCATACTGTGCTGAGGCTTTCGGGCGGTTGGCTGTTGGGCTTCGCTGTGCTCAGCCCAACCTACGAAAAGCCGCCTGCGCTGGAGCTCCCTCTCCCTCTGGGAGAGGGTTGGGGTGAGGGCTATTTACTGCGAGTAAGCTTCCGGGCGCTTGGTTGTTGGGCTTCTCTGTGCTCAGCCCAACCTACGTAAAAGCCACCTGCGCTGATGCCCCCTCTCCCTCTGAGAGAGGGTTGGGGTGAGGGCTCCATACTGCGCTGAGGCTTTCAGACGGTTGGCTGTTGGGCTTCGCTGTGCTCAGCCCAACCTACGGGTGCCATCGGCAGGCTGGGTTGAGACGGCACCCTCGTCGAAGTCCGACAAGGGGCAGTCTCAAGCGGCCTCACGCCAGGCTCTTGCTCACCACCTCGTAGACGTCGCTGGACAGCTCGCCGCTGGCCAGGATCCGTTCCAGTTCGGCACGCATCAGCGCCTGGCGCGCCGGGTCGTACTTTTTCCAGCGGGTCAGGGGCGTGAGCAGGCGCGAGGCGATCTGCGGATTGAGGCGGTTGAGGGTGATGATCTGGTCGGCCAGGAAGCGATAGCCGCTGCCGTCCTCGGCATGGAAGTTGACCAGGTTGGCGTTGGCGAAGGCGCTGATCAGCGCCCGGACCTTGTTGGGGTTCTTCAGGGTGAAGACCGGGTTTTCCATCAGCGCCTGGACCCGTGCCAAGCCACCCGGCAGTGGGCTGGAGGCCTGGACGCTGAGCCAGGTGTCCATCACCAGCGGATCGGCCTTGAACTCTTCGAAGAAGCGCGCCAGGACGTCGGCCTTCTCTTGCTCGAAGCCGGAGTTGACCAGAGCGCTTAGGGCGGCCAGGCGCTCGGTCATGTTGTCGGCGTTATCGAATTGCTCCAGGGCGGCGTCGCGGGCTTCCGGCTCTTCCAACAGCATCAGGTACCCGAGCGCAGCATTCTGCAGGCTGCGGCGGGCGATATGGTCGGCGCTGGCCTGGTAAGGCGTGGCGCGGGATTCCTCGCGGGCACGGCGATAGCGCTGCCAGAGCACGTCACGCAGGGCCTCGGCGATGGCACGGCGCGCCTGGCAGCGGGCGCCGTGGATGGCACTCGGGTCGGCCTGTTCGGCCAGTTCCACCAGGTAGGCCTCGGCCGGCAGCGAGAGCATCTCGGCGACCATGGCCGGATCCAGGGACTCGTCCGCGGCGACGGTGCGTAGGGCTTCCACCAGGCGGGTATCCAGCGGCTGGCCGGCGATCATGTCTTGCAGCACCTGCACGGCCAGTTGCTGGCCGGCATCCCAGCGGTTGAAGCCGTCGCTGTCATGCTGCATGAGGAAGGTCAGTTGCTCGCGGCTGTAGGGGAAGCTGAGCTTGACCGGCGCGGAGAAGCCGCGCAGCAGCGAAGGCAGCGGCCGCTCGGGCACGTCGACGAAGGTGAAGGTCTGCTCGGCCTGGGTAACCGACAGCACCCGGTCGGTGCCCTGGGCAGCGCCCTCGCCTGCCAGGCGCAGCGGCAGCTCGCGACCCTGGCCATCGAGCAGGCCCAGCTGGACCGGGATGACGAAGGGTTCCTTGGTCGGCTGGCCCGGGGTGGGCGGGCAGCTCTGGCGGAAGGTCAGGCTATAGGTCTTGGCCGCGGCGTCATAGCTGTCGCTGACCGCCAGGCGCGGTGTACCGGATTGGCTGTACCAGCGCTTGAACTGGCTGAAGTCGGCGCCATTGGCGTCTTCCAGGGCCTTGACGAAGTCGTCGCAGGTGACCGCCTGGCCATCATGACGCTCGAAGTAGAGATCGGTGCCCTTGCGGAAGCCGTCCGGGCCCAGCAGGGTGTGCAGCATGCGCACCACCTCGGCGCCCTTCTCGTACACCGTCAGGGTGTAGAAGTTGGAAATCTCGATGAAGTGGTCGGGGCGCACCGGGTGGGCCATGGGGCCGGCGTCTTCGGCGAACTGGTTGGTGCGCAGGAAGGCCACGTCCTCGATGCGCTTGACCGTCGGCGAGTTCATGTCCGAGCTGAAGCCGGCGTCGCGGAACACGGTGAAGCCTTCCTTGAGCGACAGCTGGAACCAGTCGCGGCAGGTCACGCGGTTGCCCGACCAGTTGTGGAAGTATTCGTGGGCGACGATGGCCTCGACGCGCTGGTGGGCGGCGTCGGTGGCGGTGCGCGGGCTGGCCAGCACGGCGCTGGAGTTGAAGATGTTGAGGCCCTTGTTCTCCATGGCGCCCATGTTGAAGTCGTTCACCGCGACGATCATGAAGATGTCCAGATCGTACTCACGGCCATAGACCTCCTCGTCCCAGCGCATGGACTTCTTCAGGCTGTCCATGGCGTGCTGCAGCTTGCCGATGTTCTCCGGCTCGACATAGATGCGCAAGGCCACGTCGCGGCCGCTGCCGGTACGGTAGCTGTCTTCCACGCACCAGAGGTCACCGGCGACCAGGGCGAACAGGTAGGCCGGCTTGGGGAAGGGATCTTCCCAGGTGGCCCAATGGCGACCGCCCTCGGCTTCGCCGCTGGCGACCGGGTTGCCGTTGGAAAGCAGGATCGGGTACTTGGCCTTGTCGGCCTCCACCGTGGTGGTGAAGACGCTCATCACGTCCGGCCGGTCCAGGTAGTAGGTGATCTTGCGGAAGCCTTCGGCCTCGCACTGGGTGCAGAACATCTTGCCGGACACGTACAGCCCTTCGAGGGCCGTGTTGGTTTCCGGATGGATGCGTACCGAGGTCCTGAGCACGAAGGCTTCGCCCTGCGGATGCACGGTCAGGCTGCCCGCCTCGACCTGGTAGTCACCGGCCGCCAGCGCCTGGTCGTCCAGGGCCACCGCCAGCAGCTCCAGTTCCTCACCGTGCAGGACCAGCGGCGGCAGGCCGGCGCCACGCGCAGGGTTGCGCTGCAGGCGCAACTCGGCATGCACCAGGGTCTGGTCGTCGTGCAGCTCGAATCTCAACCGGGTTTCCTCGATGAGGTACTCGGGCGCCTGGTAGTCCTTGAGGTAGATGGTCTGGGGCTGGTCGGTGCGCATGGCTTACGTCCTTACATCTCTGCTGCGGAGGCGGACACGGCCAGCTGGTAGGCCGTGTACTTGCGAATGTTGATCACGCCGGTGTCGAACATCAGGTATTGACCCTTGATGCCCAGCAGCGTGCCTTCCACCACGGGGGTCTTTTCCAGGTCCTGGCTGACCACCTTGGTGGGATAGACCGTCACCGGATAATGAATCTCGATGGGCGCCATGTCGACCACCGGCTGGATCGCCTGCAGGCCGAAGCGACCCTGGAGGTCATCGAGGCCCTGGGCACAGGCATCGAAGATGCGCTCGCGCACCGCCACCAGGTCCTCCGGCGCGGCGACGCCCTTGAGCATGGCGCGCCAGTTGGTGCGGTCGCCCACCTGGCTGCGCAGCAGGTCTTCCACCAGGCCGGACTGCTGGCGGGTGGCGACCCTAAGGATCGGCAGCGCCTGATAGGCGCCCTGGTCGATCCAGCGAGTGGGCAGCTGGGTGGCGCGGGTGATGCCCACCTTGAGGCCCGAGGAATTGGCCAGGTAGACCACGTGGGGCACCATGCAATGGGCCTCGCCCCACTCCGGCTGGCGACAGGTGCCATGTTCGTAGTGGCACTTCTCCGGGCTGACGATACAGCTGTCGCACTGGGCCAGGGCGGTGAAGCAGGGATAGCAGTAGCCCTGGCTGAAGCTCTTGCGGGTCTTGCGGCCGCAGTGGGTGCAGTGGATGGCGCCCAGGTATTCGAGCCGCACGCGGCGCCCGATCAGCGGATTGACCGGCACCTCGCGGTCGTCGAGGCGAAAGGCGTAGTTGACGGGGTCGGCCAGGGTCACGGCCATCTTGCGCAGGGCGCCACGGCCCAGTTCGGTCATCACGGTGATGTTTCTCGATGCTTTAAAATGCGCGAGGTGCCTCTTCGCTGGGCGAAGGGCACCTCGTCGGGGTAACGCGCGGACGCTCAGTGGATGGCGTCGGACTTGAACAGGATGTTCTCGATGGGTACCGACTTGGAGGCGCATTCCTGAGGCCCCATGTAGCCGGTCCGCTGGTCCTCGGGCAGGTGCTTGGCCTCGTAGGCGATCACCGCCTGCAGGCACAGCTCCACCTGGTCGCGACTGAGCTTGCGGCCATCCGGCCACTTGCCGATCTCCACGGCCAGCTTGAGGCCTTCGTAGATATCGGGGGTGATGTTTTCCAGCATCTGGGCGAAGGATGTCGACATGGGTCGCTCCGGACTCTAGGGAAGTACCAGTTTACCGGGCTACCGGCGGCGGTGCACCTCGCGTGGCTCAATGGTGGTCATAGGTTGTGTTTCGGCTCGCTGCCAAAGCGGGCCACGGTAGGTTGGGTTGAGACGGCTCCATCGTCGAGGCCCAGCGGTAACGATGCCAAGCCAGGTCTGTTGGGCTTCGCTGCGCTCAACCCAACCTACGCAGGTGACCACCTGTAGCATGGAAAACGGCGCAGCCTTTTCAACCGGGGACTTCGGGGCATGGGAGGTCCTCACCCCAACCCTCTCCCGAAGGGAAAGGGATCTATCCGAGCAGATGTCCCTCTTCTCCGAGCCGGCAGGATCGCGATCACCCAGCACGCCTCCGGCATCGCAACGGCCGCCTCGTCGGAGTGTCATCGCCGCAAAAATCTTTCTCGACCTCAACGCTCGGCGAATTCGAGAATCACGTTGCCGCAGTATTCAGGCGCCACCTGCAGGCGGCCGTTCTGTTCCCTGCCTTCGATACCACTGGCGCTCAGCACTTCGCGCACCCGAGCCAGACTGGCCACCGCTACGCGCATGGCGATGGCATGGGGCCGCTCAGCCCGCGCCTGCGGCAGGCCGACCGCGCCGTACTCGGCGGCGGCCTGCTCGGGCGTGAGGGCGCGCAGGAGGCCGCAGCCACTTTCGGCCTGGAGCACGCCATCGACCTCGCCGACCGCCTCAGCGCCGTAGATCAACCGCCAGCGGGCGGCCAGGCGCCCGGGGTCGGTGGCCACGTAGGTCAGGGCGTCGATGCCCAGGGCGCCGTTGGGATGCTGCTGCCAGCCGGGTACCCAGATGAGTTCCGGGCGGTGCTGGTGGCAGATGAAGTTGGATACGTCCGGCAGTTGGTCATCGAGGAAGAGTCCGAGGGAGACCACCGCTTCGCTGGGGCTGCCATCGGGCAGGCGCATGGCACGGCGGAAATCGATGCGACCCTGGCTGGCGAGGCCGCGGGCGACCAGCTCGGCATGGTCGCCGTCGCAAGCGGTGCTGTGCAGCGCCACCAGGGAGACGCCCTCCTCCCGCCCGAGGAACTCACCCAGGCGCCGGCCAAAGCAGAAGCCGTCCACCGCGCCGGTACCGAACTTGGCGGGATCGGCCACGCCGATCACTTCGATGAAGTTGCTGGGAAACATCATCAGGCTGGTGACGGTGCCCCAGGGGTGGTAGCTGACCGGCGAAGGGGCGAAGCCCAGGCGCCGATAGTTGGCCAGGGCCGTGGCATGGTCGCGGACGCTGACCAGGGGATGATCGATACCGAAGCGTCGTTGCGCCAATGCCATCATCTTTGCTCCGTTTCTTGCAGCGCACCCAGCGCCGCGGGGACCGGCCCCAGGTCACGCGCCGGGACGCCGCCCACCACGCGCCCCGGGGGCACGGGTCGGGTCACCACGGCGCCGGCCGCCACCAGGGCACCGGCACCCACCTCGATATTGCCCAGCACCGTGGCCCCGGCGCAGATCAGGGCGCCCCGGCGAATCTTCGGATGGCGATCTCCGCTCTCGTTGAGGGTGCTGCCCAGGGTAACGCCGTGCCAGAGGCTGACCTCGTCTTCCACCACGGCCGTCTCGCCGATCACCAGGCCCAGGCCGTGATCGACGAACAGGCTTCGGCCCAGTTGCGCTGCCGGATGCAGATCCAGCCCCCAGGCGGTGGCGCTCCAGTTCTGCAGCAGCACCGCCGCGTGGCGCTCGTCGCCCAGCCAGAGGCGGTGCGCCAGGCGCTGAACCTGGACGGCGAGGAAACCGCGGAATTCGAGGAAGCCACAGAGTTCGTCCGGGCAGGCCGGATTGATCCGTGCCAGGCGTTCGAGGTCGGCGGTCGCGGCGCTGAGGACCTGCGCATCAAGCAGCTCGGCGAACCAGTCCTGCAACTCGACACCGGCGGCGGGTTGCGCCAGGCCCTGGGCCAGGCGATCGGCCAGGGCGGCGGCGAAGGAGTCATGTCGCAGAACCCGGCCTGCGAGATAGGCGGCCAGTCGCGGCGTCCGCGCCGCCTGGTCGTGTGCCTGTTGGTACAGCCGTGTCCACAGTGCTGTCATAGACTCCGCTCCGGGTTCGTCCTGGGTGACTTGGCTGGGAGTATGGTGCGCGTCCCGGCGCCGACCAATAGAGAATCGCGGCGCCTGTGTTGCGCCAGACGCAACGCAGCTGAACCCTGAGCGACCGCCATCATCAGAATGGGAGTCCATTGCCGGAACCGTCATGCCCGCCTATCACCCGCTCCTCCTCGCCAACACCGAACTCTGGCTGCTCGCGGAGAAGGCTATCTATTGGCCGGCGCGCCAGGCCCTATTGGTGGCGGACATCCACTTCGGCAAGGCGGCGGCCTTCCGCGCGTTGGGCCAGCCGGTGCCCCATGGCACCACGGCGGGCAACATCGCCCGGCTGGATGGGTTGCTGGAGCGCTACGACTGTCGCGAGATCATCTTCCTCGGCGACTTCCTGCACGCCCCGGAATCCCGCGCCCCCCTGACCCTGGACACCCTGGAACGCTGGCGCGAGCACCACTGGCGGTTGCGGATGCTGCTGATCCGCGGCAACCACGACAGACGCGCGGGCGATCCGCCGGCGACGCTGGGTATCGAGGTGGTAGGCGAACCCCTGGAGCTGGATGGCCTGTCGCTGCAGCATGAGCCCGACCCCCATCCGCACCTGCCCGTGCTGGCCGGCCATATCCATCCGGCCTTTCGCCTGCAGGGTCGCGGACGCCAGGCGCTGCGCCTGCCCTGCTTCTGCCTGGAGAATGAAGAGGTGTTGATCCTGCCGGCATTCGGTGACTTCACCGGCGGGCATCTGCTGGCGCCGGATCCGGCGCGGCGGATCTTCGTGGTGGGAGATGGCGGCATCTGGCCTTTGCGCTAGCCCCTATCCGAACGGTGCCTGCGCTCGGTCACGGGCGTTGAAAATCAACTCAGATGCCAGCCTACTAAGGCGGCCTTCGGCGGAACGCTCATCTACCGCTCGTATGCTCTTGCGCGAGCCCGGTCGAGTGCGAGTCCGATCCGCCTCCGCGTCGATTTCGACCTTGCCCGGCCTGCACTTGGCTACTTTCAAACAAGGCCTAACGCCAGATGCCGCGGGCGATCAGCCTTCTTCGGTGATGCCGGTGATGGTGATGCCGTGGCGCTCCAACAGGGCCACGGTGGGTTCGTCGTAATCCCGCGGGACTTCGCTGTCGTCGTATTCTTCCAGGGCATCGTCGCGGACGATCTGGGCAATGCGCTCCATGTCAGGCTTCTGCTCGGCTTCGGTGGACACCACCGAGGTATTACCGTCGCTGTTGCTGTAGGCGATTTTCCACTTCGACATCTCAAGGCTCCTCTCACGGAACAGGGCTGGTGAAAGGTTAGACGGCGAGATGCCGGGGAATTCGCCTCAACGGGGGCGAAAGACGATATCGAGCAAGCCCGCCAAGGCACCGTCGGCACAATCCGCCTCGGCCAGGGCGTCGCGCGCCTGCTGCAAATGGCTCTGCAACTGGCGTTGGGCGTGATCGCGGCCGAGCAGGCTGACCAGGGTGGACTTGTCACCGTCCTTGCCGGCGTCCTTGCCCAGGCCCTTGCCGTCATCGAGATCATCGAGCAACTGGAAGGCCAGGCCCAGCTGGCAAGCGAACAGGTGGAAGGCCTCACGCTGCTGCGCGGTGGTGACCAGGGTAGCGCCGGCCATGCTCAGCGCCGCGGAAAACAGCGCACCGGTCTTGAGCTGGTTGGTCAGGGCGATGGCATCGGCCGGGCGCGACTGCCGCCCGCCATGCAGGTCATGGTACTGGCCACAGACCAGTCCAGCGGTGCCAACCGCATCGGCGAGCTGGCAGACCATGAGGGTGCGGGTCTCCGCCGGTACCCCTTCCAGACCCGCGACCAGGCGCAGGGCATGGCTGAGCAGGGCCACGGCCGCCAGCATGGCGACGTCCTCGCCGAACTGCACATGGAGCGTCGGGCGGCCGCGTCTCAGGCGGGCGTTGTCCATGCAGGGCATGTCGTCGAGGAACAGCGACGCCGCATGGACCATCTCCACCGCGCAGCCCAGGTCCAGCACCGCCGTGTCGGGCTGTCCCAGGTCCTCCGCGGCGAGGATCATCAACAGTGGCCGCAGCCGCTTGCCGGGTGCCAGGACGCCACTGCGGATGGCCTCGGCGACCGGATCGTCACCGGCCGGTAACAGTAGTGCCAGACGCTCGTCGATGCGGGTACGCTGCCATTGCAGGGTGGCGGCAAAATTGTCTGTCGCGTTCGGCACTAATACGGTCGCCATGAGTCGAGATACTCCAGATGAGGAACCGACGAACGGTTATACCTCGGTGGATTAGGTCCTTCGCGAAGCGAACCCGTCGTCCCCTACCAGACCACAACGACCGACGAAAGGTCACTCAGGGCGGAACCTAGAAGACATGGTGGATTGGGAACTGGCAAGTCGCAAGAACGATCATCTGGACATCGTGCTGGATCCGCACAAGGCGCGCAGCGCCGTCACCACCGGTTTCGACGCCTATCGCTTCCTGCACTGTGCCCTGCCCGAACGGGATCTCGATGACGTCGACCTGAGCACACGCCTGTTCGACCGCCGCCTGGCCGCACCCCTGTTGATCAGCTCCATGACCGGGGGACCGGAGCGCGCCGCGGTGATCAATCGCCATCTGGCCGAAGCCGCCCAGGCACTGGGCATCGCCCTCGCCGTCGGTTCCCAACGCATCGCCCTACAGCAGGGCGGCGATCAGGGACTGACCGGCGAATTGCGCCGGCTGGCCCCGGATGTACCCCTGCTGGCCAACTTCGGCGCGGCCCAGCTGGTGGCCGGCTATGGTCTCGACGAGGCCCGCCGCGCGGTGGAGATGATCGCCGCGGACGCCCTGATCGTGCATCTCAATCCCCTGCAGGAAGCCGTACAGGCCGGTGGTGACCGCAACTGGCGCGGTATCCTGGCCGCGCTGGAAAACCTGGTTACACATTTACCTGTCCCGGTCATGATCAAGGAAGTCGGCGCGGGACTGTCGGGCCAGGTCGCGCGCCAGTTGGCAGATGTCGGTGTGGCCGTCCTGGATGTGGCCGGTGCCGGCGGCACCAGCTGGGCCGCGGTGGAAGCCGAGCGCGCCCGCGACGACCAGCAGCGCGCCATCGCCCGCGCCTTCACCGACTGGGGTATTCCCACCGCCGAAAGCCTGCGCCAGGTGCGCGCCGCCTGTCCTCAGGCGACGGTGATCGCCTCGGGCGGCATTCGCGATGGCATCGACGTGGCCAAGGCCATTCGCCTCGGCGCCGACCTGGCTGGCCAGGCCGCGGCCGCGCTGCCAGGGGCTACCGAATCGACCGAGGCGGTGATCGCGCATTTCCGCGTGGTGATCGAACAGCTGCGCATCGCCTGCTTCTGCACCGGCTCGGCGGATCTCGCCCAATTGCGCCGGGCAGAGCTGCTGGACGCGACGGCATCCAGGTGCCCATAGTGGCCGACACCCGACCGGACGCCGCCATGCATGTCGCCCTGATCTCGCCGCCGCTGCCCAGCCACCTGTCCACCCATATGGTGCTGGGCGAGGCGCTGGTCGGCCTCGGCCATCGCGTCACCCTGTTGCACCAGGCCGACGTGGGCGACCGACCGCGTCCGGCAGGCATCGAATTCCAGGCGATAGGCGCGGCCAGCCATCCACGCGGCAGCCTGGCGCCCTTGCTCGCGCGCACGGCCAGCCGCCAACCCTGGTCGGTGTTCGGCGTGATCGGCGACATGGCGCGCAACACTGACCTGTTCTGCCGGGAAGGGCCAGCGGTCCTGAGTGATCTCGGAGTGGACTGCCTGATCGCCGACCAGATGGAACCCGCCGGCGGTCTGCTGGGCGATCACCTGGGCCTGCCCTATGCCTCCCTGGCCTGCGCCGTGCCGATGAATCGCGAGCCGTACCTGCCCCTGCCCACCCTGCCCTTCGCCTATCCCGCCAGCGAGCGGGAGCGGCAGATCGTCCAGGGGGCGACCCAGGTGTTCGACCTGATGATGCGCAGCCAGGGCAAGGTCATCCAGCGCCACGCCCAGGCCTTCGGTCTCGGTGAACGCCGCACCCTGGATGACTGCTTCTCACCTTACCTGCAGCTGAGCCAGTGCCTGCCGGGCTTCGATTTTCCGCGCCAGGCGCCGCCACCGCACTTCCACGAGATCGGTCCGCTGCGCTCGCCGCGGGTGCAGCAGCAGCGCTTCACGCTGGAGCTGGACCCGCAGCGGCCCTTCGTCTTCGCCTCCTTCGGCACCTTGCAGGGTGGCCGGCTGCCGCTGTTCCGCCGCATCGCCCAGGCCTGTCGCCGACTCGACGTCCAGGTGCTGATCGCCCACTGCGGACGCCTGGATGCCAACGCCGAACGCCGTCTGCTCGACGATGGCGCCACCTGGGTCACCGACTTCGTACCCCAGGAAGCGGCCATCGCCCGCGCCGATGCGGTGATCACTCATGGTGGCTTCAATACCGTGCTGGACGCCCTGGCGGCCGGCAAGCCCATGCTGGCTCTGCCCATGGTGTTCGACCAACCCGGCATCGCCCGGCGCCTGGAGCGAGTGGGTGCCGGTATCTGCCTCGCCCCCCGCCTGGCCAGCACCGCCCGCCTTACCCAGGCGCTGGGAGCGGTCCTGGCCGATCCGGCCTATCGCCGGGCCGCCGAGCGCTTCGTGCCGATCGCCGCCGCTGCCGGGGGCGCCGCCACAGCGGCGCGGCTGGTGGATGGCCTGGCGCAGCGAGGACTGGATCGTGCGTCCTGACCTGCTGATCGTCGGCGGTGGCCTGGCCGGCGGGCTGCTCGCCCTGCGCCTGGCTGAAACCCGTCCGGAACTGGACTGGCGCCTGGTCGAGGCCGGCCCGCGGCTCGGCGGCAACCACACCTGGTCCTTCCACCAGCCGGACCTCACCGCGGCGCAGCATGCCTGGATCGCGCCGCTGGTCGCCCATCGCTGGCCGGGCTATCAGGTCCGCTTTCCGGACCGCCAGCGTCAGCTCGGCAGTGGCTACGCCAGCATCAGTGCCGAGCGCTTCCATGAGGTACTGAGCGAGCGGCTGCCGGCCGAGCGCCTGCTGCTGGGCCGCAAGGTCCTGCGTCTGCAGGACGATGGCGTGGTCTTCGCCGATGGCTACACCCTCGCCGCCGGCGCGGTGATCGATGCCCGCGGCCCGCGTCCCGATCCGGCGCTCTGGCTCGGCTACCAGAAATTCCTCGGCCAGGAGGTGCGGCTGACGCGGCCTCATGACCTGGCCGAACCCATCGTGATGGATGCCACCGTCGACCAGCTGGACGGCTACCGTTTCGTCTACAGCCTGCCCCTGGCGCCGGATCGGCTGCTGATCGAAGACACCTACTACGCCGACGGCGAAAGCCTGCCGGTGGAGCGGCTGCGCCAGCACCTGGCCGACTATGCCCGCCAGCAGGGCTGGGAGATCGCCGAGGTGCTGCGCGAGGAACAGGGCGTGCTGCCCATCACCCTGGGCGGCGATCTCGAACGCTACTGGGACAACGTCACCGCCGGCGCCCCCATCGGCCTCGCCGCCGGACTCTTCCATCCCACCACCGGCTACTCGCTGCCCGAGGCGGTGCGCCTGGCCGAGCACCTGGCCGCCCAGCCCTGCACATCCAGCCCGGCCCTGCGTGACACCCTGCGCCGCTACGCGGCGGGGCGCTGGCAGGGCCAGGGCTTCTTCCGCCTGCTCAATCGCATGCTGTTCCTCGCCGGCCGCCCCGAACACCGGGTGCGCGTCATGCAAAGGTTCTATGGCCTCGGCGAACCCTTGATCCAAAGGTTCTACGCGGGCCGCCTCACCGCTTTCGATCGGCTGCGCATCCTCTCCGGCAAGCCGCCGGTCCCGCTGAAGCCAGCGCTGGATGCCGCCCTGGCCCGTCCCCCTCAATTCAAGGAAGCCACATGACCCAAGGTAACGCGCCCAAGCGGGCCATCGTCATCGGTGCCGGCTTCGGCGGTATCGCCCTGGCGATCCGCCTGCAGTCGGCGGGCATCGCCACCACCCTCATCGAGGGTCGCGACAAGCCCGGTGGCCGCGCCTACGTCTACCACGACGCCGGCTTCACCTTCGACGCCGGCCCCACCGTCATCACCGATCCCTCAGCGCTGGAAGAACTCTTCGCCCTCAGCGGCCGGCGCATGAGCGACTATGTAGAGCTGTTGCCGGTCAGTCCCTTCTACCAGCTGTGCTGGGAAGACGGCACCCGCTTCGACTACGTCAACGACCAGGCCCGGCTCGACGAACAGATCCGCGCCCTGGAACCGGACGACGTGGCCGGCTACCAGCGCTTCCTCGCCTACTCCCAGGCGGTATTCGAGGAAGGCTATCTGCGCCTGGGCGCCAAGCCCTTCCTCAAGGTCGGCGACATGCTCGCCGCCGGCCCCAAGCTGGCCCAGCTCACCGCCTGGCGCAGCGTCTACACCCAGGTGTCGCGCTTCGTGAAGAACGAGAAACTGCGCCAGACCCTGTCGTTCCATACCCTGCTGGTGGGCGGCAATCCCTTCGCCACCTCCTCGATCTATGCGCTGATCCATGCGCTGGAACGCAAGTGGGGCGTCTGGTTTGCCAAGGGTGGCACCCATGCCCTTGTCCTGGGGCTGCTCGACCTCTTCGCCGACCTCGGCGGTGAGCTGCGACTGAATGCGCCGGTGGAGCGCATTCTCACCGAAGGCAATCGCGCCACCGGCGTTTGCCTGGCCGATGGCACCCGCCTCGACGCCGACCTGGTGGCCTCCAACGCCGATGTGGTGCACACCTACCGCAAGCTGCTGGGCCACCACACCCATGGGGTGGTCGAGGCCAATCGCCTCAAGCGCAAGAGACACAGCATGTCGCTGTTCGTCATCCATTTCGGCCTGAGCCAGCCGCCGGTGGGCCTGCAGCACCACATGGTCTGCTTCGGCCAGCGCTATCGCGGCCTGATCGACGAGTTGTTCAAGGGCCCCGGCGTGCCCGACGACTTCTCGCTCTACCTGCACTCGCCCTGCGTGACCGACCCCTCCCTGGCGCCCCCCGGCCATAGCTCCCACTACGTGCTGGCGCCGGTGCCGCACCTGGGCAACGCCGATGTCGACTGGAGCGTCGAGGGCCCGCGCCTGAGGGACAAGATCCTCGCCTACCTGGAAGAGCGCTACATGCCGGGCCTGCGCGCGCACCTGGTCACCTCGCGCATCTTCACCCCGGCCGATTTCCGCCAGGAGCTCAACGCCCACCTCGGTTCGGCCTTTTCCCTGGAGCCCATCCTCACCCAGAGCGCCTGGTTCCGCCCGCACAATCGCGATACTGTCATCCCCAATCTCTACCTGGTCGGCGCGGGGACCCACCCCGGCGCCGGCGTGCCGGGCGTGGTGGGCTCGGCCAAGGCCACCGCCAGCGTCATCCTCGAGGAGCACGGTTAGCCATGCCAGTCACCCAGGACGTCGTCGACCACGCCGAACAGAGCATCGCCGTCGGCTCCAAGAGCTTTGCCGCCGCCGCCAAGCTGTTCGCCCCCGAGACCCGTGAGAGCGCGGTGCTGCTCTATGCCTGGTGCCGCCATTGCGACGACGTCATCGACGGCCAGGAGCTGGGCCACGGCCAGGTGGAGGGTGACCGCGGCGCCGGGCGCGAACGCCTGGCGCAGCTGGAGCGGCTGACCCGGGCGGCCTATGCCGACGAACCCCTGGGCGACCCGGCCTTCGCCGCCTTCCAACGGGTGGTCAGGCGCCACGGCATTCCCCTGGCGCTGCCACTGGACCACCTGGCCGGCTTCCGCATGGACGTGGAAGAAAGGGTCTATGTGGAGCTGGAAGACACCCTGGAGTACTGCTACCACGTCGCCGGGGTGGTGGGGGTGATGATGGCGCGCATCATGGGCGCCGAGGACGAGGAGACCCTGGATCGCGCCTGCGACCTGGGCATGGCCTTCCAGCTCACCAACATCGCCCGCGATATCGTCGAGGACGCCCGTATCGGCCGCGTCTACCTGCCCCGGCAATGGCTCGACGAGCTGCGGATACCGATCGGCGAGCTGGCCGACCCCCAGCACCGCGAGGCCGTGGCGCAACTGGCCGAACGCCTGGTGCGCCTGGCCGAGCCCTACTACGACTCGGCGCGCCAGGGCATCGCCGCCCTGCCGCTGCGCTCGGCCTGGGCCATCGCCACCGCCCGCGGCGTCTATCGCGAGATCGGGGTCCAAGTGCTGCAACTGGGGGCCCATGCCTGGGACCAGCGCGTCAGCACCAGCACCGCCGACAAGCTGCGGCTGGTCTGCCGCGGCGCGGCGCGGGCCATGCTTTCGCGGCACCAGCGCGACGAACCGCGCCCAGCCGCGCTCTGGACGAGGCCGCGCCGCTGACGCCAGCTATCCCGGCTCGGTCACATTTGTGCAAACCTCGGGGATTCGCAGCAGCAAACTTTTATGCGATAAACGAGTCGGATTAAGGCGACCCTGTACGGGCCGCAGATGGATGGATGCCTGGGCCAGAGCGCCGCATCCGGTAGTCAGCCTACGAGTATGGGATTTGCACATGCACAAGACGGAAACGGCTGTTTCGCACGATCGCTTCGCTGCCTCCTCGTCACTACTTGCCCTTGGCCTTTCCGCTAACGCGCAGTCCGGCTACAAGCCCGAATTTTTCAACGCCACCCAGTGGCGCACCCTGGTCGCCCTCTGCGCTCACCTGCAGGCCGACAGCGAGCAGGCCGATACCCGCCTGCCCGAATTCATCGATCGCCACATGCTGACCCCCTACGCCCACGGCGATCGCTCCAACATCGTCGATCCCTTCGATGAACAGGCGCAGATCCAGCAGGGTGCCAACCTGCGCGACCTGCTGCGCGACGGCCTGACCGTAGTGGATGCCTATTGCACCGAGCGTCTCGGCGCCGGCTTCGCCGAGCTGGCCGCGGGTGAACAGGCCCAGGTGGTCATGGCCGCCGAGGCCGGCACCCTGAACCCGCCGGCCAAGGAATTCATCGACCTGCTGCGCAACGAAAGCGAGCGCAGCCAGTACGCCCATTCGCTGTTCGCCGCCTACGACACCCCCGCCGTCGCCTGACCCGCTGGTAGCGCCTCCACGGAGGCGCGCCCTGCTCCCGCTTATTGTCCTTCCTGCACCTGATCCCGGACCTTGCGCTCGCGCGAGGAGTCCAGGGCGCCACCATGTATGGCCCGCAGCTGTTGCTTGAGTCTCTGGGTGGAAGGCGCCAGCAAAAAGCCGAAGGACACGCAGCCGTCACGGCCGTCCACCGCATGGTGCATGCGATGCGCCTGGTACAGCCGCTTCAGGTAACCACGCCGGGGGACGTAGCGGAACGGCCAGCGCTGGTGCACCAGGCCGTCGTGGGCGATGAAATAGAGCAGGCCGTAGAGGGTCATGCCCGCGCCGATCCATTCCAGGCGCCAGTAACCGGCGTTGCCCAGGGCGATCAGCAGGATGGCCAGGCCGGCGAAGACGATGGCATAGAGATCGTTCTTCTCGAACCAGCCGGTGCGCGGGCGGTGATGGGACTCATGCCAGCCCCACCCCCAGCCGTGCATGATGTACTTGTGCGACCACCAGGCGAAGGCCTCCATGCCCGCTACCGTCGCCAGCACGATTCCCGCATTGATCAGTAGCTCCAACGGTACCTCCGCGCGCTCCCGCTCAGGACGTCGCCACCGGCGTGGCCAGGGTGCCGGCGGTGGCACCCAGCAGGGGCGAATCCACCGGCAGACAGACCTGCAGGATACCCGGTCGCACCTCGAATCTCACCCTGTCCCGCTTGACCGGTTCGCCATCGAGGTTCATGTCCAGCCCTTCGGCGGCTTCCAGCTCGACCCAGGGCAGCCGCGCGCGGATGAACATCTCCTCGGTGCTGAAGCCCTTGCTGAGGAATTCGCCGAGGGTGCCGAGCACATCCTGGGACGCGGGCAGGATACCCACGTCGAGCAGGCCGTCGTTGACCACCGCGGTGGGGCACAGCACATGGCCGCCGCCGGCCTGGCGGCCATTGCCGATACCCAGGGCGAGGAATTCCCCTTCCCACTCGAAATCCGGTCCGCGGAAGCGGCCATTGGCGGAGTGCACCTCGGCGAAGCGGGTCAGGCCGGTGAGCAGATAGGCCGCGCCACCGAGCAGGCGCTTGAGTTCACCCGGGGTATTGGCGGTGACCTGGGAACCGAAGCCGCCAGTGGCCATGTTGAGGAACAGCTGGCCATCGGCCTCGACCAGGTCGATGGCACTGGTCGGCCCATCGAGCAGGGCCAGCGCCGCGGCCGGCTCCAGTGGCACCCCCGCCGCGCGGGCGAAATCGTTGGCGGTGCCCAGCGGCAAGAGGCCGAGGCGTGCCCGGCTCTGGTTCTGCGCCATGGCCTCGGCGACCGCGCGCAGGGTACCGTCGCCCCCGGCCGCGACCAGGGTGCCGTAGCCGTCGCGGGTGGCCTGCTCAACGAAGCGCGCGGCGTCCTCTTCTTCCCAGGTCACCCGTACGTCGATGCGATGACCGGCTTCGCGCCGTTCGAGGATCGCCGCGCGGACCTCTTCGTTACCGGTTTCCTTGCCATTGAGGATGACCAGGGCCGCGTCATCCAGGATGCCTGTAGTCGTCATGTCTATCGTCCGAGGTTGGCTCTGCGCGGCGAGATGCCGCGTCAGGCGCCGGGCGCTGCCCGGCTGGCTAATCTGCAGACTAGGACTGTGCCCCGACGGCCACGTTCAGTCCCGCGCGCCGACTCGCTACGGCTTGAGCAATTCGGACAGCGGGATGAAGCGCACCGGGTCACCCACCGCGAAGGTGCGGTCCTCGCGGATCTCCACCAGACCATGGGCCCAGGCCGCGGTCTGCAGCACATTGGAACCCTGGTTGCGATGGGGTACCGCCCGTCCTTCCTCCAGGCGCGCGCGCTGGTATTCGCGGCGCGCGCCAGCCCGCGGCCAGTCGAAACCCGCCGGGACCTCGACGCTCAGGGGGGCCACCTCGACCTTGCCGGCACGCCGCAGCAGATAGGGCCGGGCCAGCAGGCCGAAGGTCACCAGGGTCGAGGCCGGATTGCCGGGCAGGCCGATTAGCGGGATGCCCCGGAAGCGGCCGCAGGTCAGTGGCTTGCCTGGCTTGAGCGCCAGTTTCCAAAGGGTCAGCTCGCCCTCTTCCCGCAGCGCCTGGCCGAGATAGTCGGCCTCGCCCACCGAGACCCCGCCGGTGGACAGGATGAGATCGGCTTGCAGCGACGCCAGGCGGGCGCGGGTTTCCGCCAGGTCGTCCGGCAGGATGCCCTGGTCCGACACCTCGCAGCCCAGGCGCCGCAGCCAGCTGATGAGCAGGGCCCGGTTGCTGTTGTAGATCTGCCCCGGTCCGAGCGGCTGCCCCGGCGCGACGAGTTCGTCACCGGTGGACAGCACCGCGACCTTGGGCCGCCGGAACACCTCGAGCTGGGCGCGACCGAGGGACGCGGCGACCCCCAGTTCGGCCGGGCCCAGGGCGGTACCGGCGGACAGCACCTCGTCACCGACCCTCACCTCATTGCCGCGCCGACGGATGTTGCGACCCGGCCGCAGCGCCTCGAGGAAGCGCACCCGACCGTCGTCCAGCACCTCGACGTTCTCCTGCATCTCCACGCAGTCGGCACCCGCCGGGACCGGCGCGCCGGTGAAGATGCGCGCGCAGGTCCCCGGCTCCAGCGCCGCGGGCGCCTGGCCGGCGAAAATGCGTTGGGACACCCGCAGCGGCTCGCCCTGCCAGTCGTCCAGGCGCAGGGCGTAGCCGTCCATGGCGCTGTTGTCCCAGGGCGGCAGGTCGAGGTCAGCGATCAGCGGGCTGGCCAGGATGCGCCCATCGGCGTCACCCAGGTCGACGCGCTCCAGCGGCAAGGGGCCGTCTTCGGCGGCCATGGCCAACAGGCGCGCCAGGGCCTCTTCCAGGGAGAGCAGGCTCATCCACGCGGGCCGCAGGGCTCGGCCTGCTTGAGGTGGGGCACGAAGTTGCAGGGACGGTGGCGATTGTCCAGCTGCTCGCCGAGGATGCCGTCCCAAGCGGTGCGGCAGGCGTTGGTGGAGCCCGGCAGGCAGCAGACCAGGGTGCCGTTGGCCAGCCCGGCCAGGGCGCGGGATTGCACGGTGGAGGTGCCGATGTCGGCCACGGAGATCTGCCGGAACAGCTCGCCGAAGCCATCCACCTGCTTGTCCAGCAGGCAGGCGACCGCCTCGGGCGTGCTGTCGCGGCCGGTGAAGCCGGTACCCCCGGTGACCAGGACGACCTGCACCTGCTCATCGGCGATCCACTGGGCGACCTGGGCGCGGATCTTGTAGAGGTCGTCCTTGAGCAGCACGCGGGCGGCCAGGAAGTGACCAGCGGACTCCAGGCGGTCGACGAACAGCTGACCGGAGGTGTCGTTCTCGAAGGTCCGGGTATCGCTCACCGTCAGCACGGCGATGTTCAGCGGTACGAACACCGCCTCGGCTTTATGGCTCATCTGCTTGGGTTTCCGAAGTAGGCAAGGAAAGAAGGAGTGCAGCGGAAGACCCCGGGGCGGGCGATGGGTTTCCCTAGCGGTTGCCGCCCGGACCGACAGTCGCCGGGACGACGACCCCCGTGGCGCGGCAGCGGACAACGGCCAGTGGGGCGCGGCGACGGGCGCGCGAGGTCTGGATGAGCACAGCCTAGAGGAAAAACCGGCGCCCCTTCAACCGCCAGGGACGCCGAGGTCCTGGCCTACCGCTGGCGCTGTTCGCCTTCGGCGTGGGTTTCCCACTTGATCGGGCGCGGATCGGCGATGTCGTTGTCGTCCTGGCTGAAGCGGCCGTGCTGCGGGGCGATGTTCGGATCCTCTTCCCAGGTCGCCTGCTGGGTGAAGGTACCGGCCTTGCGGTCGAACTTGAGGAAGTGCCGGGCCGTCTTGCCGCCCCAGTCCGCGGACGGCAGCGAGATGAAGTCGACCTGGTACTGGTCGTCGGTCAGCTTGCCATGCACCACGTAGACACCGTAGTGCTCCTCGCCGGGGGAGATGATCTTGTAGACGCCGTTGCTGTAGTAGTAGAGGGTGGCGTCGGGATAGGGCTTCTTCTCGTAGAGCTTTTCGTAGAACAGCTTCTGGCGCACGGTCGGCTTGCCGAAGGTGACCTTCACCGCGGGCGGCTCGCCGCCACCCGCACCGAAGGCCGGTAGCGCGGCCATCGCCAGGACCGAGAACAGCTTCGTCTTCATCGTTTCCAAACTCCTTCTGGGCAGGGACTCCCACCCGCAAGGCGGACGGGACCAAAGGTGTCTAGCGCGCCCGTTTCAGGCAGGCGCGCCCGAGTCTAGCCCAGCCTTTTCCCCAGGCCAACCCACCGTCCTGCGGTCCGCCGTCAGCCAAAACTGGGCTAGGATGACCGCCCGATTCCGCCCTGGGCCTTCGCTCAACGGCCCAAGAGAGGTCTCCCTGCATGCCGCTACTGCCCGGCTCCATCCTCATCCTCGCCGGCGGTCGCGGCCAGCGCATGGGCGGGCGTGACAAGGGCCTGGTGGAATGGCAAGGCCAGCCACTGGTGGCCCATGTCCAGGCGGCAGTCCGCGCCCTCACCGATGACCTGATCATCTCCTGCAACCGTAACGCCGAGCGCTACGCCCTGTGGGCCGATCAGCTGGTGGCTGATGAGGAACCCGACTATCCGGGCCCCCTGGCCGGCATCCTGGCCGGCCTCGCCGTGGCGCGCCATGACTGGGTACTGCTGTTGCCCTGCGATGCGCCACGGCTGGACGCCGCGCTCATCCAGCAGTTGCTGGCGGCGGCCCAGGCGAGCCAGGGACCGGTCATGGCCCACCAGGGCGGCTACTGGCAGCCCTTGTTCACCGCCCTGCCCCGGCGCCTGCTCCCTGAGCTGCGCCAGGCCTGGGCAACGGGCGAGCGCAGCCCGCGCGGCGCCCTGCTGCCCCTGGGGCTCAGCGCCGTCGAGTTCGCCGACGATGATCCGCGCCTGGCCAACTTCAACGACCCCACGGCGCTGGAAAGACCGCGCTGAAGGGCGCAAGCCGCAGCGCCTGCCACCGTGACCACCCGGTTCCGGGACGAACTCGGCCCCGCACCCGCGGTCCTAAGCCCGCTTGGTTGCCAAGAAAGGAGACCGCCCCATGAACAAGCACCTGCTCCCCGCCTGCCTGCTGGTCGTTGCCAGCGCCCTGCTCGCCGGCTGCTCCACGCCCAGCGTCATCACCCTCAACGATGGCCGCGAGATCCAGGCTACCGACACGCCGAAATACGACGAGGACTCGGGCTTCTATAGCTTCAAGCAGCTCGACGGCAAGCCGACCCGCATCAACAAGGACCAGGTTCGTACCATCAAGGAACTCTGATTCCTGACCCGGCGCGTTTTTTTTACCTAACCCCTTGTGCTTGCATGAGTTTTAGGTAGAATGCGCGCCATCCATCACGGAGCGTAGCGCAGTTTGGTAGCGCGTCTCGTTCGGGACGAGAAGGTCGCTGGTTCGAATCCAGTCGCTCCGACCAATTGGATCCGCAAGGATCACCCCAAGGCCCGCCTAGTGCGGGCCTTGACGTTTCTGGGTGTTTTGTTTTCGCTGAACGTCTGGTGACCCAGGCGCTGTGACCCATCCCAGGGCTCCTTCCCGCCGAGCGCTGAGCAAGTATCCCCTCTTCAGCGCCTCGTCTACTTGGCCGCTGACGAGCGAACACGCAATAGCCAATCTAAGGCCGTGTTCGAGAAGCAAGGCAGACAGCGCAGCGTCTCGCTCTTTCCAGCCAGCAACAGGCCGCCTAAGGGCGGTCTTTTTGCGCCTGACACTCCAGCTACAGGCTAAGCCGCGTGGAACCGCGCCAGCTTCACCGTCTCAGCGTCGAAGGCTGCCGGGTGGCGATTGACGATCCCCCCGAAAGCGCCGCGGGCCGTGCCGAACAGCTCTAGATCGCTACGGCCTGAAGAGTCGCCAGGGTGGCAGACGCGGCGCTGCACCATGCCGACCAAGCCACCGGCCCGTATGCCTTTGATGACGATATGCGGCATCTGCCCTGAACGCTTGAGAGTGGCAACGCCGGCGGCCAGGACAGCCAATATCTCCTCCTCGACAACGGAGAAAGGACCACTGCCAAGCCTGGCCTTCGTAAGCAGGTAGCGTCGGGCAAGGGTGACGCCGTGCCGATCCAACTCGGCCCGTACCCTCTCGTTCATAAAGCCCTGGGAAGTAAGGCTACTCTCAAGCGCGATGAGGTACTCCCAGTCGAGGACGTGGGAAATCTGGGCAACGATACGATCCATGGCAGCAACCCCCGCAAACCGGCCCTTGGTGGCGATGTGATAGCGACCGACCAGGATCGTTCCCAACCGACCGTCCCTTGCCGCCAGGGGCCTCCTTACCCCAGCGCGCGCCGTTATCCCCCCGCCACACCTGCGGGCTAAATGTGTCGGTTTTTCTGCCCCCCTGCACCAGGCCTAAAGCCACACCAGTATTGGCCGAGAACCTGTCATCAGTGGCTGCGATACCCCTGCGAATCCCTGCAGCAAGCCAGACTTTCGCCACGTCCCGCCGCACATTTACTAGATTCACCAGAGGATCTACCCGACACCTAACCTAGCGGCAAAGCAAAGTATCCCCTGCGCCAACTTCCCAAATTCGATCAAGGATGAAATTTAAATGATCACTTCAATTATACTAAGAAATTTTAAAACATACCAGAATATAAATTACATACCATTATCAAATGGAAAACTTTTTAGTGCACTAGTAGGGGAAAATGGCGTTGGAAAAAGCTCTGTCCTAGAAGCATTAGATTGTTTTTTCAACAATAGAGAATGGAGTATAAACCATAGCATATCTAAAGGTTATTCAGGTAGAGAGCCCTACATATGCCCAATATTTCTTATCGAAAAATCCAAACTCGGCAAATTCACAGAAGGCTGGCTTATAGAGTTACTATCCGATACCTGCTGGAATTCTCAAATTCAAGATTTCAATCCCTCAGTCAGGCCACACATAGAATCTTTCTGCCTTCATCGAGAAGCACTTGTGAAAGAAGGGTTTTGCGCAGAAACTCACTTTCTTTTCCCTTTAGGATTAGAGAAAGAAAACAAGCACACCACCCCTAAATTATTTCTTTCTATTTTTGAACAAAACCCAACAGTCCTTAAAGCCACAAAGTACTTAACCTATGAAAAAGCCTCTAAGGAACTTCAAGAAAAAATACTGAACCACTTTAACTACATCTACTTGCCATCTGACATTGACTTTAAAGAATATACGAAAATCGAGAGCATAACTGTCCAAGCACTCTTGGGGCAGAAGATAGACGCAATTGTAAGAGAACTGATAAAGAAGAGCGACGTACAAAAAATAAACAAAAAGCTAAACGAATTTCTCAACGGAATCTCCGAGACCCTTGAGTCGTACGTTTACAAAAAACCCACTACCAAACAGAACCTGGTCACTCAATCGCACTTAACTACAAAAGTTATAGAAGCGTATTTTGAATCAAAGGTACTAAATAAAAAAACTGGTAAAGAGACTGTTCCAGTAAGCGATCTTAGCTCAGGCGAAAAACGACAAGCACTAATAGATCTCGCAAGATCCTTCCTTATCAATTCCACATCTGAGACAACAAAAGAAACAATTCTTGCAATCGATGAACCAGAGCTCTCACTTCACGTCTCTGCTTGCTTCGAACAATTTGAAAAACTGAAAGAAATATCGGAAGCCAAAGTCCAAACAATAATCACAACTCATTGGTATGGGTTCATGCCTATAATTTCACAAGGGACAGCAATCTACTGTACAAAGACAGAAAACGATCCAGTGCTGATTGATCTGAGATGTTTCAGAGAAGAAATAAAAAAACTAAAAGCCGCTTCGAGGGGGCAGCTTCCCGTAGAACTCGAGCTAAAAGGAATCAATGACCTAGTCCAATCAATTGTTGCATCTGTGACCGCAGCGTCCTATTCATGGCTTGTCTGTGAAGGGTCCGCTGACAAAATCTACCTAGATCACTACCTGGGCGACACCAAAATAATAATTGTCCCCGTAGGCGGTGCTACAACGGTTAAGAAGATCTACAACTATGTAACATTAGCGCTAGAAGACTCTAGAGACTGCGTTCTAGGAAAAGCATACTTCATCCTTGACACGGACAAGCAATTTGAATCCTTCGAAGCAAAGGAACCGATAGACCGTATAAAAATCAGGAGACTTCAAAACGATGAGCTTGACCTTGACACCTTGTTACTAAAAACATCTGATACCAATAGCTTCCCCCCGACTGTCATTGAAGACACTCTCAATCCCGAAATCTGGATAAAAACTCTAAAGAGTTTCAATAGCGAAATTCCCTTTTCCGATTACATAAGTAAACTGGAAACAGATTTTTCAATAAAGGACAAGAGTTGGCCAGCGGCGCTTGCCCTAGATTTGAAGCCATCAGATCGAAGGATTATCGAAGAGCTATTTAATGAGCCAACATTTAAAGTTAAATTTGCACTAAAATATATCAGCTTTGACACGGATAAAAGGGCACCTACTTGGACCACAGAAGTCCGAACCCATCTCTTGCCTCGACCGGTGAGAAGAAAAAGACAAAAAGCCTAACGTTCTGTTCTATTTCTGGTGAGAAATAACTCGGGCTGAAACGCCAGCAGCAAAATCAGTTTTTTCAGCTGCTCGGACGTTAAAGCCACAGGCCGCTACGGATGATGTTGTTCGCGCCTGATTTCGAGCTACAGAGGACTGATCCGTCGGAAGAAGCATTCGGATATTCGTGTATTCCCATCTGTATGCCAGCCTCTAGATATTCATAGGAAAGTGAGATCTGGCGAGGCCTTCAGAGCCAAGTATTGACGTAGTCGCTCGACCAATTGGATCCCTAAGGATCACCCCAAGACCCGCCTAGTGCGGGCCTTGTCGTTTCTGGCGTTTGCTTCGCGTCCCGAAAAACAGGCAGCCCTCCCCCTACCGCCGACTCAACGCCAGCTTGGCGGCGAACAGCAGGAAGACCGCCCCTGTCGTCCGATCCAGCCAGCGGATCACCGTAGCCTTGCGCAGTGCCTCGCCCAGGGAGCGGGTGGCGCCGATCAGCGTGAGCGACCAGAGCAGCCCCAGCACCACGTGGATGGCGACCAGGCCGAAGGTCCAGGCGACCAGGGGTTGGCCGTGGGGAATGAATTGCGGCAGGAAGGAGACGTAGAAGATGCCGACCTTGGGATTGAGGACGTTGCCGAGCATGCCCTTCAAGAACCAGTTGGACGAGTTGCCCTGCTCCGCCCCGGCACTGGTGAAGGTGGTGCGGGGACGCAGCAGCAGGTTCAGCCCTAGCCAAGCAAGGTAGGCGGCGCCGCAGTATTTGAGCAGGGTGTAGGCCAGCTCCGAGACGGCCAGCAGGGCCCCCAGGCCGAAGGCGACCGCGGCACCCCAGAGCAGGCAGCCGGCATTGATGCCCAAGGCCGCGCGCCAGGCCTGGGCGCGGCCTTCCACCGCGGCGGTACGCAGTACCAGGGCGGTATCCAGGCCCGGGGTGATGGTCAGCAGCGAGGCGGCCAGGGTGAAGGCCAGCAGATTCTCGGCGATGGGCATAGGGGCTCGTTTCGGCGGTGAGAACGAAACGTTAGCACGGGATGCCGACGGGCCCCACCCGCCAGGCTGCCTTGGAGCAGCCTGGCGTTACTCCTCAGCCCGCGGCGCGGAAGGCCGGCTCGTTCTCGGCGATGTAGCGGGCCGCGGCGCGGCGTGCGTCGATCTGGAAGGCGTGGGAATGACGATCAACGATGCGTTCCAGCGTACCGCGCGGGATGCCGTCGGCTTCGAAGTCGGTCCGGCAGAGCAAGGCGCCGGCGTGGCAGACGTTGCGCTCCACCGCCTCGATCAGGCCGCCGGCGCGCACGCTCTTGACGATGTTGTGGGGCAGGCGGCGGCTACGCCGCAACGCGGCGGTAGCGGTGGTCAGCACCTCGAGGATTTCGTCTTCCAGGGGGCTGAAGGGGCCGTTGCCGAGTTTGCACTTCTGTTGCAGGTAACGCCGGGAGAGCAGATGACCCTGGCGCTCCAGGGCGTCCAAGGCAGCCATGTCCAGGCGACCACGGCTTTCCAGGCTGCGCTCCAGCGCGATGAGGAATTCCCAATCGGAGATCTGGGTGATCTGGGTGATGACTGCGTCCATGAAGCGCTCCTTGCCAGTCGTTTATAGATGGCACATTGATAGCGTCCAGCGACTTTGGTTCCCTAGCAGCGGGCCCTGCCGACGGACGTCATATCATTTTGCCGCTTGCGCCTGATAGCAGCCGACGAATGGCAAGAAAATGCGGTATTGAGGCTTCCTGTGGATCAGTCTGCCAAGACGATTCGCAGGGAGTGGCTACGACAGAGAGCCGAGACTTCAGCGCCGTGGCAGGAGGCTTTCCACCAGTTGCCGAAGATCGGCGACGCCCCAGGGCTTGGGCAGGAAGGCGGCGCGGCGCGGCAGGATGGCGAGGTCCTGGTCGATGTAGCCGGAAATGATGATGAAGGGTACCGTTGGCCAACTCACGGCGGCCAGTTGGGCGAATGCCAGGCCGTCGAGCATGCCGGGCACGTTGACGTCGGCGATGACCAGTTTGGTCTCGCTGCCGCGGCTATCCATGTGCGCCAGGGCGTCGTCGCTGGAGGCCACGGCCACCACGTCCAGGCCCTGTTCGGTGAGCAATTCGGTCAGCAGCTCGCGCTGGCTCAGATCGTCTTCCAGAACCAGAATTTGTCTTTGCATTTCAAGGCTTCCCGACTTCATCGCAGCTCAGACAGCGGATGCTGGAGTGGTTCTCCCCGAAGCTCCCTAACGGTCACTCGGGAAGGGCGAGTGGTACGCTGGCAACTGGCCGCCAAAGTCAGGCGGCGCCTGGCTTTGGCGGCCTTCAGGCACTGTCCTAGATGCTCTCCAGCGCGCCCAGATGAAGTTTTTCCGCCGTCTGGTTGTCTCACGCCCAAGACGCCAATTTTGCCTGCGCAAGGATCCTGCACCCGTGAGCCAGACGCCCCCCTCCCGCAAGGCGCGAGTAGACAACTCGGCGACAGGCGATATTTCCCACCAGGGCAAGAACATCTTCTTCGCCGCGGTGGAAACCACGCGCATGCCGATGCTGGTCACCGATCCCTCGCAACCCGACAACCCGATCATCTTCGCCAACAATGCCTTCGTCGACATGACCGGCTACCAGGTGGATGAATTGCTCGGGCGCAACTGCCGCTTCCTGCAGGGGCCGGAAACCGATCGCTCGGTGGTCAATGACATTCGCGAAGCGGTGGAGCAGGAGCGCGAGATCTCGGTGGAGATCATCAATTATCGCAAGGACGGCTCGACCTTCTGGAATGCGCTGTTCGTCTCGCCGGTGTACAACGATGCCGGCGAGCTGACCTATTTCTTCGCCTCCCAGTTGGACGTCAGTCGCCGCCGCGACGCCGAGGATGCCCTGCGCCAGGCGCAGAAGATGGAGGCGCTGGGCCAGCTCACCGGAGGTATAGCTCACGATTTCAACAATTTGCTGCAGGTGATGATGGGCTATATCGACATCATCCAGCGCACCGCGGAAAAGCCCAGCGTCGACCAGGAGCGCATCGTGCGCAGCGCTACCCACGCCAAGTCGGCGGCTGAGCGCGCCAGCACCCTCACCCAGCAACTGCTGGCCTTCTCGCGCAAGCAGAAGCTCGAAGGCCGGGTGCTCAATCTGAACAACCTGATCCGCACCTCCCACGAGCTGGCCGAGCGGACCCTGGGTGACGTGGAGATCCGCACCCAGCTGGACACCGAGTTGTGGAATTGCCGCATCGATCCGACCCAGGCCGAGGTGGCGCTGCTCAATATCCTGATCAATGCCCGGGATGCCCTGGTGGACCGGCCGCAGCCCAGCGTGGGCATCGAGACGCGCAACGTCGAGGTGCGCGAGCTGGCCAATATGTCCTATGACGGCCTCATGCCCGGGCGCTACGTCAGCCTGGCGATCACCGACAATGGCCAGGGCATGCCCGCCAGCATCCGCGACCGGGTGATGGACCCCTTCTTCACCACCAAGGAGGAAGGCAAGGGCTCGGGGCTGGGGCTGTCGATGGTCTATGGCTTCGCCAAGCAGTCCGGTGGCACGGTGCGCATCTACTCGGAAGAGGACGTCGGTACCACCATCCGGCTGTATTTCCCGGTGGACGACAGCCATATCACCCACCAGCAGGTGGAACAGCGCTCGGAGCGCCGCAGCGGCACGGAACGCATCCTGGTGGTGGAGGATCGCCCGGACGTCGCCGAATTGGCCAGGCTGGTGCTGGAGGACTATGGCTACACCGCGCAGATCGCCTTCAACGCCAGCGAAGCCTTGCGTGTCCTGCGGGAAACCGAGCAGCCCTTCGATCTGGTGTTCACCGATCTGATCATGCCGGGTGGCATGAACGGCGTGATGCTGGCGCGAGAGGTAAGGCGTCTGCATCCGCAGACCAAGATCCTGCTCACCACCGGCTATGCCGAGAATTCCCTGGAGCGTACCGACATCGGCGGCTCGGAGTTCGAGGTGATCTCCAAGCCCTATATCCCCAACGATCTGGCACGCAAGGTACGCCGGGTGCTCGATGGCCCGAACGGCATCGCCTGAGCGAGGCGGAGGGCGAAGGCCGTTCGCACAGCCGCGGTGGGTGCGCCAGGCTGGCTTGGCGCGACCCGGCGTATTAGACTGACGATTAATGCGGCGCGGGTCCTTACCTTTACCCCTCCTGCCGCCGTCCTCCGGCCAAGCTCCAGCGGGTCTACACGGCATCGTCGCCGGTGGCGACCCTTCACCCAGGGTCTCGCCACCAGGTGTTTCCTGCCCCTTTCGTTTCCGCCGCGAGGTCCGGTCATCCATGAATTCCCCCAGCCAGGCAATTATCGCGACCGGCAATGCCGGTCTGGACGGGGTCCTGCGCGGTGGCCTGCCGAAAGATCGCCTCTACCTGCTGGAAGGCACCCCAGGCTCGGGCAAGACCACCCTGGGCCTGCAGTTCCTCTTCGAAGGGGTCCGCCAGGGCGAGTCGGTGCTCTACATCACCCTCTCGGAAACCAGCGAAGAATTGCAGAGCGTGGCCGAGTCCCACGGCTGGAGCCTGGAGGGCGTGCACCTGTTCGAGTTGTCGGCTGCCGACGCGGTACTCGGGGGCGCGCAGGAGCAGACCATCCTGCATCCCTGGGAGTCGGAACTGGGCGATACCATCGAGCTGATCCAGGCCCGGGTGGATGAAATCAAGCCCAGCCGCCTGGTATTCGACAGCCTGTCCGAGATGCGCCTGCTGGCCCAGGACCCGCTGCGCTATCGGCGCCAGGTGCTGGCACTCAAGCATTTCTTCGCCGGGCGTGGCCTCACCGTGCTGCTGGTGGATGACCTGACCACCAATGGCGGCGAGCGCGACAATCACCTGCACAGCCTCTGCCATGGCGTCCTGACCCTGGAACGCCTGACCCTGGATTTCGGCGCCGCGCGCCGGCGCCTGCAGGTGCAGAAGCTGCGCGGCGTGGACTTCATCGCCGGCTATCACGACTTCACCATCCAGCGCGGCGGCCTGGAAGTCTATCCGCGCATGATCGCGGCGGGACGCCACCAGGACTTCGCCGGCGAACCCGTAGCCAGCGATATCCCCGACCTGGACGCCCTGCTGCATGGCGGGCCGCTGCGTGGCACCAGCACCCTGATCACCGGCCCTGCCGGTACCGGCAAGACCACCCTCGCCCTGCAGTACGTGGTGGCCGCCTGCGCCCGGGGCGAGCGCTGCGCCGTCTATGAATTCGACGAGCGCATCGGCACCCTGTTGAAGCGCGCGGAAAGCATGGGGATGCCGCTACTGCGCTATATCGATGACGGCCTGCTGGTGGTCCACCAGATCGATCCCGCCGAGCTCTCTCCCGGCGAATTCGCCTGGCGCGTGCGGCGGGACGTCGAGGAGCACGACTGCCGCCTGCTGGTACTGGACAGTCTCAACGGCTACCTGGCCGCCATGCCACAGGAACAGCAACTGATCCTGCAGATGCACGAGCTGCTCTCCTACCTGAGCCAGTCCGGGGTGGTGACCTTTCTGCTCAACCCCCAGCATGGCCTGGTCGGTTCGATGACCACCAGCCTCGACATCTCCTATATCTCCGACACCGTGGTGCTGATCCGCTTCTTCGAAGCCCACGGACGCCTGCGCAAGGCGATTTCCATCCTCAAGCACCGCGGTGGCGGTCACGAGGATGCGATCCGGGAACTGCGCATCGATACCCGAGGTATCCGGGTGGGCCAACCCCTGGTGGAATTCCGCGGCGTCCTCACCGGTACGCCAGAATATTTCGGTGCCACCCAACCCCTGATGGAACAGCGCGATTGACCGAGACAGCGTCGCCGTCCTGCGAGCTCATCATCTGCGCACCGCTGCGGGGCGACGCAGCCAGCCTGCAGCGGCTATTCACCCAGGGCTACCACACCCGCTACCTGAGCAGCCTCGACGAGGTGGCGGCCGCCCTGGGCGAGGAGACTGGGATCATCGTGTTCACCGAGGAAGCCCTGCGGCAGAACATGGGTGCCCTGAGCGGGGCGCTGGAGCGACAGCCGACCTGGTCGGATATCCCCCTGGTGCTGCTGGCCTCCGACGCCAAGCGCTCGGGCCGGGGCAACGATTTGCTGCGCCGGCAGTTGCCCGCGGCGGCGACCAACGTGGTCATCCTGGAGCGCCCCCTGAGCGGCGCTTCCCTGCTCAGCAGCGTCGCCGCCGCCTGGCGTTCGCGGCTGCGCCAGTTCGAGATGCGCGATCGCCTCAGCGAACTCGCCCAGGAACGCGAGCGCATGCAGACCCTGCTGGAGAACCTGCCGGTCGGGGTGTGCTTCATGGACCGGGAAGGCCGCATCCTGGTCAGCAACCCCTTCTACGAGCAGCATGTACCCGGGCAGCACATTCCCTCCCGGCAACCCCGGGAAGCGGCGCGCTGGGCAGCACTCGACAGTGCCGGCCAGCTGCTGCCGCCCGATCAGTTCCCGGGCGCACGGGCCTTGCGGGGTGAGCGGGTCAGGGGCCAGGACTTCTATCACACCACGCCAGACGGCGCGGAATCCTGGCTGCGCGTGAGCGCGGTGCCCCTGCATGACGACGCCCAGCAGATCATCGGGGCGACCACGGTGATCGCCGACATCAGCGACGAGAAGCGGGCGGAACTGGCCTTGCGCCGCTTCAACGAAGAGCTCGAGTCCCAGGTGCAGGAGCGCACCCGGACCCTGGCGCTCACCCTCAGCGAGTTGCAACGGGAAACTGCCGAGCGCAGCCGCGCCGAGGAGCAGTTGCGCCAGTCACTGAAGATGGAAGCGGTCGGGCAGCTCACCGGGGGTATCGCCCACGACTTCAACAACATGCTGACCGGGGTGCTGGGCGCCCTGGACCTGATGAGGATCAAGGGCAAGGGCCAGCTGGAGGGCCTCGAGCGCTACATGGAAGCGGCCCAGCATTCGGCGCACCGGGCGGCCGCCCTCACCCAGCGCCTGCTGGCCTTCTCGCGTCGGCAGTCGCTGGAATCGCGGCCGATGTCCGCCAACGAACTGATCCTGGCGCTGCATGACCTGCTGCAACGCACCGTCAGCGAGCAGATCTCGGTGACGCTGGAATTGGGCGCCGACCTGCCCTGGATCCTGGCCGATGCCAACCAGCTGGAGAACGCCCTCCTCAACCTGGTGATCAATGCCCGCGATGCCATGCCGGACGGCGGGCTCATCACCCTCGCGACCACCCTGGTGACCTGCAGCGAACAGGGGCCCGAGGACGATGCCCTGGCCCCGGGCGACTATGTCTGTATCGAGGTCCGGGATACCGGGACCGGCATCCCGGAGCGGTTGCTGGACAAGGTGCTCGAACCCTTCTTCACCACCAAGCCCCAGGGCCAGGGCACCGGCCTGGGCCTGTCGATGGTCTATGGCTTCGCCCGGCAGAGCAACGGCCGCCTGACCATCGCCAGCGATGCGACGGGGACACGGATCTGCGTCTACCTGCCGACGGCGGAGCAGCGACGCGAATCGCCGCGAAACGCGCCTAGCGAATTCACCCCGGGCGCCGGGGAGACCATCCTGCTGGTGGAGGACGACGATGCCGTGCGCCTGGTCAACCAGGAGGCGCTGGAAGCTCTGGGCTATCGGGTGTGGAGTGCGGCCGAAGGCAAGGCCGCGCTGCGTCTGGTAGAGCAGTTGCCGCAGCTGGACCTGCTGGTGACCGATGTCGGCCTGCCGGGCCTGAATGGTCGCCAGCTGGCGGAGGTGATCCAGCAGCTCAGGCCACGCTTGCCGGTGCTCTTCCTCACCGGCTATGCCGAAGGCGCCCTGAGCAGGACGGCTTTCCTGGGTGGTAACATGGAGCTCATGACCAAGCCCTTCACCCTGGACCAGCTGGCCGCGCAGGTGGCCGCCATGCTGTCCGGGTCAGCCCGGCGGGTGACGGCGCCCTCCTAGTGTGGTGTTTCAGAAGTTCGCGCAAGAATTGGCGAGTGATTTTTGTTCTTGGACCAGGCGCCAGGACGAGTCATAGCAGGGCTATGGCGAGGAGTGGCAACGCCGCCCAGGAACAAAAAGCGCCGCCAAAATTGCGTAGATAACTTTTGAAACACCACACTAGGGTCGCCCGCGCGCCATCGACTCAGCAAGGACCTTATGACTGCCCAGATCCGCCCCGCCCGTCGCGCAGACGCGGCCCGTATCCATGCCCTCATCGTCGAACTGGCCGACTACGAGAAGGCCGTTCACGAAGTGCTGGCCAGTCCGGAGCAGATCGAGGCGACGCTGTTCGCCGCCGCTACGCCGACCCGCGCCCTGGTCGCCGAGCACGACGGCCAGGTGGTGGGCTACGCCGTGTATTTCTACAGCTATTCCACCTGGCTGGGCCGCAACGGCATCTACCTGGAAGACCTCTATGTGAGCCCCAGCGCCCGCGGCACTGGCCTGGGCAAGGGCCTGCTGCGCGAACTGGCACGCGAAGCGGTGGCCAACGACTGCGGCCGCCTGGAATGGAGCGTGCTGGACTGGAACACCCCCGCCATCGACTTCTACGAAAGCCTGGGCGCAAAGGCTCAGGATGAGTGGGTGCGCTATCGCCTGGATGGCGCAGCGCTACGGGATTTCGCGGAAAGCGGCCGGTAGGCGCTGGTAGGTTGGGTTGAGCGTTAGCGAAGCCCAACGCGGCGGGTATCGACGTGGGCAATGTTGGGCTTCGACGATAGAGCCATCTCAGCCCAACCTACGCTGATCGCGGCATTGGCCGCTCCTCAGGTGCCGCGACCTTGTCAGCCGTAGCGTGGAAAACAGCGCAGCCTTTTCCACTGGGACTTCGGCATGGGGCGTACCCTCACCCCAACCCTCTCCCAGAGGGAGAGGGAGCTATCCGAGCGAGCGGCGTAGCGTGGAAAACGGCGCAGCCTTTTCCACTGGGACTTCGGCATGGGGCGTGCCCTCACCCCAACCCTCTCCTAGGGGGAGAGGGGGTTAAACGAGCAGGCCTTCAGCTCCCCCAGCTCCGGCAAGATCGCCGGAATCAGGGTGCGTCCCCTTCGGAGGGGCGGTTGTACCCAACCCCTTACAGATCCGCCAACTCCACCTGCGCCGGCCGGCGCTGCATCAGCACCTTGCCGTTACGGATGGAGTACAGCGGCAGGCCCTGGCTGCGGACCATCTCGTAGTCGCTGTCGGCCGACAGCACCAGCAGGTTGGCCGGGCGGCCCTCCTCCAGGCCATAGCGGTCGCCCAGGGACAGCGCCTTGGCGCTGTTGACGGTGACCAGGTCCAGCGCCGACTGCAGGTTGCGATAGCCGAGCATGTGGCAGATGTGCAGGCCCGCCTCCAGCACCCGCAGAATGTTGCCGTTGCCCAGCGGATACCAGGGATCGACGATGGAATCCTGGGCGAAGCAGACGTTGAGGCCGGCCTCCAGCAGCTCGTTGACCCGGGTCACGCCGCGGCGCTTGGGAAAGGTGTCGAAGCGGCCCTGCAGGTGGATGCTCTCGGTCGGGCAGGAGATGAAGTTGATGCCGGCGTGCGTCAGCAGGCGGAACAGCTTGGCGCAGTAGGCGTTGTCGTAGGAGCCCATGGCGGTGGTGTGGCTGGCGGTGACCCGCGAGCCCATGCCGCGGCTGCGCGCCTCTTCGGCGAGTACCTCCAGGAAACGCGAATGGGGATCGTCGGTCTCGTCGCAATGGACGTCCACCAGGCAGCCGGTGCGCTCGGCCAGGTCCATGAGGAATTTCACCGAACTCACGCCCTGGTCGCGGGTGTATTCGAAGTGCGGGATGCCGCCGACCACGTCGGCGCCCAGGCGGATGGACTCCTCCATCAGCTCGCGCCCGTTCTTGAAGGACTCGATGCCCTCCTGGGGAAAGGCGACGATCTGCAGATCGATCAGGTGGCCGGTCTCCTCGCGTACCTCCAGCATGGCCTTGAGTGCGGCGAGGGACGGATCGGTGACATCCACGTGGGTGCGCACGTGCTGGATGCCATGGGCGGCCAGGGCACGGATGGTGCGCTTGGCGCGGGTCTTGGTGTCTTCCTGGGTGATGGTGGCCTTGCGCTCGCCCCAGCATTCGATGCCTTCGAACAGGGTGCCGCTCATGTTCCAGCGCGGCTCGCCGGCGGTGAGGGTGGCGTCGAGGTGGATGTGCGGCTCGACGAAGGGCGGCACCACCAGGTTGCCGGCGGCGTCGATGTCGTCGGGGCCTACCGTGGGCGGCATCAGCTGTTCGGCGATGGCGGCGATGCGCCCGCCGTCTATGCGGATATCGTACAGGCCTTCGCGGTCACGCAGGCGGGCGTTGAGGATGCGCATGGTCGATCTCCTAGAGCGAGGCAGGGGCGGTAGCGCGCCCCCGAGTCAGCCCATTGAACACGCCATAGGCCAGCGCCGCCACTCCGATGCCCACCAGCGGTGCCACCCAGGGCGAGCCGAAGGCGGCGATGGTGCCCAGGCCGTAGGCGGCCAGCCCCGGCCAGTTGTAGCGTGGCAGGCGGGCTTCGGCGAGCAGCGGATAGCGGCCGCGATGACGCAACCAGTAGTCGGCGACGATCACCCCGCCGATGGGCGGGATCACGGTGCCGAGCAGCACCAGATAGGGCACCAGCAGGTCGTACATGCCCAGCAGCGCCAGGGCGGTGCCGATCAGGGCGCCGGCCAGGGTCACCGTCTTGCGCCTATCGGTGCGCACCAGGTTGCAGCCGGCCACGGCGAAGTTGTAGATGGTGTTGTCCTGGGTGCTCCAGATGTTGAGCAGCAGCATGGCCAGGGCGGCGGTGGCGAAGCCCTGCAGCATCAGCACCTCCACCACGTCGGGTTGCTGGTAGACGATGGCACCATAGGCACCGATCAGCACCATCAGGCCATTGCCGATGAAGAAGCCAATCAGGCTGGCGAGCACGGCCACCCGGGTGGAGCGGGCGAAGCGGGTCCAGTTGGTGGCCTGGGTGGCGCCGCTGACGAAGGTGCCGAACACCAGGGTGATGGCGGTGGACAGGTCCAGGCTGGCGCTTGGCTGGATCGCCAGCAGGCCGTCCAGCCCGCCGGCCTTGCTGGTCGTCACGCTCATCGACAGCACCAGCAGCACGGCCATGGCCGGCACGGCGATCCAGGAAAAGATCTCCAGGCCGCGATAGCCGACATAGGCGGTGGCGCAGAAGCCCAGGCCGAACACCGCCATCAGCGCCAGCACCGCGCCCTCTTCCAGGCCAAAGTACTTGCCCAGCACCACCGCCGCGGTGGCGGTACCCCAGGCGTACCAGCCGATCTGGGTGAAGCCGAGGATGAGGTCGCAGAGCTTGCTACCGCGCTCGCCGAAGGCGAAACGCCCCATGAGCACCGAGTTGAGGCCGCTGCGACAGGCGATATGGCCGAGGGCGGCGGCATAGAGACCCAGCAGGAGGTTGCCGATGGCGATGACCAGCAGCAGGTCGGCGAAGCCGAAGGCCACGCCCAGCTTGCCGCCGGCGAACATGGTGGCGGTGAAGAAGGTGAACCCCAGCAGCACCATGGCCAGGGAGGCCAGGCCCTTGCGGGCATGGGGCGGGACTTCGCTCAGGGGATAGTCGTTGCCGGCGGCATTGCTCATGACGGACTCCTCGGGATGGGCGTTGTTGTCATGAAGCAGTGCCCGTGCCAGGGCTCGTCGAAGGGCGCTGCAGAGCCTTCCGCTTGGCCGTGGCCCGGACGCCGGAGCCCGACCATGGTGCACCGCCACGCCCTGTGCCTTGGCCGGGGGCGGTCAAGTGTGAGACGGTTGCCGCGGCCGTCTCACAAGGAAAAGATCATGACCACGCCACGCCTCGCCGTCCTGGGTTCCGGTCTCATGGGCATCGGCATCGCCGTCCATCTCGCGCGCCACGGCCACGCCGTGCGCTTGCAGGACGTCGACCCCGCCCGCCTCGCCGAGGTACCGGCCACGGCCCGTACCCTGCTCGCCGAACTGGTCGAGGCCGGGATCGCGGTGGACACCGAGGCCGTCATCGACCGTCTGACTACCACCACTGAGCTTACCGACCTCGCCGACTGCGACCTGCTGTTCGAAGCCGTGCCCGAACGCCTGGAACTCAAGCACCGCCTCTATAGCCAGCTCGAAGCCGTGCTGCGGCCCGACGCCCTGATCGCCAGCAACACCAGCGGCCTGCCACCGGACGAGCTGGCCGCCCACCTGCGCCATCCCGAGCGGTTGCTGATCGCGCACTTCTGGAATCCGCCGCACTTCATTCCCTTGGTGGAGCTGGTCCCCGGCAGTGCCACCCTGCCCGCCCATCTGGAGTGCGTGCGCCAACTGCTGGAGGCCGCTGACCTGGAAGCCGTGGTGTTGCAGCGCGCCATTCCCGGTTTCGTCGGCAATCGACTGCAATTCGCCCTGCTGCGCGAGGCCCTGCACATCGTGCAGAGCGGCGCGGCGGATGCCGAGACGGTGGACCGGGTGATGCGCGCCTCCCTGGGCCGGCGCTATGCCATGGTCGGCCCGCTAGAGGCGGCGGATATGGGCGGGCTGGACACCTTTCGCGACATCGCCAGCCACCTCTGGCCCACCCTGGCGCGGGATGAAACCCCGCTAAAGGTACTGGAAGACCAGGTGGCCGCCGGCCGTACCGGTCTGCGTAGCGGCGCGGGCTTCTACGACTGGGATGCGGCGCGCCGCGAGCGTATCGTCCAGCGGCGCCTGCACCAACTGCGCCATGCGCTGAAGCCATGAGCGCCACGCCACCCGGCCTGCCGGGCCTGGAAGACTATGCCGGCATCCGCCAGCGGGCGATTCGCTCGCTGTTCGAGATCATCGAGCAGACCAGCAACGGCACTGTGATCGTCGACCGCGAGGCGCGTATCGTCTGGATCAATCAGAGATACGCCCAGCACTTCGGCCTGCCGGATGCCGCCGCCGCTATCGGCCAGCCGGTGGAGCAGATCATCCCCCACAGCCTGCTGCGCGAGGTGGCGCGCAATGGCCAGCCGATCCTGCTGGACATGCTGGAGACCCGTAGCGGCCCCCTGGTAGTGATGCGCCTGCCGATCCATACCGACGAGGGCGAATTGATCGGCGCCATCGGCTTCGCCCTGTTCGACCAGTTGCAGCAGCTGGCGCCCCTGGTGACCCGCTACCTGCGCATCCAGGAGGAGCTGGCCACCACTCGCCGCTCGCTGCAGCACGCGCGCACCGCCAAATACGGCTTCGGCCATTTCGTCGGCAGCGGTCCGGCCAGCTTGGAGGTCAAGCGTCGCGCTCGCCGCGCCGCCGCCAGTGCGGCTGCCGTGCTGCTGCTGGGCGAGACCGGCACCGGCAAGGAGTTGCTGGCCCATGCCATCCACGGCGCCTCGCCACGTGCCGGGCGGCCCTTCGTCAGCATCAATGCCGCGGCCATTCCGGAAAGCCTGCTGGAAGCGGAATTTTTCGGCACCGCACCGGGCGCCTTCACCGGTGCCGAGCGCCGGGCGCGTCCGGGCAAGCTGCAGATCGCCCAGGGCGGCACCCTCTTTCTCGACGAGATCGGCGACATGCCCCTGGCCTTGCAGGCCAAGCTGCTGCGAGTGCTGCAGGAGAAGGAATACGAGCCGCTGGGCTCCAACGAGGTGCTGGCCTGCGACGTGCGCATGATCGCCGCCACCTCCCGCGACCTGGAGACCGCCGTGGTCGAGGGACGCTTTCGCGCCGATCTCTACTACCGCCTCAACGTGCTGCCGATCCGCATCCCGCCGCTGCGTGAACGCCTGGACGACCTGGGGGTACTGGCCGAAGCCATTCTCGACGGCCTGCCCGCCGTGGCCGGGCAGCCCGCTCCCGAACTGACCGCCGGCGGCCTGGCCCTGCTGCAGCGCCAACCCTGGCCCGGCAACGTGCGCGAATTGCGCAACGTGCTGGAGCGCGCCGTGCTGCTGGGTGACGACAGCCAGTTGGATGCCACGGCGCTGGCGGAGGCCCTGGGCGTTTCTGCCGAACCGCCAGCCAGGCAGCCCATGGCGAGCGCTACCGGCGAAACCTATGCCGAAGCCCGCCAGCGCTTCGAGCGGGAGCTGTTCCAGTCCACCCTGGCCGCCTGTGGCGGCAAGGTGGACGAAGCCGCCCGGCGCCTGGGTCTGGGGCGGTCTACGCTGTACAAGAAGCTGGTGGCGCTGGGGCTTATGTCTCAAAATTGAGACCAGTCTATATTTGGAGAAATATCTGTAGGAGCGGCCCATGGCCGCGATAGATCGTCAATCGCGGCCATGGGCCGCTCCTACAAGATCCTTTCCGTAGGTTGGGTTAAGACGGCTTTATCGTCGAAGCCCAATATGGCCGGCGTCAGGTTTAATGTTGGGCTTCGCTTCGCTCAACCCAACCTACGGAGTCCAGCTTTTGAGACAAATTGTCGGTAGATGGCAACCGTCTAAATAAAAATCAATACAAAACAATAACTTATAAATCTGGCACGGTTCTGGCTCCTGGGTTCAGGCGATCCCTGCATCGCCCTATAACAACAAGAACCGCTTCGCCTGGCGAAGCTCTAGGAGAAGCCATGAGTGTCCTGATCGCACTCGCCGCCCTGGCGCTGCTGATGTTCGCCGCCTACCGGGGTTTCAGTGTCATCCTCTTCGCCCCCCTCGCCGCCCTCGGCGCCGTCCTGCTCACCGACCCGTCCGCCGTGGCGCCCGCCTTCACCGGGGTGTTCATGGACAAGATGGTGGGCTTTCTCAAGCTGTACTTCCCGGTGTTCATGCTCGGCGCCCTGTTCGGCAAGCTGATCGAGCTGTCGGGCTTCTCCCGCGCCATCGTCGCTGCGGCCATCCGCCTGCTCGGCCGCGAACGGGCCATCCCGGTGATCGTCGCGGTCTGCGCCCTGCTCACCTACGGCGGCGTCTCGCTGTTCGTGGTGGTCTTCGCCGTCTATCCCTTCGCCGCCGAGATGTTCCGCCAGAGCGACATCCCCAAGCGGCTGATCCCGGCCACCATCGCCCTGGGCGCCTTCTCCTTCACCATGGATGCCCTGCCCGGCACGCCGCAGATCCAGAACATCATCCCCACCAGCTTCTTCCAGACCACCGCCTGGGCCGCGCCCTGGCTGGGCCTGGCTGGTTCGCTGTTCGTCATCGCCGTGGGCCTGACCTACCTGGAGCGCGCCCGGCGCAAGGCCCGGCGCGAGCAGGAAGGCTACGCCAGCGTGCCGCTGCGCAACGAACCCGAGACCGCCGCCGACCTGCCGCTGCCCAATGCCTGGCTAGCCCTGGCGCCGCTGGTGCTGGTAGGCGTCCTCAACGGGCTGCTGACCCGCTGGATTCCCGACTGGTACGGCGCCACCAGCACCCTGGCATTGCCCGGCATGGCCAAGCCCATCACCCAGGAAGTCGCCAAGCTGACCGGCATCTGGGCCGTGGAAGGCGCCCTGCTGGCGGGCATCCTGCTGGTGTTGGTCACCGACTTCGGCGCCATCCGCGGCCGGCTGGCCGAGGGCAGCAAGACCGCTGTGTCCGGCGCCCTGCTGGCCGGCATGAACACAGCATCCGAATATGGCTTCGGCGCGGTGATCGCCGCCCTGCCCAGCTTCGTGCTGTTCGCCCAGGGGCTCAAAGCCATCCCCGATCCACTGATCAACGAGGCGGTGAGCGTGACCCTGCTGGCCGGCATCACCGGTTCGGCCTCGGGCGGCATGAGCATCGCCCTGGCGGCCATGAGCGACACCTTCATCGCCGCCGCCAATGCCGCCGGCATCCCCCTGGAGGTCCTGCACCGGGTGGCGGCCATGGCCAGCGGTGGCATGGACACCCTGCCGCACAACGGCGCGGTCATCACCCTGCTGGCGGTGACCGGCCTGACCCACCGCGAAGCCTATGGCGGCGTGTTCAAGATCACCCTGATCAAGACCGTGGCGGTGTTCTTCGTCATCGGCCTCTACTACCTGACCGGACTCGTCTAAGGAGACAGCTCATGGACCTCACCGGCAAGACCGCCCTGGTCACCGGCTCCACCAGCGGCATCGGCCTGGGCATCGCCCAGCGCCTGGCCGCCGCCGGTGCGACCCTCATCCTCACCGGCTTCGGCGATCCCGCGCCGGCCCAGGCCAGCCTGCCCGGACGCAGCGGCTTCCACGGCGCCGACCTGTCCCGGCCGGAGGAGATCGAAGAGCTCTTCGCCTATGCACAACGTGATTTCGGCGGCGTCGACATCCTGGTCAACAACGCCGGCATCCAGCACGTGGCACCGGTGGAAGACTTCCCGGTAGAGCGTTGGGACGCAGTGATCGCGCTCAACCTGTCGGCGGTGTTCCACACCACCCGCCTGGCCTTGCCAGGCATGCGCGAGCGCGACTGGGGCCGCATCGTCAACATCTCCTCGGTGCACGGCCTGGTGGCCTCCACCGGCAAGGCCGCCTACGTCGCCGCCAAGCATGGGGTGGTGGGCCTGACCAAGGTCACCGCCCTGGAGACCGCTCGCACCGGCATCACCTGCAACGCCCTCTGCCCAGGTTTCGTGCTCACCCCGCTGATCCAGCAGCAGCTGGACAGCCGCGGCAGCGACCCGGACCAGGCCCGTCGCGACCTGCTCAGCGAGAAGCAGCCGTCGCAGGAATTCGTCACCACCGCGCAACTGGGCGAACTGGCGCTGTTCCTCTGCAGCGACGCCGCCGCCCAGGTGCGCGGCGCCGCCTGGACCATGGACGGCGGCTGGACAGCTCAATAAACGACCCGAGGATCTACGCCATGAACAAGCTCTATCCCAACGCCGCGGCTGCCCTTGATGGGCTGGTCAGCGACGGCATCACCCTGGCCGTGGGCGGCTTCGGCCTCTGCGGTATCCCCGAGGCGCTGATCGCCGCGCTGCGCGACACCGGCGCCCGCGAGCTGACCGCCATCAGCAACAACGCCGGGGTGGATGGCTTCGGCCTCGGCCAACTGCTGGAGACCCGGCAGATCCGCAAGATGATTTCCTCCTACGTGGGCGAGAACAAGGAATTCGAGCGCCAGTACCTGGCCGGCGAACTGGAGCTGGAATTCACCCCCCAGGGCACCCTGGCCGAGAAGCTGCGCGCCGGGGGCGCCGGCATCCCGGCGTTCTACACCCGCACCGGCTACGGCACCCTGGTGGCCGAGGGCAAGGAAACCCGTGACTTCAACGGCCAGCCCCATGTGCTGGAACTGGCGCTGACCGCCGACGTGGCCCTGGTCAAGGCGCAGCGCGCCGACAAGGCCGGCAACCTGGTCTTCAACAAGACCGCGCGCAACTTCAATCCGCTGTGCGCCATGGCCGGTCGCGTCTGCGTGGCCGAGGTGGAAGAGCTGGTGGAGGTCGGCGAGCTGGATCCCGACCAGATCCACCTGCCCGGCATCTTCGTGCAGCGCCTGGTGGTCAACGCCAACCCCGAGAAACGTATCGAGAAACGCACCCTGAGCGAGGAGAAGTAAGATGGCCTGGACCCGCGAACAGATGGCGCAGCGCGCCGCCCGGGAGCTGCAGGACGGCTTCTACGTCAACCTCGGCATCGGCCTGCCGACCCTGGTGGCCAACTACATCCCCGCCGGCATGGACGTCTGGCTGCAGTCGGAAAACGGCCTGCTCGGCATCGGCCCCTTCCCCACCGCCGCGACGGTCGACCCGGACCTGATCAACGCCGGCAAGCAGACCGTCACTGCCCTGCCCGGCAGCAGCTATTTCGACAGCGCGACGAGCTTCGGCATGATCCGCGGTGGCCACGTGAACCTGGCCATCCTCGGTGCCATGCAGGTGTCCGAGCAAGGCGACCTGGCCAACTGGATGATCCCCGGCAAGATGGTCAAGGGCATGGGCGGCGCCATGGACCTGGTGGCCGGGGTACAGCGCGTGGTGGTGCTCATGGAGCACACCGCCAAGGGGGCGCACAAGATCCTGCCGGCCTGCGACCTGCCGCTGACCGGCGTCGGCGTGGTCGACCTGATCATCACCGACCTGGCCGTGCTGGAGGTGACCGAAGGCGGCCTCAAGCTGGTGGAACTGGCCGAAGGCGTCAGCTTCGATGAATTGCGCGCGGCTACCGGCGCCCCCATCCAGGCCTAGAGGAGACCCTAGCCATGCAAGACGTCGTCATCGTCGCTGCCACCCGTACCGCGGTCGGCAGTTTCCAGGGTTCCCTGGCCACTGTACCCGCGGTGGAGCTGGGCGCCACCGTCATCCGCGCCTTGCTGGAGCAGACCGGTGTAACTCCGGCGCAGGTGGATGAAGTCATCCTCGGCCAGGTGCTCACCGCGGGCGCCGGCCAGAATCCCGCCCGCCAAGCGGCGGTCAAGGCCGGGCTGCCCCACGAGGTGCCGGCCCTGACCCTGAACAAGGTCTGCGGCTCCGGCCTCAAGGCGGTGCAACTGGCCGTCCAGGCGATCCGTTGCGGCGACGCCGAGATCGTCATCGCCGGCGGCATGGAAAACATGAGCCTGGCGCCCTATGTGCTGCCCAAGGTGCGCAGTGGCTTGCGCCTGGGCCATGCGGAACTGGTCGACTCCATGATCAGCGACGGCCTCTGGGATGCCTTCAACGACTACCACATGGGCCAGACCGCGGAGAACCTGGTGGAGAAGTACCAGATCAGCCGCGAGGCCCAGGATGACTTCGCTGCCCGCTCCCAGCAGCGCGCCGCGGCGGCGGTGGAATCCGGGCGTTTTCGCGCGGAGATCACCCCGGTGCTCATCCCCCAACGCAAGGGTGAGCCGCTGCCGTTCGACACCGACGAAGGCATCCGCGCCGACACCAGCGCCGAGGGCCTGGCCCGACTGCGACCAGCCTTCGCCAAGGACGGCAGCGTCACCGCCGGCAATGCCTCCAGCCTCAACGACGGCGCTGCCGCGGTACTGGTGATGAGCGCGACCAAGGCCGCCGCCCTGGGCCTCGAACCGCTGGCCCATATCGCCGCCTATGCCAGCGCCGGGGTAGACCCGGCGATCATGGGCATCGGCCCGGTCTCGGCCACCCGCAAGACCCTGGAGAAAGCCGGCTGGCAGCTGGGCGACCTGGACCTGATCGAGGCCAACGAAGCCTTCGCCGCCCAGGCGCTGGCCGTGGGCCAGGAGCTGGGCTGGGATGATGAGAAGGTCAACGTCAACGGCGGCGCCATCGCCCTGGGCCATCCCATCGGCGCCTCGGGGTGTCGAGTGCTGGTGACCCTGCTCCACGAATTGCGTCGGCGCGAGGGTCGCCGGGGCCTGGCGACCCTGTGCATCGGCGGTGGCCAGGGCGTGGCCCTGGCGGTGGAGCGGCGTTAAGCGTAAGCCGGTCGTAGGGTGGGTAACGGCTTAGCCTTACCCACCGACGCCAATACCTATCGCGGCCATGGGCCGCTCCTACAGGGGATGATGCTTTTGTAGGAGCGGCCGCATCGGCGGACCGCCATGGCCGCGATATGACCCCAACGCGTGGAAAAGGCTGCGCCGTTTTCCACGCTACGCCTGATGTCCCTATCCAAAACAACAACAAAAGGATCTCCCATGACCTCCACCCCCTCCCGCGATTCGCGCAGCGCGCGGTTCGCCCTGGCCTGTTCCAACTGGGCCGAACGCTGGTTTCCCGATTCCTGGGTGTTCGCCGTGCTCGCCGTGGCCGTGGTGGCCCTGGCCGCTCTCGGCATGGGTGCACCGGCGACCAAGACCGCCAAGGCCTTTGGCGACGGCTTCTGGAGCCTGATTCCCTTCACCATGCAGATGGCCTTCGTGGTCATCGGCGGCTACGTGGTGGCCAGCTCTGGGCCGGCGGCGCGACTGATCGAGCGGCTGGCGCGGGTGCCGCGCACCGGGCGTGGCGCGGTGTGCTGGGTGGCCCTGGTGGCCATGCTCGCCTCGCTGCTCAACTGGGGCCTGAGCCTGGTGTTCGGCGGCCTGCTGGTGCGGGCCCTGGCGCGCCGCGAAGAACTCAAGATGGACTATCGCGCCGCCGGGGCCGCCGCCTACCTGGGCCTGGGCGCGGTCTGGGCGCTGGGGCTGTCGTCCTCGGCGGCGCAGTTGCAGGCCAATCCGGCCAGCCTGCCGCCGTCGATCCTGGCCATCACCGGGGTGATCCCCTTCAGCCAGACGCTGTTCCTCTGGCAATCCGGCGCCCTCCTGCTGGTGCTGCTGGTGGTCTCGGCGGTGATCGCCTATGTCACCGCGCCGGGACCAGATAGCGCCCGCGATGCCCGCGCCTGTGGCGTCGATCTCACCCCGGCGCCCCAGCCTGCCGCCAAGCCGGTCCGTCCGGGCGAATGGCTGGAATACAGTCCGGTGCTGATCGTACTGCTGGTCCTGCTGGCCGCCGGGTGGCTGGTGCAGGAATTCGCCAGCAAGCCGGCCATCGAGGCCATCTCCGGGCTGAACACCTACAACCTGCTGTTCCTGACCCTGGGCGCCCTGCTGCACTGGCGGCCGCGGCACTTCCTCGACGCCGTGGCCCGCGCCGTGCCGGCCACCACCGGGGTGCTGATCCAGTTTCCGCTGTACGGCTCCATCGCCGCCATCCTAACCAAGGTCAATGGTGCCGACGGCCAGACCCTGGCGCACCATATCGCGGCCTTCTTCACCCAGATCGCCACCCACGACACCTTCGCCCTGCTGATGGGGGTCTATTCGGCGCTGCTGGGGTTCTTCATCCCCTCGGGCGGGGGCAAGTGGATCATCGAGGCGCCCTATGTGATGCAGGTGGCCAACGACCTGCAGTATCACCTGGGCTGGGCGGTACAGATTTACAACGCCGCCGAGGCCTTGCCAAATCTGATCAATCCCTTCTACATGCTGCCGCTGCTGGGCGTGCTGGGGCTGAAGGCGCGCGACCTGGTCGGCTTTTCCTTCGTGCAGCTGCTGGTCCATGCACCCCTGGTGCTGGTGCTGCTATGGCTATTGGGGGGGACGTTGACGTATCTGCCGCCGGTACACCCGTAGCTCGGGTGGGGCGCAGACGCTGAAGCGGAAGGGGTGAAGCGGGAGCCGGCTGGATCTCAGCCGGCGATGGCCAGGCGGGTGCTGTCGATGATGGCCTGCAGGCGGCTCGGGTTGCTGTATTCGTCGCGATAGATCCGGCGGGTGTGCTTGGCCACGCCATGCTCGTTGACGACGATGAAGGAGAAACCACGCTTGCTGGGGGCGTCGATGACGCAGCTCATCGGCGCGAAGGCGGCGCTGAGGGCATGCATGGCGTTTTGGGCTTGGGTTTGAATGTTCATGACTTAGGTTGTAGACCTCACGTGTGACGCTGCTATGACAAAGAGATAACGAGATAGTGCCTAATTTCTTTAGCAATAGGCGTGCCGGAATGTAACAAAGCCTTCTGGCACGCCTGTGCTCACTTGCCGGCCGCCTGCTGGCGGCGCTTGGCGCGCCGCGACAGCATGTTCAGGCCCTCGATCAGTGCGGAGAAGGCCATGGCCGCATAGATGTAGCCCTTGGGCACATGGGCGCCGAAGCCTTCGGCGATCAGGGTCATGCCGATCATGATCAGGAAGCCCAGCGCCAGCATCACGACGGTGGGGTTGTTGTTGATGAAGTTGGCCAGGGGATTGGCCGCCAGCAACATGACGGTCACCGCCACCACCACCGCGATCACCATCACCGGCAGGTGCTCGGTCATGCCCACGGCGGTGATGATGCTGTCCACCGAGAACACCAGGTCCAGCAACAGGATCTGCACGATGGCCGAGCCGAACGCCAGGGTCGCCGTTTCGCCGCCCTTGGTCAGGGCGCTGTCGGGCTCGGGATCGACGTTGTGGTGGATCTCCTTGGTCGCCTTCCACAAGAGGAACAGGCCACCGGCGATGAGAATGATGTCCTTCCAGGAAAAGCCCTTGCCGAAGAGCTCGATGATGGGCTCGGTGAGCTGGACGATCCAGGCCACGGTGCCGAGCAGCCCCAGGCGCATGACCAGCGCCAGGCCGATGCCGAGGCGGCGGGCCTTCTGCTGTTGGTGGACGGGCAGCTTGTTGGTGAGGATGGAGATGAAGATCAGGTTGTCGATGCCGAGCACCACTTCCATGACGATCAGGGTGGCCAGGGCGATCCAGACGGTGGGGTCGGCGGCGAGTTGTAGCAGATAGTCCATTGCGGCGCGGTTCCGGTAGTAGGGAAAAGGCCCGACGCGAGGTCAGGCCACAGGTCTCAGCATCAGAGCCTTGGCCCTGTGAAATGCTCGTGAAGGGCCTTGCCGCAATTGTTTCAAACTGTCGCAACGCTGCGCCGCTGGACGAAGCGCGCCACGTAGTCGTCGGCCGGATGGCCGAGGATGTCCGCCGGCGTGCCCACCTGCACCAGGCGCCCGTCGCGCAGGATGGCGATGCGATTGCCCAGGCGCAGGGCCTCGTCGAGGTCATGGGTGATGAAGACGATGGTCTTGTGCAGGCGCTGTTGCAGCTCCAACAGCTGGTCCTGCATCTCGGCGCGGATCAGCGGATCGAGGGCGGAAAAGGCCTCGTCCATCAGGATGATCTCGGTATCCGCCGCCAGGGCCCGCGCCAGGCCGACGCGCTGGCGCATGCCGCCGGAGAGCTGGTGCGGCCACTTGCGCTCGTAGCCGGCCAGGCCGACCACCTCCAGCCAGTGCAGCGCCCGCTCGCGGCAGACCGCCTTGGGCTCGCCGCGCACCTTGAGGCCGTAGGCGACGTTGTCCAGCACCCGGCGGTGCGGCAACAGGCCGAAGCTCTGGAACACCATGCTGATGCGCTGGCGGCGCAGTTCGCGCAGCGCCGGCAATGGCAGTTCGAGGATGTCCTGGCCATCGATGAGGATGCGCCCGCTGCTGGGGTCGATCAGCCGGTTGAGGTGGCGCACCAGGGTCGACTTGCCGGAACCGGACAACCCCATGATGACGAAGATCTCGCCCTCGGCGATCTCCAGGGAGAGATCGTCCACCCCCACCACGCAACCGGTGCGGGCGAGGATCTCGGCCTTGTCGTGCCCCTCGCGCAGCAGCGCCAGGGCCGCCTGCTCGCGCTTGCCGAAGATCTTGGAGACCCGCTCGACGACGATCTTCATCGCTCCACCTCGTGGCGCTGGCGGCCATAGGCCTGGGTGATGCGGTCGATGACCACGGCGAGGATGACGATGGCCAGGCCGGCCTGCAGGCCCTTGCCCACGTCCAGGGTCTGGATGCCCACCAGCACCTCCTCGCCGAGGCCGCGGGCGCCGATCATGGAGGCGATCACCACCATGGACAGCGCCATCATGGTGGTCTGGTTGATGCCGGCCATGATACTCGGCAGGGCCAGCGGCAGCTGCACGCCGAACAGCTGCTGCCAGCGGCTGGCGCCGAAGGCGTTGACCGCCTCCATCACCTCGCGGTCGACCTGGCGGATGCCCAGGTCGGTGAGGCGGATCAGCGGCGGCGCGGCGTAGATCACCGTGGCGAAGATCGCCGGTACCTTGCCCAGGCCGAACAGCATCAGCACCGGGATCAGGTACACGAAGCTGGGCATGGTCTGCATGATGTCCAATAGCGGCATCAGCACCAGGCGCACGCGGGTGCTACGGGCGCAGAGAATGCCCAGCGGCACGCCGATGACCACGGCGATGGCGGTGGCCACCAGCACCAGGGCCAGGGTCTGCATCAGCTTGTCCCACAGCCCCAGGGCGCCGACCAGGAACAGCAGGCCGGTGATCAGCAGGGTCGGCACTACCCGGCGCGTCGCGTGGCCGGCCAGGATCGCGACGATCAGCAGGATGGCCCACCAGGGCGTGCCGCGCAGCAGGCCCTCGAGCCAGACGATGGCCTGCAGCAGGGTGTCGGAGATGGCGCGGAAGACATCGCCGTAGCGGGTCACCAGCCAGTCGACGCCGCGATTCACGGCATCGGCGAAGGAAAAGGTCAGGCCTTCGGGAAACATCCTAGAGCGCCGCCTGGATCTTGCTGCGCGCCGCGGCGTCGGTCACCCAGGCCTGCCAGAGTTCCGGATGGGCCTTGAGCAGCGCCTTGGCGGCGGCGGGGGCGTCCTGCTTGGCTTCGGCCTGCTCGGCCAGGGTGCGGTTGAGCAGCTCGATGGGCACGTTGACCCGACTCAGCACGGCGACCAGCTCGGGGGCGCCGTCGTGGAAGGGCTTGGAGAGGCCGGCCTGCACCTGGATGCGCTTGGCTTCGCCATCGCGCGGCTTTAGCTGCACCATGTCGACCCGGCCCAGCAAGGGCGTCGGCGACCAGTAGTAGGTGAGGATCGGCTGCTTGCGCTTGGTGGCCGAGACGATGGCCGCATCCAGCGCCGGGCCGGTACCGGGGCGGAAGTTGGTGTATTTGTCGCTCAGGCCGTAGCTCTGCAGCATCTGGGTATTTTCCAGTTCGCAGGTCCAGCCGGCGGGGCAGTTGTAGAAGCGGCCCTTGCCCGGCTCTTCCGGATCGCGGAACAGCTCGGCGTACTGGCCCAGGTCGGCGATGCTCTTCAGCTTGGGCGCCTTGGCGCCCTCGCCTTCGACCAGATAGCGCGGCACGTACCAGCCTTCGGTGGCGCCCTCGATAGGCGCGCCCACGCCGACCACCTTGCCGGCCGCGGCGGCCTTGTTCCAGGCCTCGCTGCGGCCGATCCACTCCTCGGCGAACACCTGGATGTCGTTATTGGCCAGCGCCTGCTCCAGGGTGATGGAGTTGCCAGGAATGCTGTCGATCTTGCAGTCGTAGCCATGCTGCAGGACGAAGCCCATCAACTCGGTGAGCAGCATGCCACTCTCCCAGTTCACGCCGGCGAACTTCACCGGTTTGCTGGCGCACCAGTCGGCGGCCTGGGCGGTACCAGCAGCGAGCAGGCCAAGGGACAGGCCGGTGGCCAGGAGGGAACGGCGGGGAAAGGCTATGGGCATGAGAGGCTCCGTCTGCGCTGGGCGGGCCAGGGTGGCAGAGCCGGTCCGCTGGCGATCCTAGCTTGGTCAGCACGGAAGGCCCTGGGTTCAGCCGTTGGCGGCGCAGTGCTGCGCAAATCCGCACTGGGTCAAGCTCCGGCCGCGCCTGAGCGGCGCCAGCGTCCCGGCTGGAGGCTTGGCGACCTTTCTCCTGCGGATCACCGCTCTGGCAGGAGCCTCTGCGTCGAAACGGGCTTACCGGGAGACTAAGGACAAGCGCCGCTACGCTAGAACTTTGCCCGCCTTGGCTTCTTCTACCGCAGGTCACCCTCGCGGAGCCTGCCATGCGTATCCATCACCTCAACTGCGGCTGCATGTGCCCCCTCGGCGGGTCGCTGTACGACGGCTTCAGCCGCGGTTTCGCCGCCCACCTGGCCTGTCATTGCCTGCTGGTGGAGACCGACAGCGCCGGGCTGGTGCTGGTGGATACCGGCTTCGGCGAACGCGACCTGCAGGAGCGTGGCCAGCGCCTGAGTCCCTTCTTCCGGTTGATGAATCGCATCCAGTACGACCCGGCGCTCAGTGCCCTGGCGCAGATCCGCCAGCTCGGCTTCCGGCCGGGGGATGTGCGCCATATCGTGCTGACCCACCTGGATTTCGATCACGCTGGCGGGCTGGACGACTTTCCCCAGGCCCAGGTCCATGTGCTGCAGCGCGAATGGGAGGCCCAGCGGCAGCGCCACGGCTTCATCGGCCGGCGCCGCTACAGTCCGGCGCAGTGGCAAGGCATCCGCCACTGGCAGTTCCACGAACCCCAGGGCGAGCCCTGGCACGGCTTCGCCAGCGTCCGCGACCTGCCCGGCCTGCCCCCGGAAATCCTCATGATCCCCCTGCCCGGCCACACGCCCGGGCACGCCGGCATCGCCATCCAGGCGGACGAGGGCTGGCTGCTGCACGCCGGCGACGCCTATTTCTATCGCGAGGAGATGGGTCATCCCGAACGCCGCTGTACCCTTGGCCTGAGGTTCTACCAGCGGCTGATGGAAGCCGACCGCGCCAGCCGCCTGGACAACCAGGCCCGACTGCGCGAACTCTCCCTGCGCCAGGACCTGGGGCTGACGCTGTTCTGCAGCCATGACCTGGTGGAGTTACGGCGGTTGCAGGCAGGGACACCGTAGGTTGGGTTGAGCGCAGCGAAGCCCAACAAGGCGCGACCGAGCCCTGATGTTGGGCTTCGACGATGGAGCCGTCTCAACCCAACCTACGCCAAGCGCCGTCACCGTAGGTTGGGCTGAGCACAGCGAAGCCCAACGGTGGCCGGGCCGGACTACCCATGTTGGGCTTCGACGATGGAGCCGTCTCAACCCAACCTACGCCAAAAGCCGTCACCGTAGGTTGGGTTGAGCGCAGCGAAGCCCAACATTCCCAAGCCGGCTTCCCCCCTTGGGCGTCGACGACGGCGCCGTCTCGACCCGACCTAGGCGATCACCGGATAACCCTTGTCCACCGCCTCCCGGCGCCAGTCCAGCAGCGGCAGGTAGGTCGCCTCGTCCACGGCTACGACACCGTCCATGGCCAGGAGGCTGGCCAGCTCGGGGGCAGCCGCCAGGCTGTCACCCAGGGCCGCGCGCAAGGCTTCCACCTCGGCATCGGACCGACTGGCGGCGGTGATGAAGGGCAGCGTCGGACTGGGGCGGGTGCGTTGCAGCAGGCGCAGGCCGTCGACGCGCTCCGGTTGGGCGCGCTGCAGGTAGCCGTAGGTAACGGCATCCACCGCGGCCACATCGGCATGCCCCTGCTGCAACAGTGCCAGGCTGTTGGCGTGGCTTTCGCTGACGATCATCTCGCCGAAGAAGCGGGCCCGCTCCGCCAGGGGCGCCACGGCGTGGCGCAGCAGATTCATGCCGGTGTTGGAATCCAGGCCATTGAGCGCCACGCGCTTGCCGCGCAGATCGGCCAGGCTCTCTGCCTCTAGCGTCTCGGGCACCAGGATGAAGGCGCAGTGCTCGGCGCCTGCGCAGCCTTCGAAGGTATAGCGCGGCGCCGCCACCAGTCGGACCTGGCCGCGCAGGCGGGTGGCCCAGGGATAGCCGCAGGTCTGGGCCAGCAGCAGGTCGGGATGGCTCCAGAGCGCCGACAGTTCCTCGGGCGCGGGGTCGAGCGTCTTGCCCAGGCGCAGCGCCACGGCTTCGGCCAGCTGGCGATAGGCGTCGCGTACCTCGGCAGGCTCGACGTACATGGTGAGGGCGGCGATGGCCATGGGCGGCTCCAGCAGAGGAAACCGCCATTATCGCCCATCACCTACCCGGGCGGGCCCTCAGAGTCTGCTCATAATCTGCTGCGCGTCGGCCAAATTGCGTTGAAAACGCCCTGGAAGGCCAGCCCCGCCTAGGCGGCCCCGGCGCACTACTCATGTACCACTCGTAAACCCGAGCGCGGGTCCGATCCGCTTCCTCAGGCGCTTTCATAGGGCCGCCTAGGCCTTGTTTGGCTCTAGCTCGCGAGATTTTGAACAGGCTCTTAGAGCGCCGCCTTCACCCGCTCGGCGTTTTCCGCCGGCAGCCAGGTCGTCCAGACCTCCGGATGCTCCTTAAGGAAACGCTTGGCCACCACCTGGGCGTCTTCGTGCTTCTCGGCCATGTTGGCGAGGATGCCGTTGAACTGGCCGAGGGGGAATTCGACCCTCTCGAATAGCGCGACCAGGGCCGGGGCCTTGTCGTGCAGGTCGCGTGAAACGCCGATGGTGATCTTGGCCGGCAGCGAGCGTGAGGGCAGCGGATTGGGATTCTTCGGATCCGACAGCGTCTCCCAGGCTTTTTCGCTGAAGGGCGGCTCTTCCAACTGGACCAGCTTGTAGCGGCCCATCAGCGGGGTCGGCGACCAGTAGTAGAAGAGCACCGGCTCGCCCCGGCGCATGGCGGTGGCGATGGCGGCGTCCAGTGCCGGACCGGTGCCGGTGCGGAAATTGGTATAGCTGTCAGTCAGCTTGTAGGCCTTGAGCTTCTGGGTGTTGACGATCTCGCAGGTCCAGCCGGTGGGGCAGTTGAGGAAGCGGCCCTTGCCAGGCTCTTCGGGATCGCGGAACAGCTCCTTGTAGCGCGGCAGGTCGGCCACGCTCTTGAGGTCCGGTGCCTTGGCCTTGATCCCCCTGGCCGGATCGCCCTTGACCAGGTACTCCGGCACCCACCAGCCCTCGGTGGCGCCCTTGACCGTCTCGCCGACGGCGAAGACCTTGCCGGCCTTTTCCGCCGCGCGCCAGGCCGGGCTACGACCGGCCCACTGTTCGCCGGTGACCTGGATGTCGTTCTGCGCCAGGGCATTCTCCAGGGTCACGGTGTTACCTGGCACGGCGTCGGTCTGGCAGCCGTAACCCTTTTCCACCAGCAGGCGCAGGACCTCGGTGGTGAACATGCCGCTTTCCCAATTGGGTCCGGCGAATTTCACCGTCTGCGGATAGGGGCAACCGCTCTCGGCGGCGAAGGCCAGCGGAGCCAGGGCGAAGGAACTGGCAAGGGTCAGGGCGAGACGCAGGCGCATGGGCGGGATCTCCGACAGAGGACGTGGGCCTTTCGACCCTCGACCGCGCCATTCGTCCCCCTCCCTGGCCATTTCAAGGCGGGCTATTTCACAGCGGGCCGCCGTCGGCGGTCTTGCGCAACCCGGCGATCACCGTCTCGCCGGTCTCCTCGAACAGTTCGACGTACCAGGCCTGGGTGGCCTCGGGGTCATGGCCGTGGGTGATCTCGCAGCGCTTGCGGGCCCGCGCGACGATCCCGGCCACCCGCTCCAAGCGAGCCTGCTCATAGGCCTTAAGCGCGGCGAGCGGATCGGCGTCGGCTTCCAGGCAGCGCGCCAGCACCCAGGCATCCTCCATGGCCTGGCAGCCCCCCTGCCCCAGGTCCGGCGCCATGGCGTGGGCCGAGTCGCCGAGCAGCGCGACACGCCCACGCACCAGGGTCGAGAGCGGAGCGGTGTCGTGGATCTCCACCCGGGCCACGCCCTGGGGGTCCAGCCGTTCGATGAGGCGCTGCACCGGCGGCGCCCAGCCGGCGAAGTGCTCGGCCAGCTCTTCGCGGTAGCGACTACGGTCGTTGGGCGTCCCCTTGGGCAGGGGCACGTCGAAGAAGAAATAGAATTCGTCACCGCCCATGGGCATCAGGGAGACGCGCTGGTGATTACCCACGAACTGCGCCCACTCGTACTCATCGGCGAGGTCCGGGGCGATCCTCACCCGGCCGTTCCAGTTCACGTAGCCGCAGTAGTCGCGGGTGATCGACTGCCCAACCACGCGATCCCGCAGCCGCGAGTGGGTGCCGTCGGCGGCGATCAGCAGATCGGCCCGTTCACGGCGACCGTCACTGAGTTGCACGGTCACTCCCTCGGCGTCCTGCTCGAAGCCCTCGCAGCCAACGCCCAGCGTCACCCGCTCCGCCCCGACCGCGTCCAGCAACAGGCGCTGCAGATGGGCTCGGGCAATGGGCCGCGCCGGGCGGCCGACGGCTTCATAGAGCGGTAGCAGGCTGAAGCGCGTGAGCAAGTGCCCCTGTTGATCGTGGTAGCTCATGGCGCGCATGTCACCACTCACCGCGGCGATGGCAGATCCCAGGCCCAGGCGCTCCAGCACCTTGACGCCGTTGGGCCAGATGGACAGGGCCGCCCCTATGGGGGCGAGATCGGCCGCCCGCTCGAACAGGCGCACCTGGTGCCCGGCCTGCTGGAGTGCCAGGGCCGCGGTAAGACCGCCCATGCCGGCACCGGCGATGATGATGTCGAAAGATGGCATAGCAGGCCTCACGGAGCGGTAACAGATGCCTTGCACAAGCAAAAACCTGTCCAAGTGGTCAGGTATTGGCTGGACGGGCTATGTAGCGGCGGATAGGGCGAAAATACGCACCAGGCTGGTGCCCCATGACCTCTCGTCGCTTCGTTGCGGAGCAAGCTGCCCTTCGTCGGCTGCCATGGCGCATTCCAGAGCCCTTCTATACTCATAAGGTAGTCGCCAGATGCGTTAGTCCAGCGTTCGCCATCACCTAGAGGCCCGCTTGCGGCGACACAGCGGGTGAGGAGCAGGATCATGATCAATCATGTCTGGGGCCTGCTGGCCCATCCCGATCGCGAGTGGCAGCAGATTCGTCGCGAAGGGGAAACCGTAGGGCACTTCTTTGCCCATCATGTCGCCTTTCTGGCGGCCATTCCGGTAGTGGCGTCGCTGGTCGGCACCACCACCTTCGGTTGGCGCTTCGGCGGCGGCGAGGCTCACGTTCTGGACCTGCCCACGGCGGTGGTGCTGGCGGTCATCAGCTATGCGCTGATCATGGCGGCGGTGGTGGCCATGGGTCATGTGATCCACTGGCTGGCGCGGCGCTATCCGGATCGTCCCAGTGCCAATCGCTGCATCCTCTTCGCCGGCTACGTGGCCACGCCCATGCTGATCAGTGGCCTGGTGGGCTTCTATCCGCTGGTATGGCTGTGCGCCATCGCCGCCATCGTCGGCCTGGCCTATTCGGCCTACCTGCTCTACACCGGCATCCCCTCCTTCCTCAACATCGACCAGCGGGAAGGTTTCATCATGTCCGGCTCCACCCTGGCCATCGGGGTCCTGGTGCTGGAGGTGCTGATGGCGACCACCGTGCTGATGTGGGGCTATGGACCGGGGCTGTTTGGTTGATGGAAGGCGGTCGCCATCGGCCGATGGCGACTTGATCAGACCGCAAGCCCGGCTCATCACGAAAGCCGGGCTTTCTATTTGCGCCTTCGGCTAGTGACGGGAGAAGCCGTACAGGTCCATCGCCAGGATGCGATGGGCGATGCCATCGTGATGGACGTTGAAGGTCCCGGCAGGGTCGGCGGCGCCTAGGGCGACGAACAGCGGCAACAGGTGCTCGTCGGTGGGATGCGCCTGGCGGGCCTGGGGCGCTTGGCGGCGGTAGTCCAGCAAGGCGTCCACGTCGCGCTCGCGCAGGCGGGCCTGGATCCACTGCTGGAAATCCCTGACATAGGCCGGCGAGGCCTCGCCCCCGCGACGGAAATCACCGAGGTTGTGGGTCAGGCTGCCCGAGCCGATCAGCAGGGTGTCCGCCGGCAGCACCGAAGCCAGGGCCTGGCCCAGGGCGTAATGGTAGTCCGGCCCCCGCGTCGCGCTCATCGACAGGGGGATCACCGGAATCTGCGCGTCCGGGAAGAGATAGCGCAATGGTACCCAGGCCCCGTGGTCCAGGCCCTGCTCACCCGTCTGGGCCTCCCAGCCTTGCTCGCGCAGCCCCTGGGCCAGGCGCTCGGCCAGCACGGGCGCACCCGGGGCGGGATAACTCAGCCGGTAGAGGGCTTCGGGAAAGCCATAGAAGTCGTGGATGGTGGCGGGCCGGACGGCACTGCCGAACAGCGGCACCCGGGTATCGAAATGCGCCGACACCACGACGATGGCCGCCGGCGTCGGCAGGGCCCGGCCCAGGGTACGCCAGGCTTCCCCCGCCGCTCCGGCGTCGAGGGCCTCCATAGGCGAACCATGGGAAACGAACAAGGTGGGAAGCGACATGGCAATGCCCTCTCGCGGATGATGATCAGGAAAGCTTGCGCGCATCCCAGGATGGCCGACCGGCACCCAGCAGGGCCAGGGCCGCAGCGGTCACGGCGAGGAAGAGCGGATACTCCCAGCCACCGTGGGGATTGGTGAACGACCAGCCATTGCCGAAGTGCACGGTAGCCGCGACGAACAGCTGGACGGCAGCGACGGCGGCGACCGGTCGTACCCAGGCGCCCAGGATCAGCAGGATACCGGCACCCAGCTCGAAAAAGGTGACCGGATAGGCCAACCAGCCCGGAAAACCTACCGAGGCGAAGAATCCCGCCGTGCCAGGCAGGGTGAATACCAGCAGCTTGGTGAGGCCGTGGGCCAGGAACATGGTGCCGAGAGCGAGGCGCAGCAACAGCGCGGCGTAGGGAGAGGTATTGGCGGTCATGATGGTTCTCGATGAGGTGGATGGCGCCATTGTCCTGTTTCCAGAAAAACAATAAACCGGCAATCTGGGCATGCACTGCGCACGAAATGGAAACAATGCATGGATACCCTCAAGTCATTGCAGGCCTTCATCAAGATCGTCGAGCTGGGCAGCCTGACCGCTGCGGCCGAGCGCCTGGAGCTGTCGCGCTCGGCGCTCACCAAGCACCTGGCCGCCCTGGAGCGGCACTACGGCACGCGGCTGCTGCAACGCACCACCCGCACCCTGAGCCTGACCGAGGCCGGGCGCACCCTGCATGAGGGCATCGTACCGTTGCTGGGTGATCTGGATGCCCTGGAACAGCGTCTGCAGGAAGGCCACGAACGACCGCGGGGACGGCTCAGGGTCAGTGCGCCCCTCACCTTCGGGGTCCGGCACCTGGCGCCCCTGGTCAGCAGCTTTCTGCACGAGTACCCGGAAGTCGCCATCGACCTGGAACTCAGCGATCGGCAGGTGCGGCTGGTCGAGGAAGGCTTCGATCTCGCCGTACGCATCGGCGAACTCGGCGACTCCAGCCTGATCGCCCAGCCCCTGGGCGCGGTGGAACTGTTCGTGTGCGCGGCGCCCGGCTACCTGCAGCGTCACGGCCGCCCGGACCATCCCAGCGCGCTCGCGCAACATCGCTGCCTGCTCTACAGCTATGCCAGCGACGGGGACGTCTGGGGATTCCAGCGCGGCGAGGAACGCGTCCAGGTCAGGGTGACCGGCCAGCTGCGTGCCAACAATGGCAGTGTCCTGCACCAGGCGGCGCTGGACGGCCACGGCATCCTGCGGCAGCCGGACTTCCTGGTCGGCGACGACATCGCCGCCGGTCGGCTGGAGCGGCTGTTCGTCCCCTGGCACACCCAGGCCATCGCCATCCACGCGCTCTACCCACACCGGCGACTGGTGCCGGCCAAGGTGCGGCTGTTCATCGCCTGGCTGCAGCGACATCTGGTTACCTCCGGAGACGCCCGAAGACTGCCGTAGGTCGCCGCCGAACGGTCGTTTCCGGGGCTTCGCAGCCTGCTGGCGCTTGCCTAGAATCCGCGCTCATCCCGCCGGCCTTGCCGGTTCCTGCGATGGTTTTGGTGCATGTCGACCGAGAATCCTTGCCTCAGCTGCGGCGCCTGCTGCGCCCATTTCCGCGTGTCTTTCTATTGGGGTGAATGCCAGTCGGCAGGGGGCCTGGTGCCGGACAACCTGACCGTCGCGGTGAGTCCGCACCTGGCGGCCATGCAGGGCACCGAGCAGAAGCCGGTACGCTGCGCGGCGCTGCTGGGCGAGGTGGGCTGCGGTACCCGCTGCACCATCTACGAGAACCGTTCGAGTACCTGTCGCGAATTCACCGCCGCCTGGGAGGACGGCGCACCCAATGCGCACTGCGATGCCGCCCGTGCCGCCTATGGGCTGCCGCCGCTGACCCCGCCCCTGGAGCCCCATCTTTCACCGAACCGGGTCGCCTAGGCGCTGTACGATAAATGCCTGGGCGCGGCTGCTTCGTGGAAAGCGGCTGGAGCCTGGCTCCGGCAGGCTGGCCCCGTCGGAACGTCCAATCACAGCTCGTAGACTCGCTTGCAAGCCCGGGCCGCTTTCTCGCTGACGTTCGCCTGGCCTGGCCTTCTACGGCGACTTCTCGTTCAGCGAAGGAAACCAAACGGCCCCCAGCGCTGCCCAAAAAGGCGACGGTTGGGCTGAGAAGCGTGGAAAATGCAGTGCGGATCAGGTTTTCACGCCCCTGCGTGATCGAATACCCTATCGTTCTTTCGTCCGCTATGCGTATCCTGTAGCGCCGAACAACAAGGCTGCTTCAACCGGCCACGTAGAGGCTCACAAAGGCTCTACGCAAGGCAAAGCTGCCGCTATACTGCCGGGCCAATACTCACACATGGAGTTTTTACATGAATAAAGCTGAGCTGATCGACGCCATTGCCGCGTCTGCCGACCTGCCCAAGGCCACCGCTGCCAAAGCCCTGGACGCCTTCACCACTGCGGTGACCGACGCCCTGAAGCAAGGCGACAGCGTTAGCCTGGTCGGTTTCGGAACTTTCGCAGTGAAAGAGCGCGCTGCTCGCGAAGGCCGTAACCCGCAGACCGGTGCCACCATCAAGATCGCCGCTGCCAAGCTGCCCGGCTTCAAGCCCGGCAAAGGCCTGAAAGACGCCGTCAGCTAAGACTGCGTTGGTCGATTCTTGTCTTCCGGGCGCTCCAGAGCGCTTCGGAAGACAGTCCCCCCGCTCCACCTGCCCGTCCCCTCCTCCCGCCACTCCAAGCTTGCCTGCTAGTGAAAATCCCGACTCGACACCAGTAATTCGTCGAGCAGTGGACTCAGGTCGGTCAGCCGGCCGGCGATCAGGTGCTGAACTCCCGCCTCCCGTTCCAGATGCCCCTCGACCTGTAGCAGCCGTGCCTGCAACAGCGGTCGTCGTTGCTGCTCGCCCACCGCGCGCCAGACCACCACGTTGAGCATGCCGTGCTCGTCTTCCAGGGTCACGAAGATCACCCCGCTGGCCGTGCCCGGTCGCTGCCGCCCGCGCACCAGGCCCGCCACCCGCACCAGGGCTCCCGGCGTGACCTCTGCCAGCTGGCTGAAATCCCGGCAGCGCCGCGCCTGCAGTTCGCCGCGCAGCAAGGTCAGTGGATGTGGGCCCAGGGTGGTGCCCAGCATGCGATAGTCGGCGTGGACCTCCTCGGCGACGCTGGGCGCGGGCAAGGCCGGGCGCTCTTCCGCGACGCTGGGCGCCGTCTCGAACAAGGGTAACTGGCGCTCCACCCCGGCCATGGCCCAGCGCGCCTGGTGGCGATCCCCGGCCAGCTCCGCCAGGGCGCCGGCCTCGGCCAGTTGCCCGCGGGCCCGGGCGTCCAGGTCGGCCCGTCGGCAAAGGTCCTCGACGTCGCGAAAAGGCTGCACGCCCCGCACCGCCACCAACCGGCGCCCCGCCTGCTCCGCCAGGCCCTGCACCAGGCGCAGCCCGAGCCGGATCGCTGGCTGCGGGCCGGTACTCGCCTCCAGCCGGCAGTCCCAGTTGCTGGACTGCACGTTCACCGCGCGCACCTCGATACCATGGCGGCGGGCATCCTGCAGCACCTGGTCCGGGCTGTAGAAACCCATGGGCCAGCTGTTCACCAGGGCGCAGGCGAAGGCGGCCGGCTCATGGCACTTGAGCCAGGAACTGGCATAGGTCAGCAGGGCGAAGCTGGCGGCATGGGACTCGGGAAAGCCATAGCTGCCGAAGCCCTTGATCTGCTCGAAGAGCCGTGCGGCGAATTCCGGGCGATAGCCGCGCTCGACCATGCGGTTGTGCAGCCGCTCGCGGTGGGGCTCGAGACCGCCATGGCGTTTCCAGGCGGCCATGGAGCGCCGCAGCTGGTCGGCCTCGCCCGGGGAGTATTCGGCGGCGATCATGGCGATCTGCATCACCTGCTCCTGGAACAGCGGCACCCCCAGGGTGCGTTCCAGCGCCGGGCGCAATTCGTCATGGGGATAGTCCGCCTCCTCTTCCTTGTTCCGGCGGCGCAGGTAGGGATGCACCATGTCGCCCTGGATGGGACCGGGCCGCACGATGGCTACCTCGATCACCAGATCGTAGAGGGTCCTGGGCTTGAGCCGCGGCAGCATGGCCATCTGGGCGCGCGACTCGATCTGGAACACCCCCACCGTATCGGCACGCGAGATCATGGCGTAGGTGGGCGCATCTTCCTGGGGCAGGCTGGCCAGGGTCCAGCGCTGGCCACGCCAGTCGGCGACCAGGTCGAAGCAGCGGCGCAGGGCGCTGAGCATGCCCAGGGCGAGGATGTCGACCTTGAGCAGCCCTACGACATCGAGGTCGTCCTTGTCCCACTGGATCAGGGTGCGCTCGGGCATGGCGGCGTTTTCCACCGGCACCAGACTGGCCAGGGGCGCCTCGGAGATGACGAAGCCTCCGGGATGCTGGGAGAGATGCCGGGGAAAGCCGATCAACTGGCCGGCGAGGACCAGCACCCGCTGCAGCAGCGGACTGTCAGGCGCGAACCCCGCTTCGCGCAGGCGCTGGGGCCCTGGTATCTCGTCGGTCCAGCGGCCGGCGCAACCCGACAGGGCATCGAGCTGGTCACCCGGCAGCCCCAGCGCCTTGCCGACGTCACGCAGGGCACCGGCGGCGTGATAGGTGCTGACCACGGCGGTGAGCGCGGCCCGCTCGCGGCCATAGCGACGAAAGACGTACTGGATGACCTCTTCACGCCGCTCGTGCTCGAAGTCGACGTCGATGTCCGGCGGCTCGTCGCGCTCGCGGGAGATGAAGCGTTCGAACAGCAGGTTGCTGGTGAGCGGATTCAGCTCGGTGATGCCCAGGACGTAGCAGACGATCGAATTGGCCGCCGAACCCCGGCCCTGGCAGAGGATGTGCTGGCGGCGGGCGTAGTCGACGATGTCGTGCACGGTGAGAAAGTAGTTCTCGTAGCCCTTCTCGGCGATCAGCGCCAGCTCCCCGGCCACCTTGCTGGCGACCTCGTCGGGGACTCCTGCCGGCCAGCGCCAGGCCAGGCCCCTACGGGTCAGCTCGGCGAGCCAGGAACGCGCCGTCTCGCCCGCCGGGACCACCTCGTGGGGATAGTGGTAGCGCAACTCGGTCAGCTCGAACCGGCAGCGGGCGGCGATGGCCAGGGTTTCCCGGCGCAGCGCCGCGGGGTAGAGCTGTTCCAGCACGGCCAGTGGCCGCAGGTGGCGTTCACCGTTGGGATGCAATCGATAGCCGGCCTGGGCCACCGGCAGGTGGTGGCGGATGGCGGTGAGCACATCCTGCAGGGCGCGCCGGCCGCGGGTGTGCATATGGACATCGCCGCAAGCCACCTGGGGCAGCTCGAGGTGCTCGCCCAGTCGCTGCAGCTGGCTGAGGCGTGCCTCGTCGTCGACGCTGCGTAGCAGTTCAACACCGATCCACAGCCGCTCGGCGAAGGCGGCCTTGAGCCAGGCACCCGCCTCGGCGGCAGGCTCGTCACCCGGCAGCCAGATCGCCAGCAGCCCCGGCAACGGTTGCAGCAGGTCCGCCCGGGTCAGCTGGTAGCGACCCTTGGGGGCGCGCCGGCGTGCCCGGGTGATCAGGGCGCAGAGGGTCGCGTAGCCCTGCAGGTCCTCTACCAGCAGCACCAGGTGCAGGCCGTCGTCGAGGACCAGCTCGCTGCCGACGATGAGGGGCAAGCCGACCTGGCGCGCCGCCTGCCAGGCGCGGACGATACCGCTCAGGGTACATTCGTCGGTGATGGCCAGCGCCCGGTAGCCCAGCGCCTTGGCCCGTTCGAACAACTCGAGGGCGCTGGACGCCCCACGCTGGAAACTGAAATTCGACAGGCAATGCAATTCGGCGTAGCCGCTCATGCGAACCAGCCCTGAATCCACCAGGGTTCCTCTTCGCCGTAACGCCGAAAGGCCCAGGCTTGGCGGCCATCGGCCACCTCGATGCGGTAGTAGTCGCGGCGCTGGTCACCACCGTCCCACCAACCGCTCTCGATACGTTCGGGGCCGGCGAGCACCCGCCGCGGTTGTCCTTCGAGCGAGCGCGGTTCGCTGAGCAGCCAGCCCGGACGCAAGCCGGGCAGCCTGCTTTCCAGGCGGCCTTGGTGGCGCCAGACCAGGGCTCGCTCGGGTCGATGATCCGCCTGGATGCCGAGGCCGAGCACCGCATCCTCGCCCAGCCGGGCGCGTAGCCGCTCGCGCAACACCTCCCAGCCCACTGCCTGGGCCGGTCGTTCATCGAACAGGCCATGGCGCTCGGGCACGAAGAGCGGCAACTCTTCGCTTTCCAGGCGCAGCGCCAGGACCGGCGCCACCACCTGCAGCTGTTCGAGCCGGCCACGGGCGAACTCGAACAGCAGCGCGGCATCGCGTTCGGGGGCCAGCAACCCTATGGTGAGCGTCGTGGCCGGGCCCTGGCGATGCTCCAGCCACAGCAGGAAACGTTGCACGCCGCGGTCGCGGCTGGCCAGCCAGACGGCCAGGTCGGCGGTGAGGCGGCGCAGCGGGAACAGCAGCGCCTGGTGGGACTCGACCTCGAAATTGAGCTCCACCCGCGCCACGAAACGATCGGGCGGCCGGTAGAACTCCAGCGCCAGGCTGCGACTGCCGCGCAGCAGATCCAGCTGTTGCAGCAGCTCCGGGGCGAAGCGCCGGGCCAGAGCGGCCCGGGGCAAGGCCTGCAACTGCTCCAGCCGGCGAATGCCCATGCGCGCCAGCGCCTGGGCCTGCTGGGGAAGGAACCCGGCCCGCTCCACGGGCAGGCGGTCGAGCAGAGGCGGCAGGTCGTCCAGGGAGACGGCCAGGCCATCGGCGACGTTGGTCAGCATCCGCGCCGCCACCGGATTGGGCGCCAGCGCCAGGCGATGGCGAAAGCCCAGGGCCTGGAGCTCCTGGCGCAGGCGCCGCTCCAGCCGCGGCCAAGGGCCCAGCAACGGCAGGCTGGACTGCACTTCCAGCAGCAGGGCTCGGGGATAGTAGCGGCTGACCTGGGAGCTGAAGCCATACCCCCAGGCCGCCAGCAGCGCCTCGGCGGTCTCGATGAGCGCCGGATCGTGCTCCTGCTGCTCGAAATCGCGGGTCAGCGCCTGGGCGGCGGCCAGCGTCAGGCCGGGACGCAGCCCCAGGGCCCGCGCAGCCGGATTGACCGCCTGGAGCAGGCGACGCTGGGGCGGTCCGGAGAGCAGTACCAGCGGCCGCTCCGGCTGTGGATGGCGCCGCAGCACGGCATCCAGCGCCAGCTGCGGAAAGAGGATGCAGGCCCAGCGCATGGCAAGCTCAAGCGCCGCCGGCCAGGCTGAGCACCGCGGGTTGACCGCCCCGGCACTTGTGGACGTGCAGCCGTTCGAGGGGGGCCCTGAGTTCCAGCCGCAAAGCGGCCGGTGAGGGATTGCCCAAGGCGGCGGCCGGACGCAGGGCGAAGGCCAGGGTGCGACCGCTTTCGGCGGCGACCTGCAAACGGCGCAGCTGACGATCGTCGGCCCGCTCGGGCCAGCAGAGCACCGCACCGAAACAGCCGGAGCGCAGGCATTGCTCGGCAGCCCAGAGCACCTCGGCGCCCTGGGCGCGGATCACCACCAGCGACTCCAGCGCCACTCCCGCCGCCTGCCAGGCCAGGGCATAGGGCAGCAGCGGGGGCCCGATGAGGGCGATGCGTTCGGCGGCCTGACTCAATCGCGCCAGGGTCGGCCAGAGCAGGCGCAGTTCACCCTGGCCTGGCCCGGCGAGCAATACTTCGGTCAGAGCAGCCTCCGGCCACCCCGCCCCGGGTAGATGGGCATCCAGGGCCGCGACGCCGGTGGGCTGTCGGCTACGCCGGGCCTCGGGGCTGGCCTGCCCCTTCCAGAGACGCCGCTCCTCGAACAGCCGGGCCAGGCCGGCGTTGCCGCTCATGCCGGCGAACCTGCAGGGGTGTTATCCATGGCCATCGCCTCTATCTGTATATGCATACAGTATTAGAGGCGATTCGCGTTGCGGTCAAGTCGAACCGCTACCCCTGGGGAGGAAAAGGATCCGCTAGATCCAGATCACCACCCCGACGAGGGCGGCCAGCAGCAGCCACTGCTCGAGGTAGTAGCGGAAGCGGTTGCGCTTCTTCAGCGCCTTGCCCCGCTGGCGGATGCGGTAGAGATGCTTGAAGGCCCGGTTGAGGCCACCGGTCCTGTCGCTGTCGTCATTGGGCGAGGCAGCCGCGGCCAGCAGGGTGCCGCTGACCCAACGATTGAAGGCCCCGGCCCAGCGATAGCGCAGCGGACGCTCCACGTCGCAGAACAGGATGATGCGATCCTGATCGGTGGTGTTCTCGGCGTAATGGATGAAGGTCTCGTCGAACACCACCGCCTGGCCATCGCGCCAGTGATAGCGCTGGCCGTCCACCTCAATGAAGCAGCGCGGATCGTTGGGCGTGGCCAGGCCCAGGTGATAGCGCAGGGAGCCGCCATAGGGATCGCGATGCCGCACCAGCCGCGAACCCGGCGGCAGTTCGGCGAACATGGCCGCCTTGACCGTACCAATGCCCCGCAGCAATTCGGTGGTGCGCGGGCAGAGCTGCATGGCGGAGGGGTGGCTGTCGCCGTACCACTTCAGGTAGAAGCGCTTCCAGCCGCTCTTGAAGAAGGAATTGAAGCCGGCGTCGTTGTGCTCGGCGGATTTCTTGATCTGGCCGGCGCGCAACAGGGCCAGCGCCTCGTCGCGGATGAGCTGCCAGTTGTCCTGCAGCACCTGGAGTTCGGGAAAGCGCCCCACCTCGTGGTAGGGCTCGTTGGGCACCCGCGAGGTCAGGAACATGAAGGTGTTGAGCGGGGCCAGGAAGGTCGAGTGATCACTCAGCTGACGCAGGAAACGATGGCGCACCCGGCCACGCAGGTGCACGTACAAGACACAGAGAAAAAAACCACCGATAACGAACCACTTCACGCGTCGCTGTCCTGAATTTGAATGTATCAGGATGTTATACGCCTCACGTCCAGCCAGGCCTAGTCTTTACAGTCTGACCATTAGCTGAAGCCGGGCGAAGTAGGGCCGCGTGGCCCTGTGAGCCGTAGCGGCCATCTTGTATCCTGCAGGTGACAATTCGAGTGCCCGGAGGGCCTCATCATGCGTGCGTTGCTGTATGGCCTGCTGCTCGCGAGCGGCGTGGTGGCCGCCCAGGATGTCTACAAGTGCGTGGACGACCAGGGCCGGACGACCTACACTCAGGGCGCCTGCCCGACCGCCAGCCAGATCACCACCATCCCCCTGCAGAGCCTGCCCGACAGCAACGGCTTCACGCCGCCGCCCAAGCCCGCCACGCCGCCTCCAGCCACGGCCCCACGCGAGGTCAACGTGGTGCCGTCGCCCACCTCCAGCCGCCAGCGTCCGGTCGACGACATCACCGTGGTCGGTGGCTCGTCGTCCTCTTCCAGCTCGCGCCAGCAGACCGAGGTGCGCGGCTCCGGCATCATCTACCAGCCAGTGCCGATCTACATCGAGCGCCGTCCACGCAACGAGACCTGGCACATGGTGCCCCATCCCCAGGCCGCGCAGCCCCAGCCGCCGGCGGCTCCGCCGCCGCCGAACCGGGGCATCCCGATCGATCGCTAGTGGGGTGTCTCAGAAGTCATCCAGACCATATTGGCGACGCTTTTGCGGGCCTCGCGGCGTCGCCACCCCTCGCCATGGCCCTGCCACGACCCGGCGTGGCGCCTAGCCAGGACCAAGAGAGCACTCGCCAATGCCTGTGCGAACGTCTGCACCACCCCACTAGAGTTTGTGCAGGAAGTTGACGACGAACTTGCGCCCCTCGGTGCGGTTCTCGGCGTCCTGCTCGACGTAGCTGTTGACGGTGATCAGGTTCCGCCTGGAGAAGGCATAGGTGAAACCCGGCCCCCAGGCCCAGACCTTCTCGCGGCGTCCGCTCACGTCATGTCCATCCACCTGGGTATCGGTGATCTGCTTGAGCCAGTAGCCACTCAGGCCGACGCTGAGCCGATCGTTCAGCGCGTATTGGGTGGCGAAGTTGGCATGCACCGCCTGGCCGGCCCGGGTGTCGGAGACATCGCCGAAGCTGCGCAGCGGCTGGTCGTTCTTACCGTTCCACAGGTACCAGAAGCGCCCAGTGACCGACCACTGGGAGGTCAGCCAATAGGTGGTGGCGTAGTAGGGATTGAAGGACCAAAAGTTACTGCCCGGGTTGATCGCCCGGTCGCGGTCGTAGCGACCGGTGGGCGCAACGATCTCGGCCTCGATACGCTGTGCCCAGCGCGGGCCGCCATCGGGCCTGGTGGTGGTGGGCAATTGCAGGAAGGCGCCCAGGGTCAGGTCCCCTACCCCCTCACGGGCGCTCAGGGCCTGGCCGCCGAGGCCGTCGTCGACCTCGGCGTGGGCCAGCCAGGGCAGGATGGCGGTGAAGCCGGGCATGGCCCCGTTGGCCAGCGGCTGGCCGACATAGATCAGCTGACTGACCGGCGCGAAGGTGGTGAGGTCCTGTTTGGGCAACGGCAGCTTGCGCCCATTCTGATCGTTGAAACGACTGGTCTTGCCGTAGAGGAGATATTCCTCCCAGTACCAGCCGGGTCCGTCCGGCGCCGGCGCGCCATCGTAGAAACTGGTGGAGCCGAGGTTCAGGCCGGGCAGGTCGTAGGCCTGGGTCAGGGTGGAACAGCCGCTGGCCGCGGCCAGCAGAGCGAGACTAAGGGTTTTGCGCATGACGTCATCCTGGGAATTGTTCTTGTTGTGGGAAAACGTGATCGCCGCGCCGGGCGAGCGCGGCGATCCGGCTCAGACGTAACTGGCGGCCAGGCCGCCATCCACCGGCAGGTTGGCGCCATTGATCCAGCGCGAGGCATCGCTGCAGAGGAAGGCGATCACCTCGGCCACCTCGTCGGCCAAGGCGGGGCGCAGCATGCGCTGGCTGTCGCGGGCGACCCGCTCCTCGCCGAGCATGCTGACGAAGTCGCCGAGGATGGGGGTGAACACCGGCCCCGGTGACACGCAATTCAGCCGCACGCCGAATTCGCGCAGCCAGGTCTGGGACTGCACGAAGCTCCAGACGATGAGCGCCTCCTTGAAGTACTGGTAGCAGGTCGCCTGTGCCACCGGGTGGGCGGCCAGCCAGGCCTGGGCCTCGGCGAAGTCGGCGATCCGGGCCAGCTCGCGATGCTGCTCCAGGCGCTGTGGCCATTCGGCGCCAAGGATGGAGGCGACGTTGACGATGGCCCCGCCCTGCCCCAGGCGCCCGACCAGGTGCTGGCTGAGCAGGCGCAGGCCGAGGTAGTTGACCCGCGCCACCGCTTCCGCCGGCGCCGTGCCCGGTACCCCGGCGATGTTGCAGAGGCCGTGCAGGCGGTCCGGCAGCCGACTCACCAGGGTAGCGATGCTGTCCGGGTCGCCCAGGTCGGCCTGGTGGAATTCATCCAGGCTGAGCTGGGGTTGGTTGCGGTCGACACCGATCACGGTGGCGCCGTGGAAGCGGGCCAGGCGCGCCAGTTCGGCGCCGATACCGGAGGCCACGCCGGTGATCACCAGGGTCTTGCCATTCAGGGTCATGGGATTTTCCTCTTGTTGTTATTCAGGGGGTGAAGCGGACTAGAAGGGATAGCGCGGCGGCTCCTTGTGCTCGGTCACCCACTGCCACTGGCTGTAGTCGTCCCAGTTGCACAGGCCGCCAACGCTGCCGCCGTTGCCGGACTGGCCGCGGCCGCCGAAGGGATTGACCACCTCGTCGTTCACCGTCTGGTCGTTGAGGTGCAGCATCCCGCAGTTCAGCCGTTCACCCAGGGCGCGGGCGCGAGCCAGGGAGCCGGACAGCACGCCCGCGGCCAGGCCATAGGGCGTGCGATTGGCCAGGGCGATGGCTTCGGCCTCGTCGGCGAAGGTCACTACGCTGGCCACCGGGCCGAAGATCTCTTCGTCGAAGGCGCGCATGCCGGGGCGCACGCCGCTCAGCACGGTCGGGGCATAGAACAGGCCCTCGTGGCTGCCGCCCTGCTCCAGGCGCGCCCCAGCGGCCACGCTGTCCGCGACGATGGCCTCTACGCGCTGCAACTGTCGGGCATTGATCAGCGGGCCGAGCTGGGTGGTGGGGCTGAGCGGATCGCCCAACCGCAGGCCCGCGGCGCGGATCGCCAGGCGCTCGATGAAGGCCGCGGCGATCTTCTGCTGCACCAGGATCAGGCCGGTGGCCATGCAGATCTGGCCCTGGTGCAGGAAGCTGCCCCAGGCGGCGCAACCGACGGCACGCTCGAGATCGGCGTCGTCGAGCACGATCAGCGGGTTCTTGCCGCCCAGTTCCAGGGCCACCTTCTTCAGGTGACGACCCGCGGTTTCGGCCACCTGGCGTCCGGTCTGGGTCGAGCCGGTGAAGGCGATCATCCGCACCCAGGGATGGGCGCAGAGTGCCGCGCCCGCCTCGGCCTGCCCCGGCACCAGCTGCAACACGCCGCGGGGCAGGCCGACCGCCTCGAACAGGCGGGCGATGAGCACTCCGCCGCTCACCGGCGTCTGGTGATCCGGCTTGAGCACCACGGCGTTGCCACAGGCCAGCGCCGGTGCCACGGCGCGCAGGGAGAGGATCAGCGGAAAGTTGAACGGCGAGATCACCCCCACCACGCCATGGGGCAGGCGGCGGGCATAGGACAGGGCGCCCGTCTCGCTGGGCAAGACCACACCATGTGGCTGTAACAGCTGGCCGGCGACCTGCTGCAGGATGACCCCGGCCTCGCGCAGTTCCAGTTCGGCCTTGGGCAGGATGCCGCCGGTCTCCCGGGCGATCAGGGGGGCCAGCTCGGCGCGGTGCCGCTCGAGCTGGTCGGCGGCGGCGAGAAACAGCGCCGCCCGCCGCCGCGCGGTCCAGCCGGCCCAGGCCAGCTGCGCCTGGGCCGCCTTGTTGCAGGCCCGGTCGACGTCGGCGGCATTGGCCAGCCCGGTGCGATGCAGCAGCCGTCCGGTGGCGGGTTCGGTGATATCCAGGATGCCGCCCGCGGCGGTGATCCAGTCGCCATCGAAGAGCCGCTCGCGCCAGGGCGCAGCGTCCAGGAAGGGGGTCGGGTGGTCGCTCATAGCCTTCTCCTTGTTGTTGTAGGGCCTCAAGGGCGACTGCAGCGGAGCAAGGCCTGTGCCCGACCGTGTGGAGCGGGAGAAAGACCAGCCTGGTCATGGACTTAGCGAGCCGGCCGGGAGATGACCGCGCGCAGATGCGGTGAAAGCCTTGCTCAATAGATAAAGTTATGCGGTATAACCATCCTCCCAATTGCGCATTTGCGCAGTTCTCCCGGAGGTCCCGTCATGGCCGAACGCCTGTCCCTCAACGACCTGCAGCAGGTCGCGCCCGGCTTGCACAGCGGCGACAGCCGGGCCTGGGATGGCAGCGCCAGCCCGACCCAGGCGGAACTGGCCGACTGCCTGTTCTTCTCTCCCGGCGACGGCCGCATCTGGCTCAACGACCAGCGCATGTTGCTGATGCATGCCTCTTCCTTTGGCGCCCTGCGCCGCGAACTGATCGGCGCCCTGGGCCAGGAACGCGCGCGAGGCCTGCTGACCCGAGTCGGCTACCTCTCCGGGGTGCGCGATGCCGAACTGGTGCGCAAGCGCTGGCCCCAGGCCGATGCCGCCGCCATCTTCGCCGCCGGTACCCGCCTGCATGGCCTGGAAGGCCTGGTGCGGGTCGAGCCGCTGCATTTCGAATTCGATGTCGACCAGGGGCGCTACGGCGGCGAGTTCCTCTGGCACCATTCGGCCGAATGCGACGAGCACCAGATCGCCCATGGCCAGGGCAGCGACCCGGCCTGCTGGATGGAGATCGGCTACGCCATCGGCTACGTCAGCAGCCTGTTCGGCCGGCTGGTGATCTTTCGCGAGGTGGAATGCCGCGCCATGGGCCATGGCGTCTGCCGGGTCGAAGGCCGCAACGCCGAACGCTGGCCCGATGTGGCGGACGACCTGCGCTACCTCAATACCGCCGGCGACGGCACCGCCGCGTCCGGCGCTGCGGAACGCCTGCCCGCGCCCCTGCTCCATGCCGCCGACGGCCAACGACCGCTGGTGGGCGCCTCGGCCGCCTTCAACAGCGCCTTCCAGGCGCTGCAAAGGGTCGCCCCTACCCCGGCCACGGTACTGCTCACCGGTGAATCCGGGGTGGGTAAGGAGCTGTTCGCCAGTCACCTGCACCGTCTGAGCAAGCGTGCCGACGGCCCCTTCGTCGCCCTCAACTGCGCCGCCATTCCCGAGAATCTCATCGAGGCCGAGTTGTTCGGCGTGGAGCGCGGAGCCTTCACCGGCGCCAACCAATCCCGCGCCGGGCGTTTCGAGCGCGCCCAGGGCGGCACCCTGTTCCTCGACGAGATCGCCTGCCTGAGCCTCCCCGGCCAGGGCAAGCTGCTGCGCGCCCTGCAGGAGCGCGAGATCGAACGGGTAGGCGGTAGCCGCACCCTCAAGGTGGACGTGCGGGTGATCGCCGCCACCAACCTGGACTTGCGCGAGGCGGTACGCCGTGGTGATTTTCGCGAAGATCTCTTCTATCGCCTCAACGTCTATCCCATCGGCATCCCGCCGCTGCGTGATCGCCGTGACGACGTGCCCCTGCTGGTGGACCTCTTCCTGCGCCGCTTCTGCGCGGCCTACGAACGTCCGCCGGTAGGCCTGACCATGCGCGCCCTCAAGGCGCTGCTGCGCTACGACTTTCCCGGCAACGTGCGGGAATTGCAGAATCTGGTGGAGCGCGGGGTGATCGCCAGCGACCCGGGCGAGCTCATCGACCTGCCGCACCTGTTTCGCGGCGAGCCGCTGCCGCCCGACCTGCTGGAACCGGCGCCGGAGGCGACCGGCTGGCTGAAGCGCCTGGGCGTGGCCGCCGAGTGCCCGCTGCAGCTGGGCGCCTTCGAGGCCGAGCTGCTGGACGAGGCCCTCGCCCTCAGCCGCGGCAATGTCGCCGCGGCGGCGCGGTTGCTGGGCCTGAGTCGCGCCCAGTTCGCCTATCGCCATCAGCGCGCGCAGCGGGATCTGGACTAGAATGAGCGCTCACCGCCCTACTCCCGCCCTATCCGACGGAAGCCCTTCCCGCCGATGAGTTCGCCCAACGACGCCGCGCCTCTGGACCCTGCTGCCACTCCCTGGCTCGACACCGCCGTCGGCTATGCCCTGCGCCGCGCCCAGATGAAGATGTTCCAGCACCTGGTGGACAGCCTGGCCGAATACGACCTGCGCCCCGCCCAGTTCACCGCCCTGGTGATCCTCGAACAGGAGCCGGGCCTGATGCAGGCCGACCTGGCGCGCCGCCTGGCCATCGAGCCGCCGCAACTGGTGCTGCTGCTGAACAAGCTGGAACGCCAGGGCCTGGCCGAACGCGTGCGGGATACCCAGGATCGCCGAGCCTACACCCTGCACCTCACCGCTCAGGGCCGCGCCCAGGTAGGCGAACTCAAGGCCCGCGCCGCCGCCAGCGACCGCGCCGCCAGCGCCCCGCTGGACGATGCCGAACGCGCCGAGTTGCTGCGTCTGCTGCGCAAGCTCAATGGGGAATTGGGGTAGCGGGCTTGGTCAGGCTGGAGCTGAAGAGGTAGCGGTTTTGTTGGGCTTCGCTGCGCTCAGCGCCAACCTACGGATCAGCCGCCACCCGAAGCCCTGCCTGAACGTACCCTCTCCCCTTGGGAGAGGGCTGGGGTGAGGGTCACCGGCAGCCCCGCAGCATCCCTCGTTGGGCTTCGCTGCGCTCAGCGCCAAGCTACGGGTCAGCCGCCACCCGAAGCCCTGCCTAAGCGCCCCCTCTCCCCCTGGGAGAGGGCCGGGGTGAGGGTTGCCGGTAGCCCCGCAACATCCCTCGTTGGGCTTCGCTGCGCTCAGCACCAACCTACGAGTCAGCCACCGCCCGAAGACCTGCCCGAACACCCCCTCTCCCCCTGGGAGAGGGCCGGGGTGAGGGTCGCCGGCAGCCGTTGAGATACGGCCTTCAGAAGCCGTACAGACTGACCGGGTTGTCGCGCAGGATGGCGGTGCGCGCCTTTTCATCGGGTGCCCATTCGGCCAGCAGGTCGAAAATGTGGCCGTCGTCCGGCTTGTTGCCGACCGCCACCGTGGGATGCGGCCAATCGCTGCCCCACAGCAGCCGTTCCGGATGACGACGTACCAGCTCTTGGGCCACTGCGCTGACGTCAGCGTACTCTGGTGGACCGCTGCGCGATTTGATGTAGGGGCCTGACAGCTTCACCCAGGTGCGCTCGGCGTCCAGCAGGCGAGCGATGACGCCGAAGGATGCCGAATTGATCCCCTCTGGCTGAGGCACATGGCCCATATGATCGATTACCAGGCGAGCGGGTAGCCGCTGCAGTCGGCTCTCCAGCTCCACCAGCTGATTACCCGGGGCAACCACCTGGACATTCCAGCCCAGTTCGGCGACCCGTGCGGCCAGGGGTTCGAGGTCGGCCAGATCGGCACCGCCGTAGCTGAGGTTGAAACGGATGCCACGCACCCCGGCCTTGTGCAGTTCCTGCAACTCGGCATCGGTGATGCTCCGGTCGATGACCGCCACGCCTCGGGCTTGTCCTCCGCTGCGCGCCAAGCCGTCGAGCATGCAGCGATTGTCGGTACCGTAGGTGGAAGGGGTGACGATGACCATGCGATGCAGCCCCAGCAGCGCCTGCAGCTGACGATAGTCGTCCAGCGAGGCATTGGGCGGGAGCAGCTTGGCTCCTGGAGCGGCTGGGTAGCGGTCATCGTACAGATGCATGTGGCAGTCGACGCTGCCGGCCGGAGCCTTGAGTTTCGGTGCCATCTGGATACTGGAGAACGGGGTGGCAGCCTGGACGCCGAGGGCGTCGAACAGGCACAGGGCAGCACTTGCCTGGGCGCTCGCTTTCAGGAAGCGCCGACGATTGAAGGTCATGATGAATTCCTTGAAAGGCTGCCGGCCCGGACGGGCCGGCAGCGAACGGCATTAACCGGCGTTGGTCGCGGCGGCCTGGGCGTCTGCCTTGGCCCGCGCGGCCTTACGGCCCATGACCAGCACCAGCAGGCCACTGATGGCGCACAGAGTGGCTAGCGGCAGTACCGCCAGGGCGTGGCTGTGGGTCGCCCCATGGATGGCGCCATAGACGTTGACCATCACCCCGCCGCCGATGAGGTTGGCCAGGGCGCCAATGGCGGCCAGGCCGGCGGCGGCGGTGGACGACGACAGCCAACCCGAAGCCAGCGCCCAGAACGGACCCTTCATCGAGTAGGCCCCGATCAGCACCAGGCTCAGCAGGATCACCGTGGAGGCCAGGGACGAGGTGAACATGCCCGCCAACAGCCCCACGGCGATCAACAGCATGGTGAGCGAGGTATGCCAGCGACGCTCACCGGTCCGATCCGAGCTACGGCCCCAGAGGACCATCGCCACGGAGGCCAGGCCATAGGGAATGGCGTTGGTCAGGCCGACCTCCAGGTTGGACAGGCCGAAGCCCTTGAGCAATTGCGGCGCCCAGACGCTCATGGTGCTACCGGCCGCCGAGGCGCCCGAATAGATCAGCGCCATGACCCAGATATCCTTGTGCTTGAGCAGCTGCCACAGGGAAATATGGCCGATGCTGGTCTTGCGCCCGCGCTCCTCGGCCAGCTTGAGGGTCAGCCAGTTGCGCTGCTCGTCGCTCAGCCACCTGGCCTGCTCCGGGCGGTCGGTGAGCACGAACAGGCAGGCGATGCCCAGCAGCACCGCCGGAATGCCTTCCAGGATGAACAGCCAGTGCCAGCCGCGCATACCCATCCAGCCGTCCAGGCTCAGTAGCAGGCCCGAGAGTGGTGAGCCCAAGAAGTTGGCGCCGGGGATCGCCACCATGAAGATGGCGACCATGCGCGCCCGGTAGTTGGAGGGTAGCCAGTAGGTGAGGTACAGCAGCACGCCGGGGAAGAAGCCGGCTTCCGCGGCGCCGAGCAGGAAGCGCATCACATACAGCGAGTTGGCCCCCTGGACGAAGGCGGTGCCGGCCGAGATCAGACCCCAGGTGATCATGATCCGGGCGATCCAGATGCGCGCGCCGAAGCGTTGCAGCGCCAGGTTGCTCGGCACCTCCACCAGGAAATAGGAAAAGAAGAACAGGCTGCTGGCGAAACCGAAGATCGCCGGTGTCAGACCGAGATCCTGGTTCATCTGCAGCGAGGCCATGCCGATGTTGCCACGGTCGATGATGGCGATGAGGTAGCAGACGATCAGGAACGGCAGGATGCGCCAGGCGACACGGCGCATGGTGCTGCGTTCCAGTTCGCTGATCTCGGGCGTAGAAGAGGTCATGCAGGCTCTCCGTCTTATTGTTGTGGAGATAGACGTAGCGGGCGGCCCCGGAGGGAGACCGCCCGCCCTGACGCGAGGATCAGGCCGCGATGAGGTGACGATTGACCACGGCGCGCGATTCTACGCTCTTGCCGTTCCAGCAATCGAGCACCTGCTGGACCGCCACCAGCCCGACCCGGTCGCGGGCCTCGGTGGTGTTGGCGCCCACATGGGGGGTGGCCACCAGGTTGGTGAGGCCCCAGAGGGGGCTATCGGCCGGCGGCGGCTCGGGGTGGAAGGTATCCAGCCCGGCACCGGCGATCTGGCCTTCGCGCAGCGCCGTCACCAGCGCCTGGGTATCGATCAGCTCGCCGCGGGCGGTGTTGATCAGCAGGCTGCCGGGACGCATCCGGGCGAACTGGGCGGCGCCGAACAGGTGGCGATTGGCCTCCGTCAGCGGGCAATGCAGGCTGATGACGTCGCACTCGGCCAACAGTTTGTCGAAACTCTCCTCGCGCTGTACGTGGTCACGCACCGGCAGGTTCTGGAGATAGGGGTCATAGACCCGCACCTGCATCCGCAGCGGCGCCACTAGGTCCATCAGCACGCTGCCGATGGAACCCAGGCCCACCAGGCCGAGGGTCTTGCCGAACAGCTCGGTGCCATTGGCCTGGGCCTTGTCCCAGTGCCCGGCGTGCATCCGCGAATTCAGCCAAGGAGTCTGCCGGGCCACGCTGAACATCAGGGCGAAGGCGTGCTCGGCCACCGACTGGGCATTGGCGCCCAGGGCGATGGTGACCGGAATGTTGCGGTCGGCGGCGGCCTGCAGGTCGATGGTGTCGTAGCCGACGCCATGCTTGGCGATGATTTCGAGCTTGGCCGAAGCCTCGATCATCTCGCGGGTCAGTTTGCCTTGGCGGACGATGATGGCGTCCGGCTGTTCCTTGCGGATCAGCGCGACCAGGTCGTCTGCGGGCATGTAGGGCTGGGTCGGCACGACGCGGATGCCATGGGCAGCGGCCAGGGCCATGGCGTCGGGTGCGAGTTCGGGGCCAGTGAGAAGCAGGGTGCGGGTCATGTGGGTAATCCCTTGTTGTTATGACGTCGTCCGTCGAGCGGACAGCCAAAAAGGCAGGCTTTGACCTTAGCATAATGGAACAGCGTTGCAATACTAGACGTAACGAGGAATTTCCTACCGATCATCCGGGCATTGAATGTTTAAAAAAGAAATGCCATTCTGAAATTCGAAACCCGCTCCAGCGGCATCCAACAAAGCCCACAAGAGAAATGCCCATGACCATCGGATTCAGAGTTCTCAATGCCCAACGCAAGGTCGCAGCCGAATGGGTCGCGCGTTACCGTGAGGTTCCGGTCGCCAACGTCAGCGACTCCATGAACCGCATGACCGCCGGCGGCTCGCGCCTGCGCCCCATGCACCGCCAGGGCGTACTGGCCGGCGCGGCGCTGACCGTGAAGGCGCGCCCAGGCGACAACCTGATGCTGCACTACGCCCTGGACATCGCCGAGCCGGGCGACGTCGTCGTGGTGGACGCTGGCGGCGACCTGACCAATGCCCTCATCGGCGAAATGATGGTGGCCTACGCGGTCAAGCGTGGCGTGGCCGGCATCGTCATCAACGGCGCCATCCGCGATGCCGCCAACATCGGCGCGGGCGACTTCCCGATGTTCGCTGCCGGCATTTCCCACCGCGGCCCCTACAAGGATGGCCCGGGCGAGATCAATGTCCCCATCGCCATCGATGGCATGGTCATCGAGCCGGGCGATCTGATCATCGGCGATGACGACGGCCTGCTCTGCGTGCCCTACGACCAGGTTGCCGAGGTCTATGACCGCGCCACCGCCAAGCACGCGGCGGAAGAGAAGCAGATGCGCCAGATCGCCGAAGGCACCAACGACCGTAGCTGGGTGCTGGACGCGCTGAAGAAGAAGGGCTGCGCCCTGCCCTAGGCCGCACCTCGTCCGGGCTAGCCCCTGACGGACTAGACGCCACACCGGTAAAACGCCCGCTGCCATGCAGCGGGCGTTTTGCTTTGCAGGGTCGACCGAGACCGCGCCAGACTCTACCTGCGCACCACCGCTCTGCCCGCTTCCTGATCCCTCAACGCTTCCTGGGCTTCATCGGCTGTCTCCCTGTGCTCAGGCCCTGGAAGCACTCGACCAGAGCACCCAGGCACTCGCCATGGCCTGGGATTCACGCCCGCAGCGCCGGCTAGCACCTTGCTCCCTATCCAAGGACGCGGATTGATGAGGCTGGCTATTCGGATCCACTCGGGCGTGCTCAGCGCCGGCTGGAACCCGGGGCGCCGACGAGAGCAACGGACACCTGGAATGGGTCGTCCCAGGTCCTATGCCTGGTCGATCTGGCCAATCCACGCCGGCCACCGGATGCAGGCACGCAAAAAAGAAGGCGGCTCCCGGCCGCCTTCTTCGCTAACGACGTTTGGCTCAAGTCCGCAGTGGAACCTCGCCGCCGGTCTTGATCGATGCCCGACGGCTCGGGTCGCCCAGCCAGAGCATCAGGATGACCCCCAGCACCATCACCGAGGCCACCACATAGAAGGGGCCGGAGTAGCTCTGGGTCGCATCCTTGACCAAGCCAATGGCGAAGGGCCCGACGAAACCACCCAGGTTGCCGATGGAGACGATCAGCGCCAGGCCACCCGCTGCGGCTCGACCGGTCAGGAAGCTGGAGGGAATTGCCCAGAAGGTCGCCTGGAAGGACAGGATGCTGGCCACCGTCACGCTCAGGCAGCTCATACGCAGCAGCGGATCGGCCGACAGCGCGGCGCCCACCAGACCGCAGGCCGCCAATCCCAGGGCACCGGCCACATAGGGTAGGCGATGGCTGCTCTTGTTAGCCTGGCGCGCCCAGAGCGTCATGGCGATGGCGCCGAGCACATAGGGAATGGTGGCCACCAGGCCCACCGTGCTGTTCTGCATGCCCAGGCTCTTGATGATCTGCGGCATCCAGATGCCGATCCCCACGGAGCCGACGATGCCGCAGAAGTTGATGGCGGCCAGCACGAAAACCTTCGGATTGGTCAGGGCATCCCGCAGCGTGGAGCCGTGGGCCGCGCCTATCTCCCGCTGTTCGCGGGCCAGGCGCTCGGTCAGCCAGGTGCGCTCGCGGGTCGACAGCCAGCGTGCCTTGGCCGGCGAGTCCACCAGCACGAAGAGGCAGAGGATACCCAGCAGCACCGCCGGCAGGGCTTCCACCACCAGCAGGAATTGCCAGTTCTTCAGCCCCATGAAGTCGTGGATGTCCAGCAGGAAGCCCGACAGCGGCGAGCCGATGATGTTGGCGGTCGGGATGCCCAGCAGGAAGGCGGCGGTCGCCTTGGCGCGCCATTTTCCGGGGAACCAGTAGGTGAAATAGAGATAGACCCCCGGGGTGAAGCCGGCCTCGGCCACCCCCAGCAGGAAGCGCAGGATACTGAAGCTGACCGGGCCAGTGGCGAAGGCCGTGGCCATCGAGATCAGGCCCCAGGTGATCATGATCCGGGCGATCCAGATCCGCGCGCCGAAGCGCTGCATGAGCAGGTTGCTGGGAATCTCGAAGATGAAATAACCGAAGAAGAACAGACCGGCCGCCCAGCCGAACATGGTCGCCGTGAGGCCCAGGTCCTTGTTCATGCTGATGGCGGCGAAGCCGACGTTGGTGCGATCCAGGTAGCTGATCACATAGCAGGCGAAGATGAACGGCAGGATGCGCCACAGGACACGCCCGAGCAGTTGTTCGCCTTCCGCATCGGTCAAGGGCGGCTGTGCGCCCGGATAGGTCTGACTCATGGATAACCTCTGTTGTAATTATTGTGGTGCTGACAGGGGCGCCGAAGCGCCGTTTACAGATGAGAGAACAGGGGTAGGCCGCGTACGCTGGTCTCCACCCGCAGGATGCTGCCGGTCTCGGATTCGGTGATGAACAGGCTGCGCCCCTCGGGACCGCCGAAGGCCAGGTTGGTGTTGCTGATGCCGGCGCAGGAACGCAACCGGGCCAGCGGCTCGGCCACCGGCGACAGCTGCCAGACCGAGCCGAACCCGGTATGGGCAATATAGAGATTGCTCTCCTCGTCCAGTGCCAGGCCATCCGGGCCGCCGAGCCCGCCATGCAGCTGGGCGAAGACGCCGACCTTGCCGATCAGCGAGCCGTTGCCCAGCGGAATGCGCCAGATCTGCTGCGCGCGGGTCACCGCGATCAGCAGGTGGTTGAGTCGCGGATCGAAGACGATGCCATTGGGGCTGGGCACAGTATTCAACAGACAGCTGAGCTGGCCGTCGGCGCTCAGGCGATAGACCCGGCCGCTGGCATCCTGCAGGCCGGTCTGGCCCTGGTCGGTGAAGTAGAGGTCACCGGCCGGCGAGAACACCAGGTCATTGACGCCCTTGAAGCCTTCCGAGCCGGCGCTGCCCAGGAGCGTTTCCACCTCGCCGCGTAGCGGATCGAGCAGCAGGATGCCGCGCTTGTAGTCGGTGATGAAGATCCGGCCATCACGATGGATCTTCAGGCCATTGGGCCAGCCATCGTATTCGCAGACCAGCTCCCACTCCCCTTGGGGATCGATGCGGAAGATGCGCCCATTGGGGATATCGGTGACGTAAAGATTACCCTGACGATCGAAGGACGGCCCTTCGAGGAAGGAATCGATGGCCCGACCCTGGCGGTTGGCATCGGCCCAGGCCGTGCGCCTGGCTTGGCGATAGCGATCGGGCAGGCGGGTGAAGACGGCGGTTTGGATCGTCGGCGGCGCAGCGAAAAAACTCATGACCAGGCACCTGAGAAGGCGAAGTCCCCCGGCTAGAAGGGCTCCGCAATATTATTTTTAACGAAATGACGTTCCAAAAATAAAACAGCCGCAGCCAATTGCAAGCGAAAGTTTCATCACCTGGAAGGCAGACTTGACAGGAGCCGCGCTTCTGAATACTCATAAAAGAAATGGCATTTCAAAAAAATAAGGAGAACGCCATGCTGCAGCCGTCCGGCCGCTCGTCCCGTCCCGCCCTGCGTCAGCTCGCCCACGTCCTGGGCCTGGCCGCCAGCCTCACCCTAGCTACCGTCCTACCTGTCCAGGCTCAGACCGAACAAAGCCAGGTCACCTTGGCCATCCAGTACGGCTATGCCTATCTGCCCGTGACCCTGGCCGACAAACTGGGCTTCTTCCGCGAGCAGGCCAAGGCCGCCGGCCAGCCCGACACCCAGTTCGAGATCAAGCGCATCAGTGGCTCGCCGGCCATCAACGATGCCTTGATCAGCGGCAACATCGACATCGGCGGCTATGGCCTGCCCGGTACCCTGGTCGCCTGGCAGAAGACCCAGAAGTCCCTCGATATCCGCGCCCTCTGCGCCCTGGTCGCCGGCGACAATGCCCTGTTCGTCAATGACCCCTCGATCAAGTCGCTCAAGGACTTCAAGCCCGACCAGAAGATTGCCGTCAGTTCCCCCACCGGCCAGCAAGCCCTGCTGCTGCAGATGGCCGCGGAGCGCACCTTCGGCCCGGGGCAGGCACACCAGCTGGACAACCTGATGGTGGCCCTGCCCCATCCCGATGCCACCGCCAGCCTGCTCAACAAGGCCGGGATCACCGGCTACATCGGCCCCAACCCTTACAGCTTCCTGCTGGCCCGGGACGCCAAGGTCACCAAGCTGTTCGACTTCTCCAAGGAGCTCGACCTGCGCATGACCAGCGGGGTGCTGACCACCACCGGCAAGTTCGTCAAGCGCAACCCGGGCCTCAGTGCCGCCGTGGTCGCCGCCATCGGCCAGGCCCAGGACTTCATCAAGGCCGAGCCGCGCAAGGCCGCCGAACTCTTCCTGCAGTCCGAGCCCTCCAGCCTGAGCCTCGACCAGGTGGAAGAAATGCTGCGCGGCGTCAGTGGCGAATGGTCGGTGCGGCCCATCGGCGTCATGGCCCTGGCCAACTTCATGGTCCGCAGCGGTGCCCTCAAGGAGGCACCGCAACGTTGGCAGCAAGTCTTCTTCGATCCCGTGGCCACCGGCGAGGGCAACTGACATGAATGCCGTACCGACTTCCGCACCCACCGCGGTACCTGATACTGCTGCCTGCCTGCTGCAGGTCGACAACGTGACCCTGCAATACAAGACCCGCGAGCAGCTGATCACCGCGACCCACCAGGTGTCCTTCGCGGTTCGCGAGCACGACCGCTTCATCCTGCTCGGCCCCTCGGGCTGCGGCAAATCCAGCCTGCTCAAGAGCGTCGCCGGCTTTCTCGAACCGGCGGCGGGCCACATCCGCCTCAATGGCCAGGACGTCCGCGAGCCCGGTCCGGATCGCATGATGGTGTTCCAGGAATTCGACCAGTTGATGCCCTGGAAGACCGTGCTGGGCAACATCCTCTTCCCGCTCCAGGAAACCCGGCGCTTCCCCGCCGCCGAACTGCGCGACCGCGCTCGGGCCGCCGCGGTCAAGGTGGGCCTGGAGAAGTTCGTCGATGCCTATCCGCACCAGCTCTCCGGTGGCATGAAGCAGCGCGTGGCCATCGCCCGCGCCCTGGCCATGGAGCCGGCGATCCTGCTGATGGACGAGCCTTTCGCCGCCCTCGACGCCCTCACCCGGCGGCGCATGCAGGAGGAATTGCTCGGGCTTTGGGAACAGTCGCCCTTCACCCTGATGTTCGTCACCCACTCCATTGAGGAGGCCATCCTGCTCGGCTCGCGCATCCTGGTGCTCAGCCCCCATCCCGGCCAGGTCCGTGCCGAACTCGATGCCAGCCAGTACGGCTTCCGCCAGCAGGGCGCGGCCGGCTTCACCGCCTTCCACCACCGCATTAGCCAGATGCTGTTCGGCCACAGCGAGACCGCCCATGAATAAGCCCGCCGTCGTTCTGCAGCCGCGCCCTGACTACGAGTACACGCCGGTCGCCCCCGGCCAGGTCGGCGACATCGCCCGCCGCCTGGGTTTGGCCGAGCGGCTGTTCGCCCAGGCCGGGGTACGCCGTACCCTGGTGCTGATCGCCCTGGCGCTGATCTGGGAGGTCTATGCCCGCTATCTGGACAATCCGCTGATGTTCCCGACCTTCAGCGACACCGTCGTGGCGCTGTGGACCGATCTGGTCAATGGCGCCCTGCCGCTGGCGGTGCTCAGCTCGCTCAAGGTACTGATGGTGAGCTATGGCCTGGCCATCGCCCTGGCGATGCTGCTGACCACCCTGGCGGTGTCGACCCGCGTGGGCACCGACATCCTCGCTACCCTCACCGCCATGTTCAACCCGCTGCCGGCCATCGCCATCCTGCCACTGGCCATGCTCTGGTTCGGCCTCGGCGTGCAGAGCCTGATGCTGGTGATCGTCCACTCGGTACTCTGGGCAGTGGCGCTCAACACCTACTCGGGCTTCCTGTCGGTCAGCCAGACCCAGCGCATGGCCGGGCGCAACTACGGCCTGCGCGGCATCCGCCTGGTGGCCAAGGTGCTGATCCCGGCGGCGGTCCCCTCGATCCTCGCCGGCCTGAAGATCGGCTGGGCCTTCGCCTGGCGTACCCTGATCGCCGCCGAGCTGGTGTTCGGCGTCTCTGGCAACTCGGGTGGCCTGGGCTGGTACGTCTTCCAGCACCGCAACGCCCTGGAGACCTCCAACGTCTTCGCCGGCCTGCTGATGGTCATCATCATCGGCCTGGTGGTGGAAGGCCTGGTGTTCCGCAGCATCGAGGTGCTCACGGTGCGTCGCTGGGGCATGCAGAATTGAGTCGTCGCCCGGCCGCCAAGGAAAACCTCCGGAGCCGTCGCCATGGCTGAGGCTCCGGCTTCTCCCCACGCCCCGGTCCGCGAGGCCTGGCTGGCCCAGGTCCAGGAGCCGATCCTGGAGCCCGAGCTGCCCATCGTCGACGCCCACCACCACCTCTGGGACCGCCCGGGCCAGCGCTACCTGCTGCCCGAGTACCTGGCGGATACCGGCGGCGGGCATCGCATCCAGGCCTCGGTCTATGTGCAGTGCCGCTCGATGTACAGCGCGGACAGAGCCGCGCCCTTCGACGCCGTGGGCGAAGTGGAATTCGCCGCCGGGGTGGCGGCGCAGAGCGCCAGCGGTCTCTATGGCGAGAGCCGGCTCTGCGCGGCCATCGTTGCTGGTGCCGATCTCTGCCAGGGCGAGGGGGTCGTCCCGGTCCTGGAAGAGATGCAGGCCCGCAGCGGCGGGCGGCTACGCGGCATCCGCAATGCCACCGCCTGGCATGCCGACCCACGGCTAGTATCCAATCCACGGCCACCACCGGCGGGCATCCTCCTGGCGGACCGCTTCCACGAAGGCGTGGCCTGTCTTGCCCGGCATGACCTCTCACTGGATATCTGGGCGTACCACACCCAGCTGGACGAGGTGCTCGCCCTCGCCCGGAAATTCCCCGACCAGCCCATGGTGCTCGATCATTTCGGCGGCCCCCTGGGCGCGGGTCCCTATGCGCAGCAGCGCCAGGCGGTGTTCCAGAGTTGGTCTCACGCCATCCAGGCACTGTCCCGCTGCAGCAACCTGCGCCTGAAGCTGGGCGGCCTGGGCATGAAGGTCGGCGGTTTCGCCTTCGATGAACGGGCGACGCCGCCCACCTCGGCCGAGTTAGCAGACCTATGGCGGCCCTATGTACTGAACTGCGTGGAGGCCTTTGGCGCCGAACGCTGCCTGTTCGAAAGCAACTTCCCCGTGGACAAGGGCATGTTCTCCTACGGCGTGCTCTGGAACGCCTTCAAGCGCCTGACCCAGGGCTGGAGCAAGGATGACCGGGAAGCGCTGTTCAGCGGCACAGCCAAGGCTACCTACCGGATTCCCTAAAAGCCGCGACCGATCGAGGCGCTGCTCGCCGGCCCAGTACCTGGGCCAGGCGCCGCAAATTGCCCATGGCGGTCTTCCCTCCCCCGGTTCAGATGGCAAGCCAATCCTCCCCGAGCGACCAGATTGACGGGCAGCGTGCCAGGCGTAGCTGCCCGTCGCCAGGCCGGGCTCCTGACCTGGCCTGGGCTGCCGCTCAGGGCAGCGTCACGATTTCCACCCAGTTGGCACCCTTGCCTCCGGGATAGCGCCCCACCTCGGTCAGTTTCCCGGTACCGTTGTCGATCCGGTAGACGGCTACCGTCTCGGACTTTTCGCCGGTCGCGACCAGGAAACGGCCTTGCGGATCGATGGCGATGCCGCGTGGTTGGTTGACGGTGGAATAGTTTTCGATGAACCGCGGTTGGCCGGTGGAGGCCTCGACCTGGAACAGGGCGATCTTGCTGCTGGTTCTCTCCGTGGTGTACAGATACCGCCCATCAGGCGTCAGCTTGATATCGGCGGCGGAAATCGTGGTTCTCGCCGATTCGTGCGCCCGGGCAGCCAGTCGATCCGCGGTGATAGGCGCCTGGACGACGCCGCGGACGAGTCCGGAATCCGCCGGTACCGAGGCGACCGAGGTCACCGCCGTCAACAAGCCGCTCGTGGCGTCGAGCGCATATTGGGTGACCGTTCCGGACAACTCGTGCAAGACGAAGACAAAGCGGTTATCCGGTGAGAAGACGAAATGGCGTGGCCCCTCCCCGGCCTTGGTCTTGATCAAGGCCGGGTCGTTGGGCAGGAGCCGCCCGCTCGCCGCATCGAAGCGGAATTGCAAAATCTGATCGTCACCCAGATTGGTGACGAAGGCGAACCTGTTGCTCCGATCGGTTTGAATGGCATGGGCATTCCTGCCCGTCGGAACGACCTGGAGCGCAGGCCGGGTTACGGTACAGTCCGCGTCGATCGGGCTGACCGCCACCTGGTTGCCGGAGTAGGAGGCGGTCAACAGGAAACGTCCCGATCGATCGGTAGACACATAGGGCATGCTGTCAGGAAGCGGCGCCTCGGCCAGCGGCGCCAGAACGCCTGAATGTCGATCGATAGCATAGGTGAGCACGCGCGTCGGCGCCGAACGCACCACCGCATACAGGCAACCCTTGCTCGGCGCTACCGCCATGGGCATGACGACCTTGCCCGCCGAGACCGTACCCAGCAACGCCAGAGCGCCGCTGGACTCACTCATCTCGTAGGCCGAGAGGGTGCCATCGATGGAATTCGATACATACGCCAGCGTTTTGCAAAAGGCGGGGACAGGCAGAGCCGCAGCGCCCAGCGAGCACGCCAGAACCCAGGAGCGAAGTCTTGTTGTTTTCATCTTTGTACCTTCTTGTTGAGGGAAAAACGAGTTCGCCTTGGCATCACCCGCCAGCGTCGGCCAAGGACCTGAGCGCGATGTCTTGATCAGCAGCCCCGCGCACGGCAACCGTACGCGGCCTGGGATCCCTGACTGCCGAGCGAGGCGGTCCAGCCAGGTGGCTGGGTACCGGCAGTTATCAGGCGATGGGCCAACCGGTTCTCGGTACCCGGATCAGGGCCCCACCCTCTGGCCACAGGCTCTGTCGCCACGCCAGGGAAAGAGGGTTGGAAAAGACCGCAGTCCAGCCGACCGGGGATTCGGGCCGGTCAGTCGGCGGCTTTCCAGCCCGCCACATAGGCGACCAGCAGCGTCCAGATGCCGAACACACCGGAGAGGGTGAACAACACGGGATCAAGCTTGTTGGCGACCAGGCTTATCCAGGGCCCATTGCCCAGCAGGAACCCGACCGCCTGCAGGGTCACCAGCACCCCGGCCAGGAGCAACATGCTCGTGAGCAACACCACGAAAACACCCACCATGAGGCCTTTGATCGAGAAGCCGGATTCATCGGGCATGGCTTTTACCTCCGCTATTCAATGGGGTACCGGCAGCCAGCCCATTCCTACCCCGACACCCACCAGGATGAAGGGCAGGACATAGAGGACGATGAGCGGCATGAAGGTTTTGCTCGGCGGGACCTGGGCGATGCCGGCCGCGATGTAGATGGCCGCGGCCCCGGGTGGCGACGCCCCTTCCGTGGAGGAGGCAATGAGCACCAAGCCTGCGGCGAGATAGGGATCGACGCCCGCATGCACCAGCACGGTGAAGCCGATGCCACCGATGGTGGCCACCGTGGCCGTCGAGTTCAGCGGCCCGGCCACAAGGATCACCAGGACGACGACGATGACGCAGGCCAGGAGCGCCGAGGCGTTGAGTCCGGTGAGCAATTCCGACAGTTGCTCGGCGAGGCCCAGGGCGGCGAGCGCGGCACCTCCGGCGAAGGCGAAGACGATGGTCGCGCCGATCTCCCGATAGCGGGGCGCGGTCGAGGCGATCAGCTCATACCAGGCGCCCCGCTCCTTCGGCAGCTTGCGCCAGCCCAGCAACAGCGTGAACACCCCTAGCATCACGGGCATCCAGACCATGATGGAGACCGACTTGATGGCCGGAGCTCCCAGTACCCGCTTGAGGTAGTCACTGAAGGGACCCAGGGTCAGCAGGATGGGAATGGCGATGCCCATGAAGATCAGCACGGTCCACCAGCCCCGGGCGAACGACTGCCGCAGCGGTTCGATCTCGTGCGCCTCCCCCCTGCCGATCCGGTAGCGGCGAACGAACAGGTAGACGACCACCAGGCGCCAGGCCAGGCACCAGGCCGAGACGCCGTACATGGTCAGCAGCAGCCGTTCCACCGAGACATAGGGCGCCACGGTGCCCAGCCCCACCAGGATGAAGAAGGAGGCGCTGGGTGGTATGACGGTACCCATCCCGGCATTCCCGGCCACCAGGGTCGCGGCGACGTGGCTCGGCCACTGCGACCTCTTCATCCAGGGGATGGTCACCGTCCCCACCGTCGCCGCATTGGACGAGCCCGAATGGGCGATGGCGCCGAACAAGGATGCCCCGACCGTGGCTACATAGCCCGCGCCCCCGGGCAGGCGCCCCAGCAGGGAATTCAAGATGGCGACCTGGCGATCGATGATGCCGGTCTTGGCCAGCAGCGTGCCGACGAAGGTGAAAGCCAAGGCCGAAAACACCACCTGCTCCGCGAACGCCGCCTGCAACCCGACACTGGCGACGTGGAAGAACCGCTCCTGCCCGAAGGCGCACACGGCGACGAAACCCACCACCATGGCTTCGGCGATGCCCCGCTTGAGCACCGTGCTCCAGAGGACAATGATGAGGATGTAGCTCGCCAGAGCTATCACTGCGATGCCCATGGTGTTCTCCGTAATTGTTCTTGGGATCTGGAGGAAGGACGCCAGCGGATTTCCGGCTAGGGGCGCAGGACCCGCAGGCTGTCCCGCCGGACGTCGCTGGGCTGCTGGATCCCCAGCAGCGCCAGGTTGCGCGACAGTTCGGTGGCCAGGATGCCGATCGCATGCTTGATGCCCGGCTGGCCGCCCACGGCGCCGGCATAGTTCATGGGCCGGCCGATGAAGACGAATTTCGCCCCCAGCGCGAGCGCCATGAGGACGTCATGGCCACGGCGAAAGCCGCTGTCGATCATCACCGGATAATCCGGCCCGACCGCCTTGACCACCTGCGGCAGGCTGGCGATGGGCGCGAGGCTGCCATCCAGCTGGCGCCCGCCATGGTTGGAGACGATGACGCCATCCGCACCAGACTCCCGGGCACGCACGGCATCTTCCGGCGCGAGGATGCCCTTGACCACCAGGGTGCCCGGCCAGTGGCGGCGGATCAGCTCCAGGTGGCGCCAACTCAGGTGATCGCGGGCGCCGAAATCGCGCATCACATTGGCCGATACGATGGGTGCGCCGCGGCCGACGCCGGAGTTCTCGAAGTGCGGCATGCCCCGCCGGAGCAGGGTGCGCAAGGCGGTACCCAGCAGCCAGCGCGGGTGGGTGATGCCTTCCCAGGCCAGGTGCAGATCCGGCTTCAGCGGCGTGGAAAAGCGCGCGCGAATCAGATTCTCCCGATTGGCCGACACCGGCACATCGGCGGTGACCACCAGCGTCTTGAAGCCCGCAGCCTGCACGCGACCGACGAGGGCCAGGATCTTGGCGTCCTCGCCGGGTACATAGGCCTGGAACCAGGCGTCGGGATTTTCCCTGACCACCTCTTCCATCGGTAGCAGGGAGGAGCCGCTCATGATTGCCGGGATGTTGGCCTCCTTGGCCGCCCGGGCCTGGATAAGGTCGCCCTCGAAGGCGGTCAGGGCGCTGATGCCCATGGGCGCGATGCCGAAGGGCGCGCCGTAGCGCTGTCCCAGGAGGGTGGTTTCCAGGCTGCGCGTGGAGGTATCGGTAAAGACGCGCGGGACCCAGGCATAGCGGTCGAATCCGGCGCGATTGCCGCGCAGCGACTTCTCCTGCTCGGCACCGCCGCTGACATAGGCGAACAACGGCTTGGGCAGATGGCGCCGCGCGGCCACCTCGAAGTCATCCAGCGAGAGGATGGCGCGCAGGCGCCGGGGTATCCGATAGGCGCTGCTGCCCTTGGGCAGGGTATGGGAAGCCAAGGGGTAGTCTTGCAGTCGGCTGGTCTGAGTCATGCGCTGGCCCTGTCGTTTTGGCCATCATAGGCGCCGTACCCGTGAAGAAAAGTTATTCTCTGTCGCTCCAAAGACGAGAAATTCTCATGAAAATCGAGGCCTTCATGACGCTGCGGGCGGTGTTGGAGCGCGGCTCCTTCGCCGCGGCCGCGGAAGCGGTGAATCTCACCCCCAGCGCGGTCAGCCTGCAGGTCAAGCAGCTGGAGGCCTACTTTGGCCAGGCGCTGTTCGATCGCTCGGGGCGCGCGGTGCAGCCCACGCCCTTCGCGCTCAAGCTGATCGATACGGTGGCCCGCACCCTGGCGGACCTCGAAGGCCTGCGCAACCAGCGTGCCCTGCCCCTGACCGGTCGCGTCCGCCTGGGGGTGACAGGGTCGATCCTGACGACGCTGCTGCCGAAGGCGGTCGCCGACCTGCAAAGGCGTGCGCCGGCCATCACCCTACAGCTGGAAAGGAACAACACGCCCGAGCTGATCGCGGCGCTGAAAGCGGATCGCCTGGATGCGGCCATCCTGGTCCGGCCACCGGGCGGCGGCTCGGCCCGCCTGCATTGGCAAGACCTGCTCCATGAGCCCCTGGTGCTGGTGGTGCCGGCGCAACTGGAGCACCAGACGCCCGAGCATTATCTGCAGCGGTATCCCTGGATTCGGCTGGATCGCAAACTGGTGGTCGGCCGGCTGGCGGCCCGCTTCGTCGACGGCCTGGTGCCGCAGCGCGAGGCGCTGCTGGACGTGCCCAGCGCCGACGCCATTATCGCCATGGTCGGCCTGGGCCTGGGCGTCTCGGTACTGCCCCGGCTGCGCCCGGAACACCTGGGCACCTATCCGGTGCGGGAGGTCTCCCTCGGCACGGCGGCTCCCATGCGCCAGCTGTCCATGGCGCGGCGCAAGCAGGATTCCGAGAATGCCCTGCTCGACACCATCGCCCAGGCCTTCGCCGTCGCCTGTCGCTAGCGGCAGGCGGGCGCCGCTTCCCAGCTGACCTCGATGGAGGCCTGCTCGGGAGCGACGCCTACCTCAGGCCTCTTCCTCCTGGAAGGCTTCTTCCCGCTTCCGACGAAAGGCCGGCAACACCATCATCACCAGCAGGATGGCCGAGGCGGCGAACAGGGTGGCACTGATTGGCCGCTGGACGAGCACGGCAGGATCACCCTGGGAAATCAACAGGGCGCGCCTCAGGTTGGTTTCCAGCAATGGGCCGAGGACGAAGCCCAGCAACAGCGGACCCGGCTCGCACTTGGCCTTGCGGAACAGATAGCCCAGCAAGCCGAAGATGATCACCAGGGCGACGTCGAAGCCACGGTTGTTGACGCTGTACACCCCGACGCAGCAGAACAGCAGGATGGCCGGGAACAGCAGCCGATACGGCACCTGCAGCAGCCGCACCCAGACGCCGATGAGCGGCAGGTTGATGACCAGCAGCATCAGGTTGCCGATCCACATGCTGGCGATCAGGCCCCAGAACAGCGCCGGCTGGTTGGTGATCACCGAAGGCCCGGGGGTGATGCCGTGGATCATCATGGCGCCGAGCATCATGGCCATGATCGAGTTGGACGGGATACCCAGGGTCAGCAGCGGAATGAAGGACGACTGGGCACCAGCGTTGTTGGCCGACTCCGGCGCGGCGACGCCCTCCACCATCCCGGTACCGAACTGCTCCGGCGTCTTCGACACCTTCTTTTCCAGTGAATAGGCACTGAAGGCGCTCAGGGTCGCACCGCCGCCCGGCAGTACGCCGAGGAAGGTGCCCAGGGCAGTACCGCGCAGGGTGGCCGGCCAGGCCCTGCGGAAGTCCTCGCGGGTGGGCCACAGCCGGGTGATCTTGCCGGCGAGGGAGCCGCGGGCTTCGCGGGATTCAAGGTTGACGGCGATCTCGGCGATGCCGAACAGACCCACCGCGATCACCACGAAGTCGATGCCGTCGTAGAGGTCGGTGGAACCGAAGGTCAGGCGCGTGGTGCCGCTGCTCACGTCCATGCCCACCATGCCGAGCAGCAGCCCCAGGCAGACCATGCCGACCGCCTTGATCACCGAGCCGCTGGCCAGGATGGTCGCCGCCAGCAGGCCGAAGATGGTGAGCGCCACGTATTCCGCCGGCCCGAAGGACAGGGCGAAGCGCGACAGCACCGGGCCAGCCACGGCCAGGGCCACGGTAGCGACGGTACCGGCGAAGAAGGACGCCAGGGCGGCGGTGGCGAGCGCTGCACCCGCCCGCCCCCGCTTGGCCATGGCATGGCCGTCCAGAGCGGTGACCACCGCCGAGGCCTCGCCCGGCAGATTGACCAGGATCGCCGTGGTCGAGCCACCGTACTGGGCGCCGTAGAAGATGCCCGCCAGCATGATCAGGGCCGCCAAGGGTGGCAGGAAATAGGTGATCGGCAGCAGGATCGCCACCGTCGCCGTGGGCCCGATGCCGGGCAGCACGCCGATCAGGGTCCCCAGCAGGGCGCCGATCAGGCAGAAGGCCAGGTTGGTCGGACTCATGGCTTCGGAGAAGCCCAGGTAGAGCGCGTCGAAGAACTCCATCAGAAAGGCCCCACACGCATTTGGACATCCAGTCCATAGATGAAGACCAGCACGCCGAACACCGTCAGCACCACGCTGGAGATCAGCACTTCACGCAGCCGCCACTCGCGGTCGGCCATGCTGCCGAAGATCACCAGCCCGGCTGCCGCGACGATGAAGCCGGCGTACTCGGCCGCCAGGGCGAAGCCACCGACCGAGGCCAGCAGGATCAGCAAGGGCCGGAGCTGCACGGCGCCGATGGGCTCCGCGTGCTGCCACAAACCCAGCAGGCCGATGACGACGCCGAGGATGATCACCAGCGAGCCGACCAGTACCGGCAGATAGCCCGGCCCCATCATGGCCGCACTGCCGAACGGCAGGTCCTTCGACGACCAGAGCACCAGCGCCCCCAGGCCGATGAAGATGGCGCTGGCGAGAAAGTCGGGGCGGCTGCCGCGCGCTTCGCGCTTCACTGCACCCATGGCGAGACGCTCCACAGCTTCTGGTAGCCCTCGAGCTGCGCGGGCATCTGGGCCGCCCAATCCTCACCGGACAGGTAGGCGAGTGGCAGTGAGAGGTCCTGGGCCTGCTTGACGAAGGCCGGATCCTCGATCACCTCCTTCACCGCCTTCGCCATCCGCTGCTCAACCGCCTCGGGCACTCCGGACGGTGCGGCGATACCCCGCTCCGAGGTCATGACCAGATCCACGCCCTGCTCCTTGGCAGTGGGCAGGTTGGGCTGCTGCGGCATGCGCTCGGCGGCGAATTGCGCCAGCACGCGGAAGTCGTCGTCGGCATTCATCTCGCTGATGTTCTGGCCGGCCGCGCTGATGTGGCCGCCCATCAGCGCCGTGCGCGACTCGGACGCGCCACTGAAGGGCACGTGGGTGAGCTTGATGTCGGTCAGCTGCTGCAGCTCCACCATCATCAGGTGGTCATCGGTCCCCACGCCGGAGGTGCCGACCGAGAACTTGCCGGGCGCCGCCTTGGCCGCCGCGGTGAAGTCCGCCAGGGTCTTGTAGGGGGAGTCCTTGGGCACCGCCAGCACGGTGGGGTCGTCGACGATGCGCGCCACGGGGCGGATCTTCGCCGGATCGTAGCCGACCTTGCGCTGCACGCGGGTACTCAGGAAACCGGGGGTATTGATGAAGGCGAACGTATAGCCGTCAGGCTTGGCCTTGCTCAGCATGGTGTAGGCGATCTCGCCCGCCGCGCCGGGCCTGTTCACGATGACGATCTTCGCGCCCAGGCGTTTCTCCAGGTAGGGCTGCATCGCGCGGGCCATGACATCAGTGCTGCCGCCCGGCGCATAGGCGACCAGGAACTCGATCGGCCGGTCTTCCGGCCAGGCGGCCTGGGCGCTGAAGGAGCTGAGGGACAGCGCCAGGAAGGAAGCAAGCACACTACTCGCGGTCTTGGTCATAGAAAGCTCTCTGTTGTTCTTGTTGGAATGGATGTGGCCGGCAGCCGAGCGCCGCCAGGGCCCCCCGGCGACGGCCGGCCTGGAGTGAACCCGGGATAGCCGTTCCAGCCGGGAGAACGTCGCTCGATCGCTCGCCACCTGAGCACGATAATGGAATGCCATTTCACAAACGAGGTCGAGAAACCGGTCTTTTCGGGAAATTCGTAACCAAAAAAGTCACAGGCACACCTTTTCGGCTCTGGCATCCATCCAGGCCAGAGCGTCTTGCGTACCGAAACCGCTATTTTGAAATGACATTTCTTTTTAAAAGGATGATCATGAGCGCCTTGGCTCAACTAGAAGCCTGGAACGCCCTTCCCCATCCCCA